>DOBT01000150.1 GCA_003503675.1 Cyanobacteria bacterium UBA8530 | reverse complement strand
GAATGATGAAATAGCCGATGAAGAAGGCGAGGCCGTACATCACCCCGTACCAGTGGATGGAGAGCGGCCCGATTTGAGGGCCACCCAGAGGCAGGCGAAATGCCGGTAGAAAAAGGGCGATCGGGTTTAAAGGCGGAAAAGAAAGCATGTTATCCTCACGAATCACCGGGTAGGACGTTCTTACTCAAGGGGTTCTCTCGATTATCCCAGAAATCCGGCGCGGGGAAAGCGCGATTCCTCGAAAAAGACAAAATTTCAGGACGGAATTCTGACCTTGAGGGCCTTCGGCAGGATCTCGAAATCGGCGGGGGTGGTTCCGGGTTGCTCACCGTCCACATCGAGCAGCAGGGGCCTGGTTGAAGAAATTTTCACTCGACTTGCCCGAAAACACTCGACCAGGGGGTGTTTCAGATGGGTTCCGAAATAAACCCCGCCCAGGTTGGCCAAAAGTTCCAGGCGGGAGAGGTCGCCCATCACGAGGACTTCGAGCAGTTGATCGTCGAATTCGGCCCGGGGCAGGATCTTCATCCCCCCTCCGAAGTACTTGCCGTTTCCGACGACGATGTTGGCGGCCACCAGGGCGCGCGGAAGATCGCCATCGACCTGAAGTTCCAGCGTGGCGTTTCGATGGTGCAGGATGGCCTGCAGGGTGCCCAGGAAAAAAGTCAGGAAGCCGCCCAGCTTTTTCGTCGACTTGTTGGTGGAAAAAACCACCGCCCCCCCGAGGCCGGCCTCGGCGATGTTGATGAAATAGCGGAGGGCTTCCTCGCCATGGTGATCCCGGAAGCCGACGCGGCAAAGGTCGATCGAACGCGCCTCGAAATCATCCAATAGGCGGAACGCTTTCCGGGGGTCCTTGGGGATACGGAAGGACTTGATGGTGTCGCACCCCGTCCCGATTCCGACCACCCCGAGCTCCGCCGAGGGGTTGAGGGGGCGATTTCCCTCGAAGAAACCGTTCACCACCTCGTTGAGCGTGCCGTCTCCCCCGACGGCCACGATCAGCGACCTTCCTTCCTTCAGGCCGTCGCGCGCCAATTCGGTGGCATGGCCCGGCCCATCCGTAAAGCGTATCTCGCCCCCGAGGGGAAGAAACGACCTGGCCTTGCCGCCGCCGGCCCGGGGATTGACGATGAAAAGGGGTGTGCTCAATAGAAAGGTCTCCCTTCGAACCCGAACCAACTTTAGCAGATCGAGAAAGGGAGGGAAAAGGTTTGTCGATGTGGTGATGAGTGGACAAGTTGTTTCAGTGACAAATCGCTATCGCTCACCGAGACGTCACCTTTTTTCGATGGTACAATTCCAGCCTGTCCACGCCCTACAAAGCTTGAGGGGAGTTTTCTTGAGGCACCTGAAGTTCGCTCGAAAAACATTGCCGTCGCTTTTCGCTCTTTTCGTTCTTTTCTCTTCCTCCGCCCGCGCCGAGGTCAACCTCGAGAAGGGCATCTCCTTGAGCCGGGTCCGCCTCGCTCTGCAAGGAAGGAAATCCTTGACCGAATTCGAGCTCGAGTGGATTTCCACCGAGAAGGACCGGGACGAACGGGGTGCGTTCGAGCGATTGCGATACAAACTGATCGGTATCGACTCCCTCGACGCCGAGCTTCGATTGAAGCGTTACCCGGGACTGATGACCGCTTCCCTGGATTATCGAGGACCACGCCTCGCCGAAAAGGACTCCGTCCAGCTGGTGATGAAGCTCCCCGAATATCGACGCGGAATGGCGATCAATCACATCGATCCGTACTGGGCCGGCCCCAGTTTCTCCTCGGATTACCGTTTGCTTCCCGAAAACAACGTCCTGATGCTCTGGCAACGCCAGAAAGGACCGGGATATCACCTGCTCGTGCCTCTGGCGGGCGACGGCATGGTGGGAGAAGTCGGCAAACACAACCTCCAGTTCGGGGTGACGATGTCGAGCTTCGCTCCGAACACCCCCCGGCATATCCCCCTTTTCGCCTACGCCACCGACGAGGATCCCTACCGCCTGGCGGATAGGGTCTATACCGAGGCTTTCCGGGAAGGAAAGTTCTACGGCCGCCTGCGAAAGGAAAAAAAGTATCCCGAGCCCTTCCGTTATCTCGGCTGGTGCTCCTGGAACGCCTACTACGACAAGGTGTCCGAGGAGCACCTCGTGGCCAGCGCGGAATCCCTCCGAAAGAAGAAGATCCCGGTCGGCTTCATGCTGATCGACGACGGCTGGCTCAACACCACCTGGCGGAAGTTGGCCGGCTTCGAGGCCGATCTTCAGAAATTCCCCCGGGGGCTGCGCGGGGCGATCGCCAAAATCAAGGACCTCGGCATCAAGCACGTCGGGGTCTGGCATACCCTGCATGGCTACTGGGACGGCCTCGATCCTCGTTCCTTCAAGGACGAGAAGCTTTTCGAAGGGCTGGACGGGCTTTTCATGCAAGATCCCCGGCAAGAGAGCGACGGCTTCTATCACGCCTGGTACCAAAAACTCGCCGCCTCCGGGATCGACTTCGTCAAGGTCGATGGACAGGCGAATACTTCCCGCTTCACCAACGGCCTGCTACCGCTCTTCTCCGCGAGCGAAGGGACCCAAAGGAACTTGCAGGAAGCGGCTTCGAGATATCTCTCTTCCAAGAGCGACCCTCCGGTGATCAACTGCATGGAAATGACGATCGAGAATGCCTACAACTGGCGTTTCTCCAACGTCGCCCGTGCGAGCGACGATTTTCAGCCCCACGATCCCGCCCTCGCCAAGGAGCACGTCTTCCAGAGCGCCTACAATTCCTACTGGATCTCGAACTTCGCTTATCCGGACTACGACATGTTCCAATCGAACCTTCCGCAGGCGAAGTATCACGCGATCGCCCGGGCCGTCAGCGGCGGTCCGATCTATACCGCCGACGAAATAGGCGAGGAGAACGTCGAGCTCCTGAAGCGATTGGCTTTTTCGGATGGCCGATTGTTGATGCTCGACGAACCGGGCCGAGTCACCCGGGATACCCTCCTGGTCGACACGGGAATCGAGCGGGTTCCGCTGAAAATCTTCGGCCAGGTCCTTCGACCGGGCTTCAAGGCGGGAGTGGTCGCGGCCTTCAACGTCAATAAATCGTGCTCGCAGGTTCTCGGCGGGCTGAGCGGAAAAGACGTCGATGGCCTGCGGAGCGAAAAAAACGAAGGAAACGAAAGAATCGCCGTTTACCAGAGGAGCACGGGGCGGGTCCATCTGCTCGAGGGAGATTCCCCGCTCCCGCTGAGGCTCGGGGAATACGGGGCCGACCTATTCTCTTTGGTCCCGGTAAAGGGAAGCGTGGCCGTCTTCGGGTTGCTGGACAAGTACCTTTCTCCGGCGGCCATCCTTCGACAGGAACTTCGACCCGACGGAATCGCCGTCACCCTGGCCGAAGGGGGCGAATTCGGAGCTTTTCTGAAGAAACGTCCCCTTGAGGTCCGGATCGACGGAAAAAAACTGCCTGTTTCCTCTTACACCTATCGGGACGGTCTTCTCCGCATTCCGCCCGGGCGCTTCCCCGAAAAAGGAGCGTGCGAAGTGCGGATCGTTCTTCAACGGGCTCCGAGCAGCAAGTAACGGCCATCCAGCCGATCGCCAACCGATCATGCTTGGCATTTTAGCCAAACATGATCGGTTGGCGTTCTTTTCCGGCTACTTCCTGAGAGTGGAGCCGCCCGGGCCGTAATTGGCGGAGAATTTGCTCAAGGCGTCGACGAAATCTTCTTTGGAGGTCTTTCCCGTCATCTTGGCGAGAATCGAGTCGGGGGGCGCCAGGAAGACCGTGTTGGTTTCCTCGGAGTCGGGGGCGATCCCCAGTTTCTTCAAGAAACTCGCTTCCGAGGGAGCGGAGGGATCGAGGAAGACGATCTCGGTGAAATGGGAGAATTGGGGATCGTCCTTGAAATCCCTCGCCCCGCGCAGCGCGGCCTGGTTCATCCTATTCGAAGGGCCTTGGATGCAGAGGAGAACGAATTTTCTCGCTTGCAGTGCTTTTAGGCATACTTGTAGACCGGGACTTGCGATGGATTGCCGGATTCGTGATTCCGACAGGTCCTTTATTCCCCCGGTTACGGCGCCGTTGGGAGCCACGACCAGGACGAACGGCGTGGGGGCCGTGGTAAGGCGATATTTTTCGAGGAGCTTTTTCTCCGCCTTTTTATCGATGCCGACCCAGTTCGAAGAGTCGGCCATCTTGGCCATCACCGCCTCGAAGGACTTCTTGAGCGCGCGGGTTTCGGCATCGTCTTTCTCGTAGATGAAAAGGAACAGGTGCTTTTTTTCCAGGGCGGCCTTTCGCAGGGCCTTCATTCCGACCCCCTCTTCGGCCTTTTTCATCGGGCTTTGCAGGATCGACGGCGCCGGCGTCTTGCCCTGCGCGCTGTAGGAGACGATGCCCAGCAACCCGACGGTGAGCCCGAGGATGAATTTTTTCTTCATTCTTTCCTCCCGATCGCATTCAATTGAGGCAAACCATGTTGGCTGAAGGTAGAGTGAGCTGCCTAGGTAGGGATGGACGAAATCATTTTTTTCCTTCAATCCAGGAAGAAAGGGCCGGCCCCGAGAAAGCAAAGCAGAGGAAGGAAAAATTCGGGGGCATTGCAATTGCGAAAGATTTTCAATAACATGGTGCTCGGTTTCGAGCGGCCCGCTTCTCTTTTTGGAAAGAGCAGGGCCACTTCCTCCCTTTTTAGACAAGGATGGTTTTCTTTGAAACGACGTTCCCTGGCATCACTGCTCCTTCTTGCCGCCTTCTCGCTCCCGGTCGCCGCTCAAGTGTCCTTCGAGGGCTCCGATCCGTCGATCCGGCCACAAGACGATTTGTTTCGTTTTGCCAACGGGGCCTGGATCAACAAGACCAGCATTCCCAACGACAAGTCTTCCTACGGGACCTTCACTATCCTGGATGAGCAAGCCGACCGCGACGTGCGCGTGCTGCTGGAAGAAGCGGCCAAGCACCCCGAGAAGAGCCGGGACAGCCAGTTGATCGGTAATTTCTACGCCTCGCTCATGGACCTCAAGACGCTCGATCGCCTGGGCACCCGCCCCTTGAAAAAGGAATTGGCGCGCATCGATTCCCTCGGAAACCTCGAAGAGGTGGTCCGGCTCATGGGGGAATTCCAGCAGATCCACGTCTCGAGCCCGATCGCCGTCGTCGTGTCCGCGGACGACAAGAATCCCCTGATCAACGCCGTGATCTGGGGGCAGTCGGGCCTGGGGATGCCCGATCGCGACTATTACCTCAAGAAGGGCGACAAGGCGGAAGATCTTCGAAAGGCCTACGTGGACTACCTCACCACCCTGTCCCGTTCGAGTGGGACTTCCAAGGCCGATGCTCGGAAGGTCATGGCCTTCGAAACCAAGCTCGCCGCCATCCAGTGGCCGAAGGCCGATCTGCGGGATCCCCTCAAGACCTACAACTTCTCCGAAAGAAAGAACTGGACGAAGGATTACGGGGCTTTCCCCTGGGATCGCTTCGCCGATGGCGCCGGGATGCCCGAGTCGAGCGGCGCCATCGTCAACGAGCCCAGCTACTTCAAGGGCCTGGTGAAATTGGCCTCCGATACCCCCATGGGCACCTGGAAGGCTTATCTGAGATACCGTCTGCTGGACGCCTACGCTTCCAATCTCAGCAAGGACTTTCGCGAGGCCCAATTCCGCTTTTACGAGCAGAAGCTCCAGGGGGTCACGAGTATGCAGCCGCGCTGGAAGACGGCCGTCGGCCAGGTCGGGGACAAGGTGGGCGAGGCGATCGGGGTCCGCTACGTGGCGAAACGCTTTTCTTCCGATTCGAAGCAAAGGGTCGCCAAACTGGTGGACAATCTTTTGGCCGCTTACCGCGAAGACCTCGAAAGCCTGGAATGGATGACGCCGGCAACCCGCAAGGCCGCCCTGGAAAAGCTGGGGAAGATCCGGGTGAAAGTGGGCTACCCCGAGCATTGGCGCGGCTACCAGGGACTTTCGATTTCCCGCGACGCGGCCGTGGCCAACGAGTTGCGTACCAATCGCTTCCTCTACCAGCGCGACATGAGGGAAGCCGGAAAGGCCGTGGACCTCACCCGCTGGGGCATGACGCCCCAAACGGTCAACGCCTATTACAACCCGGTAGGCAACGAGATCGTCTTTCCCGCCGCCATTCTTCAGCCGCCCTTCTTCGACCCCAAGGCCGATGACGCTTTCAACTACGGCGCGATCGGCGCCGTCATCGGGCACGAAATCACCCATGGCTTCGATGACCAGGGACGCCACTACGATGCCGACGGACGTTTGCGGGACTGGTGGACAGCCGCCGACGAGAAGGCCTTCATGGGCCGCGCCGACCGTCTGGTCACGCAGTACGGCGCGTACGAACCCTTGCCCGGCGAGCGCGTCAACGGGCGCTTCACCCTGGGCGAGAACATCGCCGATCTGGGCGGAGTCACGATGGCGCTGAAAGCCTACCAGCGCTCTTTGGGCGAAAAGAAGGCCCCGATCCTCGACGGCTTGTCGGGCAACCAGCGCTTCTTCCTCGCCTTCGCCAGGACCTGGCGCATCAAGAAGCGCCCCGCAGCCCTCAGTAGACAGCTGGTTTCGGATCCCCACTCGCCGGGCCAGTACCGGACGAACGGAGTGGTCGTCAACGTCGAAGGCTTCTACGACGCCTTCTCACTGAAGGCGGGCGATCGCCTCTACAAGGCACCTGAAGAACGCGTCCACATCTGGTAAAACGACGATGAAAGCCCCCCTGATCGTTGAATCGATTCGAGATCGGGGGGCTTCTTCATCATTGGGCGAGTGGAGGCTCAGATCCGAGCGAGAAGCTTGTTTACCGCACCGATGAAGGTGTCATAGCCGTTGAGCCCACCGTTCACCGCCCTCCGGACTGCCTTCCAATCTCCGTTCGAGGCCATTTGCGGGATTCCCCGCTGCTTGAAGTACTCGACCAGGATCCGGGCGGATGTCTTCGGATCGAGAGCCAGATCCGGGTTTTCCTCGAGGTCGATGCCGAGCTTTTGCCCATATTGGCGGTAATTGGCACGACCCGTCAGTTGGATGAAACCCCGTCCCTTGTAACGCACGCCATCGCCGGCCTGGGTGTTGCCCAGATCGGAACGGCCCTCGTAGGCGGCTCCGCTGGCGTATTCGGGAATGGGGGCGAAATCGGGCACCTCGACCTCGATGGTGGCCAGCACGGCGACGATGGCCTTCGAGTCCCGGATTCCCGCCTGCTCGAGCGCTTCGACCAGGTAGGGCCAGTAGCGCTGCACGTTCGCCGTTGAATCGCCGAGGATCTGGGCGATCGACGCGGCATCGAGTTTGAAGGGTAAGTTGGAGGCCGGCGCGCTGGAAGAGGGAGTCGGAGCGCTGTTGGCACCGGTGGGCAGCTTGAGTACCTGGCCCGCGAAGATCTGGTCGGGGTTGCTGATCTTGTCCCGGTTCAGTGCAAAGATTTCGGGCCAGCGGTTGCCGTTTCCGAGGGTCTTCTGGGCGATCCCGCTGAGAGTGTCGTTCGATACGACGGTGTAGGTCGCGGCCGGAGGTGAATCAACTTTTTCGATCATCTCCATCATCTTGGTGAGGGCATCGGGGCCGGCATATTCGTTGATCGCCCATTTGCCGTCGTCGGTCTTGTAGTTCTCGTGGATGCCGACGTCCTTTTTGAACTTGACGACGGCAGCGGCGGTGGCCTCGTCGTAAAGGCAGTTGACCTTCACCGAGTAGCCCAATTTCGAGAGGATGGTCTGCATTTCCTTGATGTCGGCCGGCGCTTCCATTCCCGGGCCCAAGGCCCCATTGGTCTTGAAGGCCCTGGTCTCGGCCAGGAAGGCGTCGACGTTCGCTTGCGTCGGAAGGAGGTGGTATTGCTTGATGATGGCTTCGTTCCCGCGGGCGGGGGCCTCGGGAGTTTTCGTTATCGATGGGACCACCGGTTGAGCGACGGGTGTCCGCGGCATTGCTGGTTGGCTTTTTTTCTGCTGGAGCAGGCTCATGGTGGCGGGGTCGGCGTATTCGTTCACGGCAAAGTTGCCATCCGCCAACTTGTAGTTTTGGTGGATGCCGTTGAGGCGCTTGAACTCCGTGATGGCGACGATGGTGGCCTGATCGAAGGCACCATTGACCTGGACGTTGAAACCCGATTGCTTGAGGGCTTTCTGGAGGGCCTTGACGGAATCGACGGGAGAGCCGGGGCCGATCATCCCCACCTTTTCATAGCTCTGGGCCTCCGCGAGGAAGGCCTCGACGTTTTCCTTGCTCGGATAGAGGTTGTAGGCCCGGGCGATCGATGCATTTTCCGGATCGAGCGGTTTCGAAGAGCCGAAAAGGTTTCTGGCGAAATTCGCCACTGCCTGGAAGGTGTTCTTGAAGAAATGGACGATGCCGCCCCAAATATCCCCCAGGGTCACGGCGGCGAGGCCGGTTCTCTGAGGGGGGGCCGGGGCGGAGGGCGCCCCATCGGTAGGGGGAACGGGCACGGTACGTTGGAGCGCTTTGAGGGACGCACCCCCCTGTCCGATTTTTAAAGCCATCGTGCACCCTCCTTCGTCAAGGTTATCATTGGGAAAAATTCGAGAAATCTTGCTGCCAGGCGGTTAAGGACCGATTAAGGCGACCCTATCCCAAAGATAACCTTTTTTACTTTCGCTCTCCGAGAAACGGATTCATCCTTGCTTCGCTGCCTTGTGCCGGCGGCTCCACCACCAGCGGCACTGCTCGTTCGGTAGCTGAGGATCTCGCGCTTGGGCGATCGCGCATTTTAGACTACGCGATTCGATAGGCAAATTTTCAGGTCGAATGATAACAAGATGACAATCATATGACCAAGCGAAGGCCCGACAAAAAGGCTCGCCTCCTATGATGATCGAAGGAACCCAGAAGCAATTTTTCCGCATCGAAAAGGTTGTTCGAAGGAGGAACGAGATGAGAGTCGACGGGCCGGGCAAGCACCTGCCGCGCCATCAGGCGCCGGAAATGAAAGAGGATGGCTCGAGCGAGGGAAAGCTCGATGAGCGGCAACCCGAAAAGAACGTGCTGAGTCAAGACGACTTCAGACCCAGTGGGCCACGCGGCCGCTACGACCATCAACGGGGGGAAGAGAAACAGACTTTGCGCCGCGACGAGTTTCACCGAGGAATCGATGGCGGACCGGAGCCCCGTGGTCCCCATCGGCCGGACAAGTTTCCTTCGAGTCGGCAAGATCCGGCCGCATTGGCCGCCAAGCTCTTTGCCGAAATGGACAAGGACGGGAACGGCAGCATCACCAGGGAAGAAATGGAAGCCTCCTTCAAAGCGCGCCTTGAAGAGCCGAAAGAACAAAACATCGACACTGCGAAATCCAGCCCCGAATCATTGCCGGCTGATCCGGGGCTCGAAAAACAGGAAGATCTCGAGGTAATCGAAACTCCTGAAAATCTTGAAGTAGTGAGCGAGCCGGAGGTAGAGCTCCAAGACCCCTTGGCGATCAAGGAACAGGTTCTCGCCCAACTGACCGCCATGCAGCAGGACACGACATTCGAGAGCTTGTCGGAGGATGAAAAACAAGCGTTGGCCGACACTCTCCAGGCCGTGGGCGATCTCGACGTCGGGGATTCCGAGTTTTTGCCGAAGCTCTCGGAGTTGTTGTACGGCGAATCCGACGCGCAGACCACCTGACGGCTCTTCCCTCATTCGAGCGATTGGAGGAATCAAGATGAAGAAAACGAAGGTCATTTTACTGGCGATCGCCCTGTTCGGATGCGTTTCGCCCGCCCTTGTCCCGGAAGCTCTTGCCGCGGAAAGCGGTCAAAGAGTCGAAAGAGGTCCGAGAATGCGTCCCGGCGAGCGCCCGAATCGCCGTCCCCCCGATCGCAAGGAAATGCTCAAGAAGATGGACGCCAACAACGACGGCGGCGTCTCGTCGGACGAATTCAAGTCCTGGGGAACCAACCATCCGCGCCCCGGTAACAAGACCGAAGCGCCGGAAAAAATCTTTACCCGGATCGATAAGAATCAGGATGGCAAGCTCTCCTCCGACGAGATGGAGCAAGGCAGGGGGCGTCATTCCCAGCCCTGCCCGAACGGCGGAATGGCTTCCCCTTCGCTCAACGTTCAACCCTGAAGAAACTCGCCCAAAGTCAAGAAGAGAAATGGAGGTCATCGGCGGTGGCCTCCATTTCTCTTTATGGCGCTGTTTCGCTCGTCAAGAAGACAGATCCCGCATTTTTTCCTCGTACTCCCCCTTGTCGATCTCTCCCCGCGCATAGCGTTGCCGAAGAAGGGATCTGGCCTCGTCCTCACGACCCGGCAGACCCGTCGCTTGGGGCCAGAGCCGCATGATCGCCAAAACGATCAAGACCAGCAGGGCAATCCAGAACAAGCTCCCGAAGAGCATCATCAGCCCCATGAACAGCCCTCCTCCCCACCCCAGGTTGGCACACCCCTCCATCCAATGCATCTTTCGCCTCCTTTATGAGTCCCTATGTTAATATAAATTGATTGAAATATCAAAAGACGGGGCCTCTCGCAGAAGGGAAACAAGGGGATGGAACACGAGATGCATCATGGTCACGAAGGGCACGAACCCTCACCGAAAATGGGGCATGGCGGCCACGTCTCGATGATCGAGGATTTCAAGAGGCGGTTATGGGTATCGGCCCTGCTGACGATCCCCATCCTGCTCCTTTCCCCCATGATCCAAATGTTCCTCGGAGTATCCCTCCGCTTTTCGGGAGACACGCTGATCCTTTTCGCGTTGTCCTCGATCGTCTTTTTCTATGGCGGCTACCCCTTTTTGGTCGGTCTCTTCGAGGAAGTGAAAAAAAGAAAGATCGGGATGATGACCTTGATCGCCATCGCGATCACCGTCGCCTACCTTTACAGCACCGCCGTGGTTTTCGGCCTTCCCGGGATGGGCTTCTTTTGGGAACTCGCCACCTTGATCGACATCATGCTGCTCGGGCACTGGATCGAGATGAAGTCCGTGA
>DOBT01000138.1 GCA_003503675.1 Cyanobacteria bacterium UBA8530 | reverse complement strand
GAAATCGTCGCTCCTCTCTTTTTTTATGAAGATAGTCCGCTGCTTAAGGTTATCCTGCTGGGATCGCCATCGAGTCTGGGCTTTCGCCGAGCCCGTGAACATGCGAAAATTCTTCGACGGGCTGTTTGCCATTGCACTCCACTGGAATAAGTTCTTCCTTAGATGAAAAGAGGGTAGGCGATGGTCGCCTACCCTACAATGCCTTTTCTTACAACCTCTAGCTAGGCCCACAAGAAGGCTGGCAAGTAGGCTNNCAAGTAGGCTGGCAAGTAGGCTGGCAAGTAGGCTGGCTGGAAGGAGCGCAAGTAGGCTGCACCCTATGCCGAATCTTTGCGTTTGCGCCACCAGCAACAAAAACCGTTGACAAGAGAAGCAGCGAAACGATGATTTTTACCCTCTTCACGATAAACATCCTTTCAAAAAACAGGGGAAGCAGATCTATTATCATCAAATCAGAAAAGAAATCTCTTATCTATTGGCTAAACATTGATTAATTTCCGGTTAACTCCGAGGATAGGGAGCCAGGATGGGGTTGTGTCCCCTATAGTGATGTGGCTTCCGGCGGGCCTTGATAAAAGGTCGCCGCCATGGTCTTTCTGTACTTGCGAGTTACCAGAAAGGGGAATCCCTGACGACGACCAAAAACAGCATGACAATCGGAGAACTGGTAGGCAAGATCCTCGATGCCCCTCGTCCACGATCAAGAGCGTTCGTCGGCCAGCTTTTTCGAATTGCTCCGCCACGGCCTGCTGGACTTGATCGATCAGGTCCGCGCGCAACCAGTAGGGGGAAAGCCCGAAGCCCCGGGATACGGCTCTCAGGATGCCACGGCTGGGGAGATCGTTGCCGACGTAGTGGCAGAAGTGGCGGCTTGGGGATAAACGTTCCTTGAAGGCGCGCAACAGGGTGGACTTGCCAACCCCGACCTCCCCGGTCAACGAGGCATGGGCGCAATGGGCGGCGATCTGCTCCAGTCGTCTGAGCACCTTTCGATGCTGTTCCGTGAGATACAGGTTTGCCGTCGAGATGTCCTTGTCGAAGGGGCGCCGAACCAGGCCGAAGTGATTGACGATCATGGGTGTTCCTCCATTCTATGGGCCTCTACGCCAATAGGCGCGAACGGCCACGCAGAGGCGGGAATGGTCGTCTACCCCGATGCAGATCTGGGTTTTTCGTCGCTTGCCGGGGTTCTGTGGATCCTCCAGGAAGGTGCCGTCGGTATAGTCGAACTGCCAGAGGCTGCCCGGATAGGGGCGCTCGAATCGACGATACCCCTTGGTTTCCTTCTTGATGGCCTCGACATGTCTTACCGCGCTGGCGAAGGTGACGGGCCAGGGTACTCAAGGCTACGGTCTGTGCTTCTTCAGCGAAACAAGGATCGGCTTTAAGGTGGTCGAGGATGACGCTGGTAATGCGACGGGGCTCTTCTTCGCGCAGCCGGATCGCCTCGGAGAGGAGTTCCGGGCTGAAGGCGGAAAGAGAGCCATTGTCCTGGCGGGGGTGCTTTTGGAGAGCGAGTAAGGTTTCCTTCTCCCTGATGAGTTTGAGGTAGCGCTTGAAGGTGGCCTGGCTTTTGCCTTCCGGTCGTTCGGCAAGGCGTTGTCGCATCGATCGCCCCGTCGGGTCTGGTGCCGAGAGAGGGTTCACTGCCGCCACTCGGCGAGCGAAGCTCTGTTCGTCCTTGTTCATGGGTCCGCTCATCCGGGCCAGAAGACGATACTGCAAGGGCCAGGTCGGACGTCAGGCAGTTTTTGACTGATGGCCCATCCTTTTTTCGAGGGGATTTTCCGGGGCGCGGCCAGGATATCCCGTTGTGTTGGGCGAAAAGCAGCAAAAAGTCGGCCAATTCAGGATGAGCACAGGGGTGACCTTCTGCAACGAAGACTATCCGAAGTTCCTCCCCCGCCGCGAGCACCAATCCGAGGCGTTTAACATCTTCTTGGCGTTCCGCAAAAGCCCAGGTCGCTGGCTTCTCAGGGGGGAAAGTCCATTCGATCAGGAACTCATGGCAACGCTCGCCCAACTCCCGCAATAAATGAGGGCAAAGAGCGTTTGCCAGGCCAAGGCCCGTCCGATCCAGCGTCGGATCTTTTCACGCGCCAAAAGGTCAAAACGATGGGATAACACGGTCAGGGAAAGTCCCTCAAAAAAACTGCTCACCGGTTGTTCGACAAAATCTCGTTTGCTTGATATTATTCGAATCGATCGATAATACGCAATAGGAGTCGACTTTTTTGAAAGACATCAGCGCATCCGCTCTCATGGTTTTTTCGCTGCTCTGCGGCGTTGCCTGTACCCCTTCGGGAATCACGCCGGCGGCGCTTCCGAAGCAAACGAATTCCCCTACTTCCAATCCGAATCCGGCCCCGTCTCCGATCCCGACGCCTATTCTCACCAGCTATACCATCACGACGGTCGCAGGCAACGGACAATTGAATTACCCTGGAGACGGAGTGCCGGCAAAGAATGCGGGCTTNNCCTTTAACCCGACGGATGTTGCCCTGGATAGCAGAGGCAACGTGTATATTGCCGATGTCTATGGCCATCGGGTGCTCAAGGTAGACGTGAACGGCCTCATTTCGACCGTCGCCGGCAACGGGACCGTCGCGAAAATCGCCAACGGCAGCGGTACGACTTCTCCGGGGAATGATGGTGCCGCCACTTCCGTGACGATCGACTATCCCTCATCCATCGCGGTCGCTCCTGACGGGAGCGTTTTCCTGGTTGAAGGATACAGCACCCGTGAAAACTACGGCCCGACTTACGGCCTCAGCCGGATCCGCAAGGTTTCAACGGCTGGGACCATCTCGACCATAGCCGGCAACAACACCCCGGGGACTTCCCTGGGCGATAACGGCCCCGCCCTCAGCGCGAACATCTTCGCGAACGATCTCAAGCTCGATGCCAACGGCTGCCTTTATCTGGCCGCAGACAGCAGGGTCCGCAAGATCACCGCCGACGGCATCATCACCACGATCGCCGGCGACGGCGTCTTCGACGCCTTCGACGAAAGTCGCCAGATCCTGGGCGACGGAACGCCCGCCACCTCCGTGAACCTCACGGCCGATTCGCTCGCACTGGATGCCAGGGGAATCCTTTACATCGGGGATTCGGGACATCAAAGGGTCCGTAAGGTCGCCGCGGACGGGATCATCTCGACGGTTGCAGGCATCGGGACGGGGCCCGGCTACAGTCAGCCTGAAAACATCGGGGATGGCGGTCCCGCGACCAAGGCTTTCATCGTGCCGGGAGGCATTTGCCTGGATCCCTCCGGCAACCTGTACATTGCCGGAGGACTCAGGATCCGCAAGGTTTCGACGGACGGGACCATCACCACGATCGCCGGAAACGGCAATTATCAGTACGGAGCCGACAGCGGTCAGGAAGGCTCGGACGCCACGACGGTTCCCATCGAACCGGGTTCCCTGGCAGTGGACGATTCTGGCTGCGTCTACTTCACCTCGGGCTATCAGATCAGGAAACTGACCCCGAAAAGGTGAGGGGCATTTTTGACGAGACGAAGGGCCAACTTTGCAAAGATGGCCCTTTCGACTTTTCCCGTTTCAACCGAACTTCAGCGAATCGGCCTCGGCCTAGTGATCCGAGACCTCCTTGGCGTCGGGGTGGCCCGGGAGGGTCATCTTGTCATCCGTGAGCATCTGATGCGACTCGCTTTGGAAGCCGGAGGCGAGCACTGAGTCGATGTTCTGCCCGTTCTTCCAAAAGCTGGCGCCATTCTTGCCCGTGGGCCCAAGGTCCTGGAGCTTGGTGGGCTCCAGCGCCTTCCAATTGTGTTTGTCTAAGCAACTCCATTATCCAGGGGGCCTTTATTTTTACCAAGGCAGGCTCACCGAGCGTGAGCATCTTACGCCGATTCGAGCTCAAATATCTCGCTCGCTACCACCGAACATGGGCGTGAAACGCGTCAGCAGCGACAATACTCGAGGGGTCACCCTCCGGGAAGATAGCCCGCTGCCAGGAATCTTTGAGGAGCGACGAGAAATCGTCGCTCCTCTCTTTTTTTGCCCGAACGCACCTTTCGATGGAGCGGATACCACCTTCAACAGTGAGGGACCTGTGGGAGAGAATCATAACAAGGACCTTTTCGGTAGACTCGGGGCGATGGCCGGAAAGCTTGCCCTGCCGAATCGAAAAGGCGAAGAGCCGATGCCGGACCCGATCGAGGAAAGTCTTCCGGTGGAAGCGACTGTTTCCACTTCCGCCGTTTCCGACGACCGCGAACGCGAGAGGGCGGAATCGAAAAAATTTCATCAAGGCCTATGTTCCGGCCTTTGCCGATCGCTCCATGGTCTTCCAGATCCTGACCGAGGAACGGGCTTACTAGCAGAATCGTATCGTCGAGTTCCAGGCTGATCCACGCACTCTCCGCTCCTCGAATCCGGAAGAGCAGGAAAAGGCGGCCCAACTCGAAAGTGATATCGAGCGGGCCCAAAGCCTGCAGGCGAAGATCTATTCCATGATGAAACACGCGACCGGTGTCCGTGGCAAAACGGGGGGGCCGGCTTCCTGAACGGACCACGCACCGAACACCAGGAACTTAGCGAGATCTGCCAAGAGCTATTTTTCGACGAAAGCCATGCCCCGAAAACTGAGACCAAACAAAAAATCCCCTCCGCGCGAGGGGATTTTTTGTTTGGCCCTTTTTCTTCTTTTTTTAGATCGAGGCTTCCGAATTCGAAACATCCCTGGCCAGGATGATGGCGTCGGCCACGTCCTTGATGGGCTTGCGGCGATCCATCGAGAGCTTTTGGATCTTTCGGAAAGCGGCGGATTCGGTCAGGCCGTAGGACTCCATGAGGATGCCCTTGGCTTTCTCGACCAGCTTGCGGGTCGCCAGGTTCTCCTTGAGATCCCCGACCTCGGCTTCCAGGGCCTTGAGTTCGTCCGCGCGCGCCAAGGCCACCTCGAGGGTCGGCACGATGTCGGCTTCCTTGATGGGCTTGACGAGGAAGGCGAAGACGCCCAGATCGACCGCCTGCTCCACCAGTTCCGGTTGGCTATAGGCGGTCAACATGATCGTCGGGATCCTCTTGTTTTGGTTGATGTGGCGGATGGCCTCCAGGCCGTCCATGTTGGGCATCTTGATGTCCATGATGATCAGGTCCGGCTTGAGCTGGGAAGCCAAATCGATGGCTATCGCCCCGTCGGAGGCCTCTCCGATCACTTGGTGTCCTTGTTCCTCGAGCATTTCCTTCAAATCCAGGCGGATGATCGACTCGTCATCGACCAGGAGAATGCGCAATTTCTTCTTCTGCATGGCTAACCTCTCTCTCTGGCGGGAATGGTGATGGTCACGGTGGTTCCCTTGTTTGAGCTCTTGATGTCCAGCTTTCCTCGGAGGTCGTCGCGTACCAGGGTATGGATGATCTGCCATCCCAGATTGCCGTGAGCCTCGGGGGTGAAGCTTGGGGGCAAACCGATGCCGTTGTCCTTGATGGAGAGCGAGACCCCTGCTTCGGAGGCCACCAGCTCCAGTTCGACCTTGCCGGTCTTGCGTTCCTTGAAGGCATGCTTGAAGGTGTTCGAAAGCAATTCGTTGACGATGAGGGCGACCGAAGTGGCCTGGGCCGAAGGCAAGGTCACCGAATTGGCGGGACAAATCACCTTGGCGTCGATCTTCTTGTCTGGAAGCACCATGCTCTGCAGGGAGGCGGAAAGCAGGTTGTAGGCCAGCTCCTTGATGTCCACCACCCCCACGTTCTCGTGGGAGAGGTACTCGTGGACCATGGCTATCGAAGCGATGCGGTCGATGCTCTCCGAGAGGATGGACTTTACTTCCTGGTTCTTGCTCCTTCTTTGCTGCAGTCGCAGGAGGCCGGCGATGGTCTGCAGGTTGTTTTTGACGCGGTGGTGGACCTCGCGGATGATGGTCTCCTTGATGGCCAGTTCCCGGTCCTTCTGCTTGAGTTCGGTGATGTCCCTGAGGACCAGGATGGCCGCGACGTTCTCGTCGGCCGGGGCCAGGGCGATGTCGCGTACCGCCACCGCCAGGTTCAGGGACAACAGTTCGGACTCCTCGAAGAGGCCGTTGGAGCGGATGATGTGGCGTTCGCGGTTTTGGACCTCTTCCCAGCGGAGCCCCTCCAGAAATTCGGGCAGGCCGAGGCGGCGGGCGAGGTTGATCGCCGAATGGCTGGCATGCTTGATGATGTGGTTGTCGTTGATCAGGAGTAAGGCGTCGCCCGGTTGGATGGACGGCAGGGGCACGTCGATGTGGCGGGACTTCTCGAGAATCGTCTCCACCGAGCGCTGGATCGAGAGCCGATAGATATTCTTCTTGTCCTCGGTGTGCTTGAGCTCCTCGTAGAGGTTACGCTCCACCACCAGGATGCCGCAGGAATGGCGACGGCTGGTGCGCAGGGGATAGGCCATCTGGGCCATCGGTTGGCCGTTGATGACCTTGCCGATTGCGCCGGCCGTAATCTTCCCGGTCTGGAAGGCCTGGAGGATGGCGGAAGNNAGATCAGGAGATCGGCCGGAATCATATCCGCCAGGAAGGAGAGGTTGCGTGCCATGTTCTGAACCCAGCGCCGGTCCCCCTCTGCCGGGAGGAGGTCGAAAAGGGAAGGGGGAGACGGCTGCGTGATGGGAAGCATCGTTAAGTCTGCTTCTCGATCGTTTTTGTTTTCGCGCCTGGTGAGATCAACTTGCCGAATTTTCTTTTCCCGACCTGAATGGTCAGGCCCTCGGAAGGAATCTCGAGGATCCCGAGGGGATCCCTCAAAGTTTCCATTTCTCCGGAATTCTTGTGGAGCTTTACTCCGCCCTGGTCGATGACCCTCCGCGCTTCGCTGGTGCTCTTGACGAGGCCGATTTGGACGAGCAGGTTGCTGATGGGGATGCCGGCGTTTACCGGGTATTCCTCGATCTCGGTGGGGAGCTGGTGTTGCTGGAACTGCCGAACGAAGGATTCTTCGGCCCTCTTGGCTTCTTCCTGTCCGTGGTAGAGGGCGACGGTGGAGCGCGCCAAGAGCATCTTGGCGTCCCGGGGATGGATCGCTCCGCTCTTCAGGCCTTCCGAGATCCTCGCCACTTCCGAAAGGGGCAGGCCGGATGCCAGCGTGAAATAGTTCTCCAGGAGGCTGTCGGGAATCGACATGGTCTTGCCGTACATCTCCTTGGGGTCTTCGGTGAGGGAGATGGCGTTGCCGAGGGATTTCGACATCTTGTGAACGCCGTCCGTCCCTTCCAGGATGGGGCACATGGCGACGACCTGGGGGGCTTGTCCGTAGGCTTCCTGGATCTCCCTTCCCATCAGGAGGTTGAAACGCTGATCGGTTCCGCCCAGCTCGACGTCGGCCTCGACGGCCACGGAATCATAGGCTTGCATGAGGGGATAAAGGAATTCGTGGAGGGCGATCGGTTCGTTGCGCTCGTAGCGGCGGGCGAAGTTCTCCCTTGCCAACATCTGGGCGACGGTGGTCCGGGCGGCCAGTTTGATGACCTCGGTGAGGCCCAACTTGGAGAGCCATTCGCCGTTGAAGCGAACCTCGGTCCTGGAAAGGTCGAGGATCGTTCCCAACTGGTCCAGGTAGGTCTGGGCGTTGACCTTGACTTCCTCGAGGGAGAGAGGTGGGCGGGTCGCTTCCTTTCCGGTGGGATCCCCTATCATGGCGGTGAAGTCCCCTATGATCACCACCACCTGATGTCCCGCGTCCTGAAAGCGTTTTAGCGCTCTCAGGACCACGGCGTGGCCGAGATGCAGGTCGGGTTTGGTGGGGTCGAAACCGAGCTTGACCCTCAATGGGCGCATGCACTCGGCGAGCTTGAGGGTAAGCCCGTTTTGAGGCAGCACTTCCGCGCCTCCCAGAAGGTTGGCGGCTTGTTCGGCGGCGAGCGAGGTTTCGACGGACAATGGAGCTCTCCTTTAAGATAGTTTGACTCCATCTAATTATACAACCAGCTCAACTCTCGAGCCACATGATCTTCAGCTTCTTCGGTAGTTGGGCGGCCAAGTCTTCCACTTCGCCCGGAGTGATCTGTTCCTTGAGGGTATGGAAGACGGCACGCACGCTCTTCTCGGCGAGCGGTTTATCCAAATCGGCCTTGTCGGCGACCCGATCGACGAATTCCGCCTCGTCCACTTTGCTCGGTCCGGTCANNTAAGATCTCCTTGAGGTCCGAGGGCAACTGAGCCGCGACGTCTTCCGCCTCGTCCGGGGTGACGCGGCCCCTGAGGGTGTCGAGCGTGGTCTCCGTTGCCCTCTCCACTTTTTCGCGCTCGGCGATGCCGGTGGCGGCCTGTACTTTGTCCAGGAATTCCTTGCGGTGCATGGGAACCTCCTCTCAAAGACGCGCATCCCCTCCCCTCTTCTTCAACGATCTTAACACCGAGGTCAACGCTCCTTTGGCGATACGAGCGAGGGTTCTGCTATGATGCAGAAAAGAAAGGAGAAACCCAGAAAATGCAGAGAAAATTCCTCGCCCTGTTCGCTTTCCTCCTCTTTCTAGGCTGCTTCATGCCGGCCCTGGCGGCGGAAAAGGTTCTGTCCTCCAAGGACATCGTTCGCTTCAATGAGAGGATCCTCATCGGAAAGAACGAGGTCGTCCAGGGAGACGTCGTGGCCATCGGGGGCTCCGTCGACGTGGCCGGAACGGTCAATCGAAACGCCGTCGCAGTCGGAGGCGACGTCAACATCCTTCCCGGCGGGAAGGTCCTCGGTGACGCGACCGCCGTCGGCGGCAAGGTCACAAAACTGGGCAGTCTTTCCGGCTCCGAGACCAGCATCGGCCCCAGGGTCCACTGGAAGAGCACCACTCGCGAAGAAAGAGTGGACAAGTCGGGCAAAACGACCATCATCGAGAAGGAAGAAACCCCTGCGGAGAATTGGGGATGGAAACTATTGCGGGCCCTCGGCATGATCGCTCTGGTGACCTTGATCGCAGCCCTCTTCCCGAAAGCGACCGATCGAGTGGCCTTTGCCGCCGAACGGGCTCCTTTGGCCAGCTTCCTCTGGGGGATCGGGGTTCTGATCGCCATCGTTCCGGTTGCCTTCCTCTTGATCGTCAGCCTGATCGGGATCGCCTTGATCCCCTTCGAGTTGCTCTTGGTCTGTGCCGCAGCCCTCTTCGGCTACGTCGCGNNACGTCGCGATGAGCGTCCTGGTCGGTCGGAGGCTGATGGTCGGCTTTGGCGGGAAAGCCCCCTGGATCGCCGCTCCCCTCCTGGGCGCCTTCCTGATTCAGTTGATCGGCCTGGTTCCCGTCCTGGGCTGGTTCGTCAAGCTGGGGCTCATCCTTTTCGGGTTGGGCGCCATCGTCCTCACCCGCTTCGGCAGCCGCGAGTCTCTTTCCATTCAATAAACAAAGCGCCGAGAGAGCCGGATTTATTTCCGGCTTTTTTTTGTCTTTATTAAATCCCCTTTAAGTGAAAGCGGTCACTGTAAAATCTTTGTTAAATCTACGCGACGGATCTAGTAAGGGGATTTCAAAACTGCTATAGTGTCTTTAAGGTTGAATTAAGTTCAGATTAATAAGACGTGGATGGTTTTTGTAGGAGGAGAAATGAAAAACTTCACCCGGTTGCTTACCGCCAGCACGCTCATTCTCGGTCTCGTAGGTTGCGGCGTTAACTCCTATAACCCGGCTACCCTCGGTAGCAATAACGGCAAGTTCGTTGCCAAGCACCGCGCCGGAGCGAAGTGGACCATTCTCGTTCACATGGCCGCCGAGAACAATCTCTACAGCGCCGGCCTCAAGGACCTGACCGAAATGAAGGCCGGGAACACCTCGGACGACGTCAACGTGATCGTCCTCTTCGACGGCACCAAGGACGGCGATTCCGCCATCCTCAAGATGGGCAACGGCAAGCAAGAGATGATCGACGACGCCGGCGCCGTTCTCCCCGCCAACCACGAGATCAACTCCGGCGACCCCAACACCCTCGCCAAGTTCGCAGCCTGGGCCGCCGTCAAGTACCCCGCCGAGCACACCATGTTGAGCGTCTGGAACCACGGATCCGGCCTCTTCGCCGCCAACACCAACGTCTTCAAGGGCTTCGCCTGGGACGACAAGGGCAGCAACATGAACACCAAGGACCTTAACGGTCTCATCCTCCCCGCCTTCGCCAAAGCCGCCGGCCAGCCCCTCGACATCCTCGGCTTCGATGCCTGCCTGATGGCCCACGTCGAGATCGGTTACCAGGCCAAGGGAATGCTCAACTACCTGATCGCTTCCGAAGAGACCGAGCCCGGTGACGGCTGGGACTACAAGGCCTGGTTGACCGCAGTCTCCGCCAAGCCCGCCATGAGCCCCGTCGAAGTCGGTACCAGCCTCGTCGAGACCTACGCCAAGTCCTACACCGCCGGCGGTAGCCAGTCCGGTAGCCGCACCATGGACACCACGCTCTCCCTGGTTGACGTCAACGCCCTCAACGACGTTCTCGTCCCCGCCGTCAACAAGTTCGCCTCCACCAGCGTCGCCTCGATGGCCGCCAACAAGGCCGCCCTCGGCACCGTCCGCGGCAAGACCACCGTCTTCTACAACAGCGACTGCGCTGACCTCGGCCACTTCGTCAAGCTCGCCCAGGCCGATGCCACCCTCGGAGCCGACGTGAAGGGTGCCGCCAAGGAAGTTCAGGATGCCCTCGGCAAGACCATCCTCGCCAACGGCATCTCCGGCAGCAAGTACGCCAACGCCACCGGCTTGGTGATGTACTTCCCCCGGCCCACCCAGTACTTCAACGCCAAGTACGACAACGCCAACGAGATCGCCTACGCCAAGGAAGGCTGGGGCAAGTTCCTCAAAGCCTACATGGCCAAGTAGAAAAAACCAACCGGAAAGGCCTCCCGTCAAGGGAGGCCTTTCTTCTGGACAGTTGCCGAGCCTTCTCATAGAATAGGGAACGATGATAGACCAAAGACT
>DOBT01000254.1 GCA_003503675.1 Cyanobacteria bacterium UBA8530 | reverse complement strand
CGAAGGCGGCTTCGCCCCCAACCTCTCCACCACCGAAGATGCCCTCAAGGCCATCGTCGAGGCCATCGAGCTCGCCGGCTACACCCCGGGCGGTGACGTGCTGATGGGTCTGGACGTGGCGGCTTCAGAGCTTTACGAAGACGGCAAGTACAACTTCAAGGGCGAAAACAAGATCCGGACCTCGGACGAGATGATCGCCTTCTATACCGACCTCATCGACCGTTATCCCATCATCTCGATCGAAGACGGCTTCGCCGAGGACGNNGGGGACGACCTCTTCGTCACCAACCTCGATCGCCTGGAGCGCGGCATCGCCATGGGTTGCGCCAACTCCATCCTGATCAAGCTCAACCAGATCGGGAGCCTGAGCGAGACCCTGCAGGTCATCGACATGGCCAAGAAGGCCGGCTACACCGCCGTCATCTCCCACCGTTCCGGCGAAACCGCCGACACCACCATCGCCGACCTGGCCGTGGCCCTCAACACCGGCTTCATCAAGACCGGCTCGGCCAGCCGCACCGACCGGGTCGCCAAGTACAACCAGTTGCTCCGCATCGAGGAAGAACTCGGCGAAGTCTCGATCTATCCCGGCCGCGAAGCCTTCTACTCGATCAAACATGCACGCTGAACGTAGAACCAAGATCGTCGCCACCGTCGGCCCCGCTTCCGAGAGCAGCGGGGCCATCCGGGAGCTGCTAGAGGCCGGGGTGAACGTCTTCCGCCTCAATTTCTCCCACGGGACCCATGCCATCCACGCCTTGCGGATCGAGAACATCCGCAAGGCCGCCGCCGAGATGGGCAAGCATGTGGCGATCATGCAGGATATTCAGGGCCCCAAGATCCGGGTCGGGGAGATCAAGGAGGGGGCCGTCCTGAAAAATGGGCAAACCTTCGTTTTGACCTCCCGTGAAATCAGCGGCGACGAGAAGATCGCCCACGTCTCCTACGAGCGCCTGGCTCTGGACGTGCCCGTCGGGGCCGCCATCCTCCTCGACGACGGCAAGCTCGAATTGAAAGTGACGGAAATCCAGGGGGAGGACCTCGTGACCGAAGTGATCACGGGCGGTCCGCTTTCTTCCCACAAGGGAGTCAATTTCCCGGGCTGTTCCCTCAAGATCTCGATTTTGACCGAAAAAGACAAAGAGGACCTGCTCTTCGGAGCGGAGATGCGCGTGGACCTGGTCGCCGCTTCCTTCGTCCGCTACCCGAGCGACATCCTCGAGATCAAGGACGTCCTCATGGCGATGGGGGGGCTGGTTCCCATCATCGCCAAGATCGAGCAGCAAGAAGCCGTCATGCACCTGGTGGACATCCTCGCCGTCTGCGACGGGGTGATCGTGGCCCGTGGTGACCTGGGGGTCGAGATGTTGTTCGAGGAATTGCCCCTGATCCAGAAGCGCATCATCAAGGAAGCCAACCTGGCGGGCAAGCCCGTCATCACGGCGACCCAGATGCTCGATTCCATGGTCTCCTCGCCCCGGCCAACCCGGGCGGAGGTGAGCGACGTCGCCAACGCCATCCTCGACGGCACCGACGCGATCATGCTTTCGAACGAAACCGCCGTGGGGGCCTTTCCCGTCCTGGCGGTGAAGACCATGGCGCGCATCGCCCTCGAGACCGAGAAGTCCTTCCCCATCCGGGTCGAGCGTCCGGAGATGGAAAACCCCTACGTGCGCCCCATCCAAGATGCCATCGGCCATGCCGCCACCCACATGGCACCCGAACTGGGGGCCGCCGCCATCATCACCCCCACCTCCTCCGGTTCGAGCGCCCGGATGGTGGCAAAATACCGCCCCCGGATTCCCGTCATCGCCATGTCCACCTCGCCCGAGGTCTGCCGACGGTTGTCCCTGGTCTGGGGGGTTTACCCCCTACTCATCGGGAGCGCCGGCAACATCGAGCAGTTGACCCAGACCTCGGTTCAGGTCGCCATGGAGGCGGGCTTCGTGGCCGACGGGGATCTCGTGATCGTCGTCTCCGGAATCCCGGTGGGAACGGCCGGATCCACCAACCTGATCCGCGTAGAGATCGTGGCCTCCGTCCTGGGACGCGGGCTGGGATTGGGCAGGCGTCCCGCTTCGGGTGTCGCTCGCCACTTCCTCGATCCGGTGCTGGCCAACGACAACATCCAAAAGGGAGAAATCCTGCTCGCTCCGACCACCGATGCCGCCTGGGTGCCTGCCATGCAGAAGTCCGCCGGGATCGTGGTTTCTTCGAGCGGCCTTTCCTCCCAAACCGCCCTGGTCGGTCTCGAACTGGGCGTCCCGGTCATCCTGGGGGTCGATGACATCGGAAAGATTCCCGATGGTCAGGTCGTCACCCTCGACCCTTCCAGAGGACTGGTCTTCCGGGGGTTGGTAAAAATCTAGTGCCCCCCGAGAGCCTGGAAATCGAATTTTTTTCCGGAACCGATCCCCTGCTTTCCGAAGCCCTGGCCGTTCGCCAGGAGGTCTTCATCGAGGAGCAGGGGATCGATCCATTGATCGAACTGGACGACTACGACTACATCGCCTGGCATATCCTGGCCAGGGAGGGGGGACGAGCGATAGCCACCGCCCGCCTGGTGACCCTCGACGCCACCACCGCCAAGATCGGCCGGGTGGCCGTCCTCAAGCAGTACAGAGAGCGGGGCCTCGCCAGCCAGTTGCTCGCCATGCTGATCGAATATTGCGTCCGAGAGGGCTTCTCGAAGGTCGTCCTCGATGCCCAGTTGAGCGCCTTGAGGCTCTACGAGAAGCAGGGCTTTCAGGCCGTCGGCCCGGTTTTCCTGGAGGCCGAGATTCCCCACCAGCGCATGGAAAAAACATTAAAATAAAGTTACTCGTTTCTTAAACTCTCCTTTCCCTTTCTCAGGTAAGTTTTGCCTTCAAGCGGTCCATATACTGTTAAGAGCATCGCAGTCTGAGAGGGAGGCAGTCATGAAAAAGCGTTTTCTTTTGGCCATCATCGTAGCCAGTACGCTTGTCCTGTCGCTTTCCACCGGCTGCGGCAAACGCCTTCCGACCGGCACCGATGAGCCCGAACCCACTCCGATCACCACCCCCGCACCGGTCGTGACCCCGCCCCCCGAACCCGAGCCGATCATCACCCCGGTCCCGAACCCCATGCCCGCCGGTACGCTCAAGGCGAGCATGGCCAGCTTCAAGAAGGGGATTTTGGGCTTCGGAACCAAGGAAGCGACAGTAACGGTGATCAACGATTCCAGCCAGGTCCTCTCCGGGGAGCTGAGGGTTCAGTTCACCGACGGAGGCAAGGCGGATCCCAAGGATGTTCAGACCATGCAGGTCACCCTCCAGGGCGGGGAGCAGAAGTCCCTCACCCTCAAGAACACCGGCTGGGGCATCGACAACGCGACGGTCGAAGTGACCACCAATCAACCCATCGTCCCCGCCAGCACCTACGGAAGATACTAGAAATTAAACGAAAATTGGGTAGGCGAAGGTCGCCTGCCCAATTTTTTTGAGAAGCCCCGGTAAGATAGCCGAGAGCGCCTAAAAGGAAACTCCCGCTTCTTTGTATTAGGCGAAAAAAAGGGAGGATGCGAACATCCTCCCTTTTTTTTCGTCTAGAAATCGAAGGCCTTGTAGCAGCCTTTGGGGATCTCGAGGGGATCGTAGACGAACTCATCGAGCGGTAGGCAGAAGGAGATGACCTTGAGTCGGCTGGTGGAATAGCGGTAATGGATTTTCTTGCGCAGTTCGTGGACGATCTGGTCGATATCGGTGCCCTGGGTCACCAGCACGACTTCCCGGGCGCGGGTGTGCTTGAGGGCGTATTCCAGGTGCGCGGCATCCGCCTTTCCGCACTGGATCCAGAGGGAAGGCTCCCCCGCGAGGTCCACTGCCAGGAGATCCGGCTGGAACTTCAGGGAGAGATGGGGGTCCAGGCGGATATCGTCGAACTCTTTCCAGTAGAGGGCGTAAGCGAGAGCCTTCAGGATAACGTGGTCGAAGGGGACCCCCTTGCGCTTGAAGAGCGTGATTTGGTTTTTCGATTCCAGGTAGAAGCGGAACTTCCTTTCCTGGTTCAGGCTGCCCTGCGGGTCTTCCAATTGCATCATTGCCCCATTATATACCAATCCAAGCTCTCGAACAGCCAGATTGCCCGAAAAGGAGATCGGCATTAGAATGGACAAACGTGAGAAAGTGGAGGTCGCCCCTTGAAAAGAATCGGTTTTTTACTGTCCCTGCTTGCTCTGAGCAGTTGTGCGGTGGTCCCCAACCTCGGGATGAGGGATGTCCTGCGCGGCAAGGTGAGCGCTTCGGGGGACGACGTCAGGGTGGCGGTTTATTCCGCCAATTTGGATAGCTCCGCGGTGGTGGTGAAGCCCGATTCGGACGGAAACTTCAGCTACGAGATCCCCTTCGACGCCCAGGTTTTCTCGGTCTGCGCCTTCCGTGACACCAATGGAAACGGGCGTTTCGACGATAGCGAACCCAGTTCGAAGGATAGCTCCTTTCTGGTTCTGACCAAGGTCAGCGAGAATTGGGAGATGGTCGAACATTCGGGGGGGCAGTTGACGAAGAAGGACGACATTTCTTCGGCGGACCTCACCCTGCGCGGCTGAAATTCGGTGATAAACCTTCTATTGGGGGAAAAAACGCTCATTTTTATTGCCTTTTCTTCATTAGACGGTGTACACTGGAAAACCCCGACGTGAGGGCAGGAGGATCGTTTTGGAAGTCAAACTCATCAACATCGGCTTCGGCAACATCGTGTCGGCCAACAGGGTCGTGGCGATCGTTTCCCCGGAGTCGGCACCCATCAAGCGCATCATCCAGGACGCCAAGGACAATGGCAAGCTGATCGACGCCACCTACGGCCGTCGAACGCGCGCCGTGATCATCACCGATAGCGAGCATGTGGTTCTCTCCGCCATCCAACCCGAGACGGTCGCGCATCGTTTCCTGAGCAAAGAGGTGGCCGATAGTGGAAACCCCGAGGTCGAATAACATCAAAGGAAGACTTTTCGTCATCTCCGGGCCCTCGGGAGTCGGGAAGGGTACGCTCGTTCGAGAGTTGTGCCATTGTTTTCCGGACATCCGCGTCTCGATCAGCGTGACCACTCGTTTGCCCCGCGAGGGCGAACGCGAGGGGAGCGCGTATTTCTTCCGGACCGAAGAGCAGTTCAGGGGAATGATCCAGCGAAGCGAGCTTCTGGAGTACGCCCAATTCGTCAACGGATGTTTTTACGGCACCCCCCGCGCCTTCGTCGAAGAGATGTTGGCGGAGGGGCATGACGTCATCCTGGAGATCGACGTCAAGGGCGCCATGCAGATCAAAGAGCACTGGCCCCAAGGGGTTTTCGTTTTCATCCTGCCGCCTTCCCTCGAAGAACTCGAGAACCGACTCCGGCATCGCAAGACCGAAAGCGAGGAAGCGATCCAGCAGCGCGTCTCCATCGCCGATCAGGAGATGGCCTACATTCCTCAATTCGATTACCTGGTCACCAACGACGACCTGAAAACGGCGGTAGACAAACTGGCGGCGATTCTCGTAGCCGAGCGCTGCCGCGTCAAAGGAAAAAAGGAGAAAACCGATGGGTCACAGCTCATTACTCGATAAGGCCGAAAACAAGTATCAGTTGGTCCTCTCGATCGCCAAGCGGGCGAAAATCCTGAAGGACGAGATCGGGAAAAACCTGCAGCCCGATGCCCCCAAGCCGATTCCCCTCGCCATCCAGGAGATGCTCGACAGGGAAGAAGAGGGATAATCGAACCCCTGACCCTGGCCGAGGTCCTGATCGATTCGATCCCATTGAAGGACCCGAAGCCCTTTACCTACCGGATCCCCACCGCGCTTCAAGGAAGAATCGAGGTCGGGTCCGCCGTTCTGGTGCCTTTCGGCAACCGAAAAGGCGTGGGCGGGGTAGTCACCGGGCTGACGGAAGAAATAAAAACGGAATTCGAGCCCAAGGATATCCTCGAAGTGCTTTCCGAAGGCGTTCTTCCTTCCCTCATGAAACCCCTCCTGGAGTGGGTGGCTGCCTATTATTCCGCTCCCTTCTCCGGAGTCTGGCTGGCGGCCGTTCCCAAGGGGATCCTCAAAAAAAAGAGAAAAAAGAAAAATAAATCGAACGAACCGCTCGAGCTTCCGCCCGTGCTCACTCCGGACCAGGTAAAAGTTCTCGGTCAAATCGAGAAAAACTCGAAATCCCTCTTTCTCCTGCACGGGGTGACGGGGAGCGGCAAGACGGAAATTTACCTCAGGGCCATCGGGGAGAACCTCGAAAGAGGGAAACAGGCCATCGTCCTCGTTCCCGAGATCGCCCTGACTCCCCAAACCGTCTCGCGCTTCCGCGCCCGTTTCGGAGAAAGGATCGCCGTCCTGCACAGCGGGCTGAGTGGTGGGGAGCGCGCCGAGGAATGGCACCGCCTGCGCTCCGGAGAAGCGGATATCGCCGTGGGTGCCCGCTCCGCGGTCTTCGCCCCCCTCGAAAGACTCGGCTTGATCATCGTCGACGAAGAACACGAATCCTCTTACAAACAAGACAGCGCCCCCCGCTACCACGCGCGAACGGTGGCCCTGAAAAGAGCCTCTCTCGAAGGGGCGACCGTGATCCTCGGCAGCGCCACCCCTTCCCTCGAAAGCTACGAGGCCGCCTCGAGGGGGGAATTCGCCCTGATCGAGCTGCCGCGGCGCATCAACGGCAGGCCCCTTCCGCCGGTCGAGGTGATCGATATGCGCCAGGAGTTGCGGGAAGGCAATCGCAACATGTTCAGCCGCTCCCTGAAAAAAGCCGTGGAGGGCATTTTGGAAAGAGGCGAGCAGGCGATTCTGCTCATGAACCAAAGGGGCTATTCCCGCTTCGTTCTTTGTCGTGCCTGCGGCCAGGCGGTTCGATGTCCCCGCTGCGCGGTCTCCCTCACCCTGCACAAAGGCAAGAGCGAGTACCTGATCTGCCACTACTGCGGCACCAGGGCCCTCAGTCCGAGCATTTGTCCCAGCTGCCGAAGTCCCAAGATCCGCCACTTCGGGGTGGGCACCCAGCAGTTGGAGGAGACCTGCCAGGAACTGTTCCCTTCCGCCCGAATCGCGCGACTGGATCGGGACACCACCAGCCGCAAGGGCTCCCATGCCCAGATCCTGGACGGCTTCCGGGACGGCGAAAGCGATATCTTGATCGGAACTCAAATGGTGGCCAAGGGGCTCGATTTCCCACGGGTATCCCTGGTGGGGGTGCTCGCCGCCGATTTGGCCCTCAACCTGCCCGATTTTCGCGCCGCCGAGCGGACCTTCCAGCTCTTGACCCAGGTGGCCGGCCGAGCGGGTCGCAGCGAGATACCCGGTGCGGTGATCGTCCAAACCTACTCTCCGGAGCACTTCAGCGTCCAGAGGGCCAAAGAACACGACTTCGAGGGCTTCTACCACGAGGAAGCCGAGAGCCGCAGGGAATTGTCCTATCCTCCCTTCGGCAAGCTCATCAACGTGGTTGCCAGCGGAACAACCCTGGAATCGACTCAGGAAGCGGCAGAAAGCCTGGCCGCCTCTCTCCAGAGAAGGGGGGTCATGGCCCTGGGACCGGCGCCCGCTCCCCTTTCCCTGCTGAAGGGACGTCACCGCTTCCAACTGCTCATCAAGACGGAGGAACTGGAAAGCGCCCGCCAAGTTCTTCGAGAATCCCTGTCGGAACAATCATCCCCAAAAAACATTCGCTTCGCGGTCGACGTGGAGCCCTTGAACCTTTTGTGAAAGGCATAGCAAGTATCCGTTCGATTCTTCTATAATTTGTTATTAAACTTCCCTTTCATTGGTAACCAAGGAGGATAATATGGGCGACGGAATCCTCTCTAAATTCGAATCCTTCCGGAGGGCGATCCTTCCCAATCAAACTCCGACCAGGAAAAAGCTGGATCCTCCGGTTGCCCCTAGCAGCCCCCCGCCGAAGGATTCCCTCTCACTGAGCGCCTCATCCAAGGTTCCCCGCGCGATGACCTCGGCCCTCACTCCCAAGCTCTCCGACATCGGCAAGGCGGTCGCTCCTTACGTGGCCACCCCCGCGCGGCCGGGGAACAACGTTCAGCTCTACGTAAACGGCAGCCAGGCCTATCCGGAGATCGAGAAGCAGATCATGAGCGCCAAGAAGCGCATCGACATGGAGTTCTTCACCTTCCACGACGACGAGGGCGGCGCGAAAATCGCCAATGAGCTCATCGCCAAGGCCAAGAGCGGGGTAGAGGTCAACCTGCTGGTGGATCTGGTTTCCAACATCGGTAACCGGGAGCTGCTGGAAAAGATGGAAAACGCGGGAATCCGCGTCAAGCGCTTTGCCAACGGACATGACAACCCCATCCTCAGCCCGGACAACATCACCGATCACCGCAAGATCCTCCTGGTGGACGGTCAGGCGGGAATGACCGGCGGCATGAACATCGGGACCCGCTACGAGAAGTACTGGCACGATTTCATGGTGAAAGAACAGGGGCCCGCCCTGGCGGACATGTACAATCGATTCAAGACCAACTGGGAACTCTCCGGAGGAGAAGCCCTCCGTCCGGTCTCGGTGAACACCAAGCCACAGGGGACCCAGACCGTCCAGGTCGCAGTGACTTCGCCGACCGAGCGGGAAATAGCCGACAGCATGCTCGCCGCCACCCGCGCCGCCAAGAACTACATCATGATCAACAGCCCCTACTTCCTCGACAAGGACCTGGTCGAGGAACTCAAGAAGGCGGCTCAGCGGAAAGTCGACGTCAAGGTGGTCATTCCCACCGTCGGCGACAACTCCACTGTCGACAAAATGAACAAGTACGTCACCAACGACCTGCTGGCAGCCGGGGTGAAGGTCTTCCTCTACGACACGCAGAACCCGAATTTCGAGGGTCATGACCACGTCACCGACAACTTCAACCACGGCAAGGTGATGACCGTGGACGGGGTCTGGAGTGCCATAGGGACCGCCAATGCCGATACCCGCTCCATGGTCAAGAACCAGGAGATCAACCTCAACGTCGATTCGAAGCAGTTCGCGAAGGACATCGAGGACCGGATCTTCAACAACGACATCCTGACCCGGGCCAAGCCCGCCAAGGCGACCGAGGTCTCGACCTGGGAAACCCCCCTCAAGGAAGCGCTGGACTTTTTGAGTCCCCTCTTCTAGAAAGAATAATAAGAGGCCCGGGGGGCCTCTTTTTTTGAAAGGAAAGAAATGAAGTACCAGATCCTTTATCCCGGAGCCTTCGCGGCGTTAGAGGTCTCGCTCGAGCGGGGAGAGAGCATCAAGGCGGAATCCGACGCCATGGTCTCGATGGACGGAACCGTGGACGTGGAGGGAACCCTCGACGGTGGGGTCCTCGGAGGGATCAAGCGGGCTCTCGCGGGAGAGAAGTTCTTTCTTCAAACCCTGACCGCCAAGCGCGGGCCCGGAAAAGCACTTTTGGCACCCTCGAAGCCGGGGGATGTCCTCGACGTCGAGCTCGACGGCTCCTACAGCCTCCTGGTTCAGAAGGACGGCTTCCTGGCGGGTTCCCCCTCCCTCGAAATCGGCACCAAGATGCAGAACCTCGTTCAGGGCTTCCTCTCGGGCGAAGGCTTCTTCGTTCTGAAGATAGCCGGCAAGGGCAATCTTTTCCTTTCTTCCTACGGGTCGATCCACGCCGTCAACGTTCCGGACGGGGAGGAACTCGTCGTGGACAACAACCACCTGGTGGCCTGGCCGGATTACATGCATTTCGAAATCACCAAGGCCTCTTCCGGCTGGATCTCTAGCCTCACCTCCGGAGAGGCGCTGGTCTGCCGCTTTCGCGGACCGGGGCCCGTTTTGATCCAGACCAGGAACCCCAAGGGCTTTGCCAGCTGGCTCCAGGCGCTTCTTCCCTCCAGCCGAGGGAACTGAAAAAAGGACTTTTTCCTTTTTGCCCTAACGTTCCCACCCATCACAGCCGTAGGATCGGATCCGCGAAGGTGAAAGGAGGCTGCCATGGGTGAAGAGCAGGAACGCGGTTGCCAATGCCACAAGCACCAGGAATGCGGCGGAAACGCGGCTTGCGGGGGAGAAATGGGGCCCAACGGGATCATCAAGAAGGCCATGATGAAGGCCGCCGTCATGCTTTTGGCCGATCGGATCAAGCCCCGCCTCGAGAAGCAACTCGGGGATAAGCTGGATCAGATCGCCGATCTGGTCGTCGAAGTCATGGTCGCCAAGAAAAAGGCCAAGATGGAGATGTGCAAGCAGAAGCACGAACTGAAGGAGCGCCTGCAAGAAATCCTCGGCGAAGAAGAAGAAGAATAAAGAAAAGGCGCGTTTCGGATTTTTCGAAAGCTTTTCAAAGGCCCCGTAGCAGGCGCTGGACCTGGGCTCTATCCTTTCCGTAGTAGAGGGAAGACATGAGGCGAACCGTCGCGTATTCGATGGAACTGTGCTCGACGGGAACCACCCCCGCCTCCAATGCTTTGACCCCTACCTGGTAGACGCTCAGATCGGCACATCCGAAAGGACACTGGCTGGCGACCACCACCGGGACCCCGTGGGCCATCAGGTGCTTGAGGGCGGGCAGAAGGTCCTCCCCCTGAAAAGGGATTCCTCCCATTCCGTAAGCCGGGATCAGCAGGGCCTTGATCCCGGCCTCGTCCATTTTTTCCAGGAAGCTCGCCTTGAGTCCGGGTTGAAGGCGCAGGGTGAGGACCTCTGAAACCAGCCCGTCCCTGAGAGGAGAGGGTCTTGATGGGGGCGCCACGCTCTTGGAAAGGACCGCATCGATGGTTTCGGCTTCTCCCTCCACCAGCGCGAAGGCGTCTCGCTCGCGGCTGTTCTTCTTGAAAACCCGCTCGGCGGGATAGTTTTTCCCGTTCATGGCGACCGTGACCCCGGGAGCTCCGTGCAGGGCCACTCTGACCGCATCGATCAGATTTCCCTCGGCATCTCCGCCGGGGGTTCCCATCGGTTCCATGGCGCCCGTCAACACCACCGGCTTGTTCGGAGCGAGCATGACGGCGAGGGCGCTGGCGCTGAAGGCCATGGTGTCCGTCCCATGCAACACCACCACCCCATCGAAACGCTCGAGGCGCTTGTGGATCTCCCGGGCGAGAGTCTGCCAGTTTTTCGGATGCATGTTCGTGCTGTCCAACTGGAAGAGTTGGATGGCCTCGAAGTTCTTCAAAGAGCGGAGTTCGGGCACGAAAGAAAGCAACTTTTCGACTTTGAGGCTGGGAGCCAGGCCGTCGGGTCCCTTGACGCAGGCGATGGTTCCCCCGGTCGCGACGAAGAGGATCCTCTTTTTCGTCCTTTGTTCGGCATCGAGCGAGGGTAGGGCCAGCGCCGGGAAAGAAAATAGCAAGACCGCGACGATGGCGGGGAAGACTTTCATTTTCATGGGACCTCCATTCTCTTTTCGGGATCGTAAAGCAGGCAGCGAGCAAAATCAACTCGCACCGAACCGTCGGTTGAAGTAAAATGGCCTTATCCTAAAAGAGCACTGAAGGAGCACTTGAATGCCGGTTTTTCCTTCCCTTCTCGAAAGCGATCGCCTTCTCTTGCGGCCCTATCGTTCCCAGGATGCCGTGGCCCTCTATGGGGCCGTTCTGGAAAGCCGAGACGAAGTGCGACCTTGGGTGCTCTGGACGCGCAACATCCTTTCCGTCGAGGATGCGATCACTTACCAACGCCATACCGCCGTCTACTTCGAGGCGATGGAAAGCCTCACCCTGGGGATCTTTCACAAAGAGGAGAAACGGTTGCTCGGGGGAATCTGCTTCCACCTCTGCGAATGGGAAATGGCTCAATTCGAGATGGGCTTCTGGATCCGAACGAGCGAAACCGGCCAGGGGTATGCCTCCGAGGCGGCCCGGAAACTGATCCGCTTCGCCTTCGAAGACCTGGCGGCGACGAGGATCGAGATGTGGATCGAAAAGGACAACCGGGCCAGCCGGGCCGTCCCGGAAAAAATCGGCTTTTTCCTGGAAGGCGTCATGCGTGAAAAGTCCTTCGGGGGACAACTGCAGGACTTCGCCCTCTACGCGATGATCCGGGCAGACTACGAAAAAGAGAAAGAAGGAATCATTGAGAATCGAAGAAGCCGCCGTGGTCTTTACCCTGCGCATCCGCTTGAAAGAGGATAAGCTCGAGGATTTCAAGGCTTACGTCGAGGAAGCTTTTCCCGTCTTCGAGAAGGACGGCGATTGCCTGGGAATGGTTTACTCCCTCGAGAATTCCGCTTTCCTCGACGAGGTCTTCTTTTATGCGAGCGAGGAAGCTTTCCGGAAAGCGAACTGGTCGGTCGAGCACGACCCCGTGCAGGTTCGGCTCTTGAAGAGTTGGCATGCCCTGCTGGCAGCCCCCCCCGAAGTGAGCATCGCCCGCCCTTTCCCCCGCTCTCACTTGGAAAAGAGAGACGAACTCAGTCTTTGATAAATTCATTTACTTTCGTTAAGGGCGGTGTTATCCTACGGTATTCTCGCTTGAATTCCGCTTAGGAGGCAAAATGAAAGTCCTGATCGTCTTTTACAGCAAGACCGGCAACGTCGCGAAACTAGCCGAAGCGATCGCCGAGGGAGCCCGGGGAGTCGAAGGCAGCGAAGTCATCCTGCGCCGGGTCGACGACCTCGCCCCTCAATCGGTCATCGACAACTCCCCGGTCTGGAAGAAGTTCCACACCTNNCGGTGCCGACCCTCGCCGAATTGGCCGACGCCGACGCCGTCGTCTTCGGGACCCCCACCCGCTACGGCAACATCTCGGCCGAACTGAAGAGCTTCATCGACATGACCGGGCAACTCTGGATGGAGGGCAAGCTGGTCAACAAGATCGCCTCGGCCTTCACCAGCACCTCCTCGGACCACGGCGGGCAGGAAACGACGACCTTCACCATGATCCCCCCCCTGATCCACCTGGGCATGATCCTCGTTACCCCCGGCTACGCCGACCCGGTCATGTTCGAGGCGGGAACCCCCTACGGAGCCACCTCCGTCAGTGGCCTGAACTCCGATGTGCCCCCGACCGACAAGGACCTGGCCGTGGCGCGCTTCCAGGGCAAGAGAGTGGCCGAAACCACCAGGGCCTTCCTCCAAGGATTCAAGGAAACCCAGGTCAGAATCACCATGTCCCCCGAAGAGAAGGCGAAGAAGAAGGTCTAAAAAATTCACGCGGCCTTTCTTTCCCTTCCCAGATACTGCAAGAGCTGATCGAGATCGAGGGTGTTGATGACGTCCTTTTTCTCGACCCAGCCTCGGCGGGCGGTGGCCACGGCGTAGCGCATGGCATCCAGCCCTCCCGACTGGTGGGAATCCGTATCCAGGGCGAGAGGTATTCCCAGATCTCTCGCCCTGCGGGCGTCGATGTCCTTCAGATCCAGGCGGCTCGGTTGGCCGTTGACCTCGAGGGCGATGCCCCTTTTTCGCGCGGCCGCGAAGACCGCCGCGAGATCCACCTCGAAGGGGGGGCGCTGGTTGAGCAGGCGTCCCGTGGGGTGGTTGAGGATATCCACTCTCGAGCGGAAGGCCGTGAGGATGCGCCTGGTGATCTTCTCGGAGGACTGCCCCATTCCCAGGTGAAGGGAAGCCCCGATCAGATCGAAAGAAGCCAAAAGCTCGTCCGGGTAATCCAGATGGCCGTCGTTGAGGATTTCGACCTCGCAGCCGTGCAGCAACTTGAAGGGTGCGAGCTTTTTATTCAGGCTCTCGATCTGTTCCCCCTGTTCGCGGACCCTTCTGGCGTCCAGGCCGTGGGCCACTCCCAGGGAGTGGGAGTGGTCGGTGATGGCCAGGTATTGATAGCCGTGCGCGATCGCCGCTCTCGCCATTTCCTCCAGGGAATCCCGGCCGTCGCTCCAGTCGGTATGGGAGTGGAGGTCTCCTCGGAGGTCCCCGATCTCGACGAGGTCCGGTAAGCGCCCCTCGGCGGCGGCCTCGAGTTCCCCCCGGCTTTCCCTCAGTTCGGGCGGCATCCAGGCGAGCCCGAGGGCCTCGTAGATCTCCTCCTCGTTTCTTCCTGCGAGGCGAGCCCCGCTGTCGATCCGAAAGAGGCCGTACTCGTTCAGCTTGAGTCCCTTCGAGATGGCGATCCCTCTCAGCTCCACGTTGTGGCTTTTGGAGCCCGTGAAGTACTGGAGGGCGGCCCCGTAGGAATCCGGTGCGACCACGCGGAGGTCGATTTGGAGGCCTTCTCCCGTGAGGATGCTGCTCTTGGTGGGGCCCTTCATGAGGACCTCGCGGACGATTGAAAGGGATAGGAAGGCATCCATGGCCTTTTCCGGCTCGCTCGAGGCGGCCAGGACATCGATGTCCCCGATCGTTTCCGCCCTCCGGCGGATGGAACCGGCGGGGGAGATCGCCGAGATCCAGGGGCATTCGGAGAGCATTCGGGCTACCTGATCGGCCAGAGGCCAGGCCTCTCCCAGGAGTAGCCTTTTGCCGCTTTGGCGAAACCGCTCGATGCCCTTGAGGATATTGGCCTCGGACTTGGCGCCCATCCCCTTTATTTTTTGGATCTCATGTCTCTGCGCGGCGGCGACGAGCTCTTCGACCGAGGAGACTCCGAGTCGATCGTGGAGAATCCTCGCCTTCTTGGGACCAAGTCCCGGGATCCCCAGGATTTCCGTGAGCCCGGTCGGGAGAGCCCGGCTGATTTCCTCCAGATAGAGGCTGTGACCGCTTTCGAGGTACTGGGAGATCTTTGAAGCGATCGACTTGCCGACCCCCGGGATATCCTCGAGCTTTTCCTCCCGCCAAATCTCTTCGATGTCGCCGGGGAGGTTCTCGATGTTGCGGGCCGCCTCACGGTAGGCGTTGGTGCGAAAGCGGCCCTCCCCCCTGATTTCGAGGGCATCGGCAATCGAATCCAATAATCGGGCTACCTGACGATTTCGCATACCCCCTCCCCCGATGGGTTAAACACTCCCCCGTAGGCGGGAATCCAGGGCCATCTTTTCTCGCTCTAAGGCCTTTCGATGACGCCGCAGGCGATCCTCGACCCCGAGTTTCCCGCCGGATCGCTTCTCTCGTCGTCCGGTCCGGAATGGATGACCAGAGAGGTGCCCTGTGGCTTGAAGAGGGAGTTGGGCCCCGGTCCCAAGGTGACCAGAGGGGCGAGAAACTCGGCTTTGGCCTTGCCGTCGGGGCCGACGTTCAGGTTGGGAAGATCCCCCGCATGCGGTCCCTGGGGGTTGAGGAGACCGTGCCGTCTTCCGTCGGGATTGAAGTGGGCGCCGGCCGTCGTGAAGTCCGGTGGATCGCAGCGGCCGACGTCGTGGATGTGGATGCCGTGGAGACCGGGGGCGAGGTGGCTGACCTCCAGGGAAATCCTCACCCCCCGGGCTTCCTCGGTGAACTGGGCTTCCCCCACCTTTTGGCACTTCGCATCGAAGAGGACCGCCCTCGCCCCGACGGGAAAGGCCTCGCCGATGGGTGCCGAGGCGAAAAGAAGGATTCCCCCGCTTATCAAAGCTAAAATTTTCATGGCGCTCCCTCATCCGATCGGGCCCCATCCTATCACGAGAGATCCCTCAAGCAAGGCGACGGGCAAGGGTATCAAGGCTAGAATTGTTGCGCTCTCTATAGTAGGATGTTTCCGATATGACGGATAAGCTGATACTCGTAGCGGATAACTCTTTCGGCTTCCGAAACATGGTGGCCACGTTGCTTCAGCGCAAGGGTTACAATCTGGCGCTCGCGTGCAACGGGACGGAGGCCATCCAACTTTGCCTGAGTCGCCGGCCGGACCTGATCCTGCTCGACTATGATCTCAACGACATTCCGGGCCCCGTGCTCTGCCAGACCCTGAAGGGAAACCCCCTTTCCGCGAACATCCCCATCCTCTTCTTCGCTTCGAGGCAGAACAACGGCGAGGAGATGATCAGGGCGATCGAATCCGGAGGCTTGGAGTACCTTTCCAAGCCCATCGACTCCCAGGTCCTCCTGGACAAGGTGATGCAATATCTCGATCGCCTGGACATCATGATGGGAAAAAAAGTTTCCATCGAGCCCCCCGGCATCCTGGGTGAGGTGATCGCCTTCTCCAACCGCAGGATTGCCATCGCGAGCAAAAGCAATATCGAGAAGCTCGTCAAGACGGGCGATGAGGTCGAGCTCATCTACAAGGACGAGCGCTCCGGGAATACCTTCCGCCATACGGTGACTCGCTTGGAGCGCCATGAGCAAAAAACCGAGGCCTTCTGGTTCTCCCTGATCGGGGGGATCTACCGTACCCAGCGTCGCCAGTTCATCCGCAAGGAAATCCAGCTTCCCCTGCGCTACCGCCTGGAAGGCGATTTCTACCGGGTCGGCTTCGCGGCCAACATCAGCGGGGGCGGCTTGCACATCGAGAACGTGGCCAGGTCCGCTTATCCCGGCCANNAAGGCTTCCGGACCTCAAGGAGCCCATCCCCATTCAGGGAGAAATCGTGCGAATCGTTCCACAATCCGACGAGACGGTGGCGATCAGCGTTTCCTTCAAGGAAATCTCACCCCTCCACCAGACCAGCATCCTGATGTTCGCCCTGGGCGATGCCGCCAAGGAAAAGTGAATTTTCCGAAATCTCTCCCCGGAGATCTCTTTCAGCAAGTTGACGGAGGACACAGTTTTGCCCTCCCTTCGGGAATATTATGAGGCAAGCGTATTCTGTGTTCAC
>DOBT01000140.1 GCA_003503675.1 Cyanobacteria bacterium UBA8530 | reverse complement strand
TTACACACAAATTGGGACTTGACCGCCGTCGTTTCTTGGGGTACATCATTTGCTGGCATAATGTCTGGCGGATACGAGATAGCCGATGAACCTCCGAGCCATCATCAAGCAAGCGCTCCTTGCCATCAGCCTCGGCGCAATAGGAGGTTGCCCGAATACTGCCACCGAAGGAGGCCCGGACCCGGCTTTGTATGGCGCGATTGGGCTTGCAACCGTCAACCCGAACCTCACCCCTCATCCCTCGCCTTCTCCGAGCCCAACTTCCGGAAGCGTGGGGGTGTCGATCGGATTTCCCCCGCTGGCGACGGCCAGACCGACAGCATCGCTGACAACCGATTGGTGGGGTTCGGAAAAGACCGTTCGGCCCTTCTCCACCTTAACCGATCGCACCCATGCGTCGGCCATGTTCACAATCGGCATGCTCCTCCAATTTGTGCTGCCATCCCTTTCTGAAGGTGGATCCGAAGGGCGGATGGACATTGTCCTTCAAGACCATCTCGCAGAATCCCAAGGGAGGATTCTGCGAGATGGCAGGGTGTGACTGCTATCGTTCCTTTTCGATGCGCCGAATTTCGCGTTGAATGCCCTTGAGCCATTCTTCGTGTCGGCGCCGAGCATTCTGGTCGACTTGGCGTTCCTGGAAGGAGAGTTCTCGTTGAAGCTTACGGTAATCTTGCAGGCGTTCCGGTGCCAGGCGTTTTGCTTCCACGGCACATAGCACGGCGCATCCAGGTTCGCCATCGTGCGAGCAATTCCGGAAGCGGCAGGCACGTGCCAGTTCCGCGACGTCTTGGAAGGCTTCGGCGAGGCCCATTTCGCCATTCCACAGCCCGAGTTCCCGCATTCCGGGTGTATCTAGGAGCATCCCTCCTGCGGGTAGGAGGAAGAGTTCTCGGCTAGTGGTGGTATGTCGTCCTCGCCCGTCATGCTCGCGTATTTCATGTACTTCCTGAATGTCCTTTCCGAACAAACGGTTTGCGAGGGTTGATTTGCCGACGCCGGAGGAGCCGAGGAGAGCAACGGTCTTTCCCCAAGTCAGGTAGGGTTGCAGGGATTCGAGCCCCGAGCCATTCAGGGCGCTCAGGGCATGGATAGGTACTCCGGGAGCAACGTGTTCCATGCGTTTGATGGCATCGGCGAGGTCGTGGCTGATATCAGCCTTGTTGAGAATGATGACCGGCTCAGCGCCGTTTTCCCAGGCCAAGACGAGGTAGCGCTCCATTCTCCGCGGATTGAAGTCTTGGTTGAAGGCGCTAATCAGGAATATGGTGTCGATATTGGCTGCCACGACCTGTTCTGAATAACGCCTTCCCGCCTCCTTGCGCGAGAACTGGCTTTTGCGTCGCAGGACGGCTTCGATGATCGAGAGTTCGCCCTCGCGACGGTATAGTACCCAATCGCCGACGGCTGGGAAATCGAGAGCCTCTTGCCGGAGCTTGCCCGAAAGCGCTCCGGGATACTCCCCGTGCGCGTCAATTATTCGATACTGCTCGCGGCAAGCAAAGAGGACGCGTCCGACCGGCAAGGGCGGCAGGGATGGCAGTTGGTCCTGAAAGAAGGGCCCCCAACCGAAACGTTCTAGATTGTTCAATGGAACCTCCTGTGGTTGACCGGCCACAGGGCTCCTAACAGCTAGCGGAGGTTCAAAAAGCGCCGATCAAAAGAAGAAAGGGGCTTTGACCGCATAACCGGGAGTGACCTTGGCCGAGTGCGCGATCGAGTGGCGCAATGTGACAACGACCATGGTTTCCTCCTTTTCGAACGAATAACCAACCTACTTCTGAATGGGCACCATATAATAGAGCGTTTTTTGGAGTCCGTCAATTCTTTTCTGGGTGCCCTCACCGGATGGTTGCATGACGAGAGCTTGTGTCCAGGAAACCGGCTGCGGAAAAAGATTAGCCTTTTGCAGCAAAGCCCTCATGATATGTCACGGTACCATCGAGGATTTTGAAAAGCACCTCGACGATTATCCCCTGGGCACTTCCTCGCCCGCCCATTGCCAGGCTTCTTCATCTGGTTCAGAGGTTCGGGAAGTTCTGCGTCATCATCCTGGATGGCTCAGGCCGAGGGGACGCGGTATGATGGCTTTGCCACCCGGCTGGAAGCCCTGCTCGTCGCGAGCGCTATCCAGCACTTTCAAGCCCTCTTTCCCATTCCCCTCACGGAGACCATGCGCTTCAACCTCCAGCGGAGCTACCGGAACCTGAATCAAGTCCTCGTGGATATCCTCCTCTCCTTCGAAGAGGAGGATACCGGTTGGCAGGCGGTGGATGAGTACTCCCGCTTCCATCTCCTAAAAGCCCTGTTTACCCCATGAGTACCCATTATCAGACTCTGGGGATTCCCCAGAATGCGGATTTCGAGACCATCCGGCAGACCTACCGCAATCTCGCCCGGGCGCGCCACCCGGACAAGCCCGAAGGGAGCCTGGAGCAGATGGTCGCCCTCAACTTGGCCTACGAGGTCCTGCGGGATCCAGATCAACGGGCGGCCTACGATCAGAGCCTCTCCCCGGGGATTCCCCTGAAGAAACGCAAGCCCCCCGTCCCGATGGCCGATCCGACCCTCTTCATTCTCAATGTCTTTCGCCCGATCGATGCCAGAGTGCGGTTGGCCTTGCGGCGGCTACACTTATCCTTCGAAGAATTGGCCTACGACCCATACGACGACCGCTACGTCGCGCCCTTCGAGGAGGCCGTCCGCGCCCTCGGCAAGGTCTCCGACGATGCGGTGAAAGAAATCTGGGCCTCGAACTGGCCTGATTGCTTCAACTCTCCCGTCAACCTCTACTTGCAAGGTTTGCGCCATCTCGATGAAGCCCTCGAAGATTTCACGGAGTTCCTCAGTAACTACGACATCGACTTGATCGTCGAGGGCCGGGAGTTCCTCTTGGCCGGTGCGGAGATCCTAGAAGAGGCCTCCTCCTCGATGGGGGCAAATCGGTAACTTCCCGCAGCTATTCGTAAATCCGTTGGCGACCTCGAGGCGATTGAGGTAGAGATCCTCGAACAAGACCAATCGGTTTCCCCCTGCTACAATCGAGTCCATAAAATGCCTTTCCGAATCTTTGAGGAGCAGCCAGCCAGGCATGATCGATAAGGCCATCGTGGCCTTTTGGAAGGAGCAAGCAATTAGCAAGCAGTTTATGATCCGCAACACCACCTCCGGAGTCGTCATCGGTATCTATCAGGGCTGTGACCAGCGGGAAGCCTACCTGGTAATGTTGAGCGACGCCGGCGAGGAAGAGCCCGGCAAAGACGTCGATATCCCTGCCGACATCGATTTGTCCGATGTGACCGAGCGCGTGGCCGAGTTGATCTTGGATGTCCGGCGCGGATGGATCGATTACGTAAAAGTCGATCACCCGCACCTCGTCACCATGGCGATCACGGTGTCTCCCATGGCGCTGCTTAGCCAGGATGGGAATTGTTTTGGAGAAATCGTCAGCACCGAGGATGCTTTCAGGATGGGCGTCGGCATGGCCGTCGACTTCATGGCGGAAATATAATCCCATAAAAAAGAGTCCCCGATCATTTCGATCGAGGGCCTTTTTCTGTCTAGATATTCATCTAGATGAAGGCAAGATCCCCTGCATAAGCGGATATTCCCGTAAAGGGGTAAATTTTTCTGAGGTTTGACAGTGAGTTGGCAACCGCTGGTATACTTGTCACGTCGTCGGTGTAGCGACTGGTTGAGAGGAGACGCGCATGTCACTTGGGGCAAGCAGGCTCGCGGAGAAACCCGTGCAGAATGTCCTGCTGGTCAACTACTCGGGCTATCCGGACTACGCGTCCTATTTTTTCGCCGACAATGGCCTGGCTTACCTGGCTGCTGTGCTGAAGGCGCAGGGCTTCAACGCGTGGATTAGCGACTACGTCACTGTCGACATGGCCGAACGGCTTTATCCCAAGGCGCAAATGCCAGAGGTCCTTCGCCTTCGCGCTCAGTGCCATGAGGAAATCCTCGAGTTGGGGTGCATTCAGCCCTCAACCCTCTCCTCGGTGCGAGAAGTCGAGGCGGCCGTCAATGCCATCAACCATGAGATCGCCCTGGCCGTCGCTGATGAGCTTGTCGAAGAGATCCGCGAGCGAAAGATAGATGTGGTGGGCTTCAAGCTTTGGACCAAACCCTCGCTGATTGACCTCTTCGCCATGGTGCGCCGGATCCGCGAGAAGCATCCTGGCGTGCGCATCGTCGTCGGTGGCGGACATGTGGACTATTTTCGCGAGCGCGTGCTTGCCACGACTCCCGAATTCGACGCTGCTGCCTATGGCGACGGCGAAGTTGCCTTAATCGGTTACCTTCGCTTTCTAAACGGCGAAGCACGGTTGGAAGATGTTCCGAACCTCATTTTTCGCGACTCCAGCGGCGAGATCCGCGTCAACGGGCCTGCCGCAAACCCTGAGTTCGCCAACGGTCGGATCTATCCTTTGTTCGACAAAGAGACGTACCCGGCGATGGGCTCTCTTTCGCAAAAAGTCATGATGGCTTTCTTCGAGGACAGCCGTGGTTGCCAGTATCAGTGCGGATTTTGCGTGCACCCGGTCAAGAGCGGGAAGCTACGGTTACGCGAACTCGGGGCGGCTGTCGACGAACTTCAGCATCTCAACGCCACTTACGGCTTCACCAGCTTCTTCGGCTCCGGGTCGAACACGCCGTTCACGNNCCTGCCATATTTTCGAATCCATCAAGAAGCGGAAATTGGACGTCGCCATCTCGTTCTTCCAGTCGCTTCGTGACTTCAACATTGACCAGGCCAATATCATGCGCGAGTCCCACATTCCTGCCCTCTGGATAGGGCTCGAATCCGCCTCCGATGAGTTGCTCGTTCAGACCTATGACAAGCGCCGTGATGTCGCCAAGGTGCAACAGGTTTGTGAGTTCTTGAACGAGTCCCGGATCGGCTACATCAGCAGCATCGTCTACCCCGGCATGGGCGAGAACGAAACCAGCCGGAACACCACGATCGAGTTCNNATTCGCGACGTCGTCGCGGGCCACGTCTTGATCTACCCGCCTTTCTTGCATCCGGGAACGCCCTGGATGAACCATCCTAGCGTCCAGTGGATCGACAGGGAGTTGTTTCTCGAAAGCACGCAATACGGGCTCGAGGACCGCGAGAATCGCGTTCTCCCACCTCTCGTCACGAACGAGGGGGCCAACGCATCGGTGATTCTCGATGGGCGAACTTACGCTCAGGTCTACGCAGAATACGTACGATTCGTGGCAGAGGTGGACCGAGTCTGCGGGGGAGCGCGGGGCGGCAAACGCGAGTTCCTTTTCACGGACGCGCTCGCACCCTTCATTGCGCGGTACAACGAAATGTACTGGCGAATCGATCGCGCGCTTGAATCCGGTGACTTCGACGATGCTCGTCAGGCTGTCAGGGCCTTCAACGAAATCGCTACCGCGGGCTCCATCTGCCAGCCAGCGGAAGCCTAGCCCGGATAATTCCTCGAGAGAATGAAAAGAGGGGCGATAATTCGCCCCTCGACCTCAAGAATAATTAGGGATGGCGCCCTACTGCAACTCGTTCATTAAGGCGTTCGCATCTTCGAGGAACGACTGGGCCAGGTCAGAAGAGAGTAGTGAATGCTTTTTCTGGGGCTTGACGAGTGAAATGAATTTCTGAAGATGGTTAAGGGCCGCTTTGGAATTTTTTTGATCTTGTTTCTTCAGGATGGCCCTCAGGGGAGCGATCAATTCCTTGATCCGAGGTTCCTTGATTTCGCCGGAAGTCACCAACTGGTTGATGCGTTCGATGAGGGCCTGCGTCAACTGGCAGATGGATAATGTCCTGGCCTCGATGGACGGACCGTCGGTACTCCAGATCCCTGCTTGATTTCCCGCCTCGATTTTGAAGGTATAGGCTGTGTTCGGCCTCAAACCCGAGACAGTATAGCTTCCGGAAGTCGTGGCGAGGGAGGCGATGAGCTTGCCTCCCTGGTAGAGGCGGTAGCCGGCCTCGGCTCCTATTGCCGGGCTCCAATCGAGAGTGAGGCAGCGGAGACCGGCATGGTCCACGGTAATGCTGCTCTCCAACGGCCACATGGAGGGAACGCTACCTTCGTCTAGGCCGAGCCGTTGCGCATAGAGGTCGTCCTGTCCGTCGAGAGAATTGAGCCAGGAGACCAAGTATTCGCCTTGGGTCGTGTTGCTCGTCAGATCTTCCAAGGTATTGTTTCCACTCTGAGCGATCGCCATGCGGCTTCCTACCGGCACTCCGGCGGCTGAGACGCGCTGTCCGTAGATCGCCGTGTTGGCGTTCGCACGGTCTTCCCAGACCACCAGGAATTCGTTCAAGGAAGGGTTATAGCTGACAGCGGGAACCTCCGGTTTTCCACCCGCTTCGATGACGGAACGCTGGCCGACTTCCCACTCCGTAGTCAAGTTGCTCTTGATTCGTTGCAAGGCGAGGGAGCCACCGGTGGCTCCGACCAGGAGATACTCCCCCGTATCCGGGTTGAACGCTGCACTGGGATGGCTCCCCTCGACAGGGGCGCTCGCGCCGATTCCCTCTCCATCGCCTTTGGTCCGCTGGGCATAGTAGGTTTGGGCGCCGATTGCGCCGAGGCCGTGCAGGATCAGATATTCCCCGCGCGTGGAGTTGAAAACGAGCTTTTGGTAGTCTTCCCCGTTGAATTCATTGCCTTCGACCGGATCGAATCCACTTCCGAGCATCGAACCATTTGCAGCGACATTCTGGCAGACCAGCCCGAGACTAGACCAGCCGTCATCCGCGATCACCAAAAAATCGTTCGCCGTGGGGTTGTAGCCGACATCGGGGCGTCTCTTGGAATAATTGTAGCCGGAAACGTCGAAGGGAATGTCGAAGGAATTCCCGATAAAGGTGCCGTCTTGAGCGAGCCTGGCTCCTAACAATTGAGGATATCCTCCCGCTTCCCAGACAATCAGGTTTTCGCCGGTTATTGAGTTGCACGCCAGGGACGGTCGGTGGACGTCGTAGTTTTCGCTCGTGAGGATCACCTTTTTCTCGCTGGTCGCTCCGCTGGTATCCAGGCGAGCGGCATAGAGCAAGAAGTTCCAATCACTGGTTTCACAAGTTGCCCAGGCGATCAAGTATTGATTGTCGATCGGGTTGAAAGCGGCGGTGGAGGTCAATTGCCCCGTGAAATTCGTTTGATAGAGTAGCTTGGGCTCTCCGATCGGTCCGAACGTTTCCGGGCTTGAGGCCCCCGTGAGTGCCTGAGTTCTTCTGAGCTGCGGGACCATGGCCGTGGTGATCGCCAAGGGCGACGTTCGTTGACATCCCGCCAAGAGGGATAGGACGAGAAGGAAGAGGCCGGGGGCTAGGTTTCGTTCCATAGATGAAACTCCTTTTTCCTCGGTTAGCAACCGCTCGACAAGCGACCCGATGCTAAGCGATCGCTTGCTTGGGAACAAGGGTGATTTTTGAAAAAGAATTCATATTTTTTCGATTGAAGTCGGGTCGATCGGATTGAGCCTGCTATTTCGCTACCGAAAGCCCCCGTCTTTCGAAGGAAAAATTGCGGTTTTCTAAGGAGGATTGCCCGGTTCGGCCATGCCAGTGCCTTTTTCGAGGCTTCGCTTCGGATTTTCGATCCATGCTAAGCTGGCGAGGGTTAGAGGGGTGAGCCTGCATTCGAGATCCTCGCCGAGGAAAAGCATAGGAGGCTAGATGGCCATCAAACACGAACGGATTCTCTACGGCCCCGAGAAAAGCCCTGGACTGCTTTGTTATCCTGAACTCGCCACCGAGCCGCTTCCTGCGGTACTCGTCATCCAGGACATCTGGGGGGTGGACGAGTACATCGAGGACGTGACCCACCGTTTCGCCGCTGCCGGCTACGCGGCCTTCGCGCCCGACCTCTACTCCAGAGGGGAAGAACGGATACCCGCACTTTCCCTCGAGCGGGTATCCGAAGCCAAGAAATTCATGAATGGGCTCGGAGCCTCGGCCTGGGATCCGAAGGCGCAAGAAGCAGGATTGTCGAATCGCCCTGAAGAAGATCGGCTGCGCCTCCGGGAAACCGCCCGTGAACTGAGGTCGGTTGGGCAATATCCAGGAAAGCCCGCTTTCTTCCCTGCTGAGGCTGCCTGAACTCAGGGAATTCGGCCAGCGAAAGAAATCCTTGCCCCGATTTTGCCTTTCGTGCGAGGTGAAGGCCTGGTGCAACGGGGGCTGCCCCAAGGATCGAATCAAACTATCCCCGGACGGGGAGCCGGGATTGAACTACCTTTGCGCGGGTCTCCAACGCTTCTTCCGGCACTCGCGACCGTTGATGGAGATTTTGGCCTCCCGTTGGCTGGCCGCCCAAAAGTAACCAGGACGATCGAGTGTTTTGTTGACTTCAGCGCTCTCTAGCCTTTTTTTCCCGCCGAAACCAGGTAGATCACTTCTTCTTTTTTTGGCAGTTTGAGCGCGGACCGCGCCTTTTCGGCATCGAAACCGGTCATTCCGACACCGACCAGGCCCAAGGCCTGTTCTTCCAGGAGGACGTTCTGCGCGGAGTGCCCGACCTCGATCTCGGCCCAGGAACGGGCGATGCTCGAACCGAACTTCTTCCCGGTGGCTTCCAGATCGGCGGCATAAAGAATCAATGCGGGGGCGGTTCTCATTTGCGGTTGCCAACCCACTTTGGCGCGCTGATCCCCACTCCTCACGAGTTCGATTTTGTGACCTTGGGGAAGGTAGCGGTAGAGCNNGACAAACCGTTCACTTTCCCCGCGAGAAGGTAAAGGCGCAAAGGATAGGTTCCCATGGCCGAGGGCGCCGTGCGATGTCCCTGCTTGGGGTCGGTGATGCCCTGGGCGGCCCAGAGCAATTGAGAAACCTGTTTCAGCGTAAGCGGCACATCGGCGTAGGTTCGCACCGATCGCCGCTGGTGGATCGCTTGCTCGACCGTCATGTTGCTCTTGAAATCAGGCGAGGGCAAAGAAATCGCCGCTCCGGCAAAAGCTCGAGGCGCCTCGAAAAGGCTCGTAGCCAGAAGAATCGGCAATAGAACCGCTGCGGATCGCTTTCTCATCTTTCCTCGCTTTTCAAAAGAAACGGGTCCGAATTCGCTCGATTATAAGCGAACATTCCCACTCTCGTCCAGAAAACGAAGCCTCTTCTTGAGACGGCCCAGCGGAAGAGGGATTCCTTCGGGACGCTTGCCTGCTATAATGAGGAAAAATCATCGAGGAGACATCATGAAAATAAGTCACCTGCTGGCCTTGTTCGGATGCGTGCTGCTCACCGCCTGTGCCCAGACGGGGCCGACCCCGCTATTCCGGCCCACCTCCGGGGTAAAGATGCAGGCCTTGCAACCGAGCGGAGTCCCCGAGGACTTCGTCGACTCCTCGCGCGCCGCCGCCCAGAAAGTGGCCGACGACGTCTCCTAGAAACGACAGATCGACTTCTTCAACATCCATTCCAATCCGATCGCCCTGAAAATCGAAGCGGGCGATGATGCCGCCTACCTCCTTTCCTTTTTTGGCACCTCGAAAGAGCGCACCGATCTCAACATCGAGATGAGGGTGCTTTACGGCAATGGCACGATGGCCTTTTCGTACAACTTCACCGGACCGGTCACCTTGGCGGGCGGTCGCACTGTTGTATCGTCCAGAGGAAAGGGGCTTTCTTTCGAGTTCATGGAAGGCCTGCCCGGTGGAAGCGAGCAAACGGCGGTCGAGGACTTCTACGGACGTCTGGAGAACTTCCTTCCCCGGCGTTACCAGGCTCGTTCCTTTACCTTCGATCCCGTTCCCCTCATCTTCGCGGTCCTGAAGGACGCTTACACCATCATCGCCTTCAACGACAAGACGAATACTTCGACCGCTTCTCCCGTTTTCTCCTTTGAAGAGGAAGAAGGGATGGGCCTGCTGGCCCGATGCGGAGACCTTTGAAGAAGTCTTCTCGAGCCGTTATTTCCNNTTTCCATCCTGAAACGAGCGATTCTCCTTTCGCTCGTTTCCTTTTTGGCCGCCTGTCCCTCCAAGGTACCGGGGATCTCGACGGCATCGAGGATCTCCGACGTCGAGGAATTTCAGTCCATTCCGACCAGTGGAGCCCGGGACTGGCGTTTCTTCTCCATCAAGGAGGAGAAGTTTCTGGCGGTCGCCAACAACTTCGACGGGCTTTCCCCGGACACCGACTCCCGTATCTATCGTTGGAACGGTTCTCTTTTCGAGGAGTTCCAGAAGATCCCTACCAATTGGGCAACGGAGTGGGAAGCTTTCAGCATCGAGGGCGAGCATTACCTGGCAATAGCCGACAACCACAGCTTCGTCCTCACCGAAAAGCGCGTCCTCTACGACATCCCATCCCGGATCTACAAGTGGAACGGCGAGAGTTTCGTCGAATACCAGTCGATCCCGACCATGGGCGCTTCCGGAATGAAGTTCTTCGAGCTCGGCGGGGAGCATTTCCTCGCCGTGGCGAACAACGGGGGGAGCGGCGGCAACTATCTCGTCGACTCGAAGATCTATCGCTGGAACGGCAAGCAGTTCACCCTTTTCCAGTCCATCCCCACCAAGGCCGCGCTGCGCTGGGAGTTCTTCCACATCGGGACCGATTCCTTCCTGGCGGTGGCCAACTACTCGACGGATTTCAAAACCACCTTCGCCATCGATTCGATGATCTATCGCTGGGATGGCAAGCAGTTCGCCGAGTTCCAGGCCATTCCCACCGTCGGAGCGCATTACTGGAAGTATTTCCAAATCGGGAGCGATTCCTTCCTGGCGATCGCCAACTTGCACAGCGGTCCGAAACAAACCAATCTCGCCATCGATTCGAAGATCTATCGCTGGGACGGCAAGCAGTTCGCCCCTTTCCAGACCATTCCCACCACCGGATGCGTGAGCTGGGATTTCGGCACTGCCGGAGGAGACTGCTTCTTGGCTGCCGCGAGTTGGAAAAACGATGCGGGCTCTTTCCATCTCGATTCCAACATTTACCGCTGGGACGGGAAGCAATTCAGCCTGTTTCGCTCCATTCCCACCTACGGGGCCAGCGATTGCGCCTTCTTCAACCTGAATTCCGAACTCTGCCTGGCGGTAGCCAACGGCGGAGGCGGACCAGAAGGCCCGAAAACGGACTCCAAGTTATTTCGTCTCAGCCGGTAGGATTCGGATTTTTTCGAGCGCCGCGAGACGAGGACGTCAATTCGACCTTTTGGCTTGTAGGCTAGCGGCGGATCGATTTTTTTCGCCACTCGGAGTTGCTTTCGAACGATCCACGGATCAAGCTCTTCTGGTAAACTGGAGCGTAAGCCAAGATTTGGTTTGTCTACGCCATCATTTTTGCCTTTTTATGCAGGTTTCCGTTCCGACCAACTACCTGTGATCACGCATCGAACAAGCGAGGCTTGCGAGGGAAAAAGACTCTCTTTTCCTTTCAGGACTCGCGATGACGGAGGGTCTAATGAACGCTAAAACGGCCAGCATCTTCCTTTCTTCCATCTTTTTCCTTTCCTCCTGCGCCGCCGCCCGATCGGGTTCGATGGCTTCCGCACCCTGGGAAACCCCTTCCAAAAGCCTGAGCACGCAAGACCTCCGCTTGTTGGATGAGCTCGAGAGCAAGACCTTTCGCTATTTCGTCGAGCAGAGTTCCCCGCAGACCGGAATGACTCGCGATCGCTCCACCGATGATTCCCCTGCCAGCATCGCTGCCGTGGGCTTTTCCCTGACCGCCTATCCGGTCGCGGTTTCGCGCGGTCTGATTTCCCGCGAAAAGGCGATCGCTTATTCTCTCAAGACCCTGCGTTTCCTGTGGAACGCGCCGCAGGGAGATGAAGAAAGCGGCATGGCCGGGACTCATGGCCTCTTCTATCATTTCCTCTCCCTCGAGAAGGGGGAGCGTGCCTGGCAATGCGAACTATCCACCATCGACACCGCCCTGCTGATGGCCGGGATCCTTTTTGCCAGGGAGTACTACGATCGAGGAAGCGACGATGAAAAGGAGATCCGAACGCTGGCCGACAGCCTTTATCGTCGGGTCGACTGGAACTGGTCCCGAGGGGAAGCGCCCCGCGTCAGCCTCGGCTGGAAACCCGAAAGCGGCTTTCTCCCTTATCACTGGGGCGGCTACAACGAAGGGATGATCCTCTACCTTTTGGGGCTCGGTTCGCCCACCCATCCCCTGCCCGACGCTTCCTGGGCGGAGTGGTCGAAAAGCTACCAGACCAGCGGCCTCGGTCAAAAGAAGCACATTGATTTCGGCCCGCTTTTCGGGCACCAGTATTCCCATGTCTGGGTCGATTTTCGAGCCATCCAGGATACGCCGGTCAAGGCCCTGGGGATCGATTACTTCGAGAATTCCCGCCGCGCCACCCTGGCACAGCAGGCCTACGCGATCGCCAACCCCGGGGACTGGAAGGGCTACGACTCCTTGAACTGGGGGCTCACCGCCTCGGATGGTCCCGCGGATAAAACCCTGGTGATCGGCGGGNNCGCGCAAGTTCCTGTCCTATAGCGCCCGGGGCGTCTCGCACGAGCCGGACGACGGAACCTTGGCCCCCACCGCGGCTTTGGGCTCCTTGCCCTTCGCTCCGGAAATCGTGCTGCCCACCCTTCGCCATTTCCGGGAAAAGCGCCCCGAGCTGTGGGGGAAATACGGTTTCGTGGATGCCTTCAATCCGACCTTCCCCGGCGGGGCTTCCGGCTGGGTCGATACGGATTTCCTGGGCATCGACCAGGGCCCGATCCTTTTGATGGCCGAGAACTTCCGCAGCGGTCTCGTTTGGGAAACCATGAAGAAGAGTCCTTATTTGCAGCGCGGGCTGCGTCGGGCCGGTTTCTCCGGCGGCTGGCTAGAGAAGACAAGATGAAAAAAATAATTTATTTCGGACTGTTCGCTTTATTGGCCACGGGCTGCGCGAAAAAAGTGGAACCCCTCACCTTTTGGGCCATGGGGCAGGAAGGGGAACGCGTCGGCAAGATCCTCGAACCCTTCCTGGCCGCCCATCCCGAGATCCACCTCAAGCTCCAGTCCATCCCCTGGGGAGCGGCCCATGACAAGCTCTTGACCGCCTATGCCGGCCGCTCCACTCCGGATGTTTGCCAGCTCGGCAACACCTGGGTCAGTGAGTTCAATGCCATGAAGGCCTTGTCGCCGCTGGATGCCAGGGTGAAGGGCTCGAAGACGGTCAAGGAGAAGGACTATTTCCCGGGGATCTGGAACAGCAACGTCCTGGACGGCAAATTATACGGGATCCCCTGGTACGTCGACACCCGGGCGCTCTTCTATCGCAAGGATCTCTTCCTTCGGGCGGGCTTCGATCATCCGCCGCGCGACTGGAAAGAACTCGCCGCCGTGGCCAAAGCGCTGACCCATGTCGAGAAGGAAAAAAAATCTTTCGGCATCTCGCTGCCCGCCAATCCGAGCGGTTCGACCATTCCGCTCTTCTTCGCCTGGCAAAACCGAGCCGATCTCCTGGATCCCTCCGAAACCAAGGCCGACGTCCAAACCGCTTCCTTCAAGGAATCCGTCGATTACTACGTCGATTTCTTCCGGGAAGGCTCGAGCCCCCGCGAAGTGGGGGGACTGACGAACTTTTACCAGGCTTTCGCTTCCGGTTACTTCGCCATGTTCATCAGCGGTCCCTGGGAGGTGAAGGGCTTGAGAGACAAGGTGCCGTCCCTTTCCGGCAAGTGGGGCGTGGCCCCCTTACCTCCGAAGAAGGTAGGCGGGTCGAGAGCCTCCTTGGCGGGAGGCAGCAGCCTCGTCATCCTGAAGGACGCTCGCCATCCCGAGCAGGCTTGGGCCCTCATCGAATACCTTTCACGCCCCGAGGTTCAGGCGGAGTTTTATCAGGCGACCACCGATCTTCCCGCTCGCATCTCGGCCTGGAAGGATCCCCGGCTGGCGAAAGACGCGGAGATCCTGGCCTTCTACCATCAGCTTCAACAATCCAGGCCGACCCCGAAGCTGCCCGAATGGGAGCAACTCGCCGACAAGCTGGGGATTTGGGTGGAAAAGGCGATTTACGGAAAGGTCTCCACTTCGGAGGCGATGGCCGGTCTGAGCCGGGATCTCGATCAGGTCCTCGAAAAGCGGCGCTGGCTGAGAGCGAGGCAGAAATGAAGAAAACCGGGAAATCGATGTCCAGGCTCTTTTCGCAAAGGGTTCCCTATCTCTTTCTTTCTCCCGCCCTCGCTCTACTGTTCATTTTCTTCGTCTTGCCGGTCGGCGCGGCCTTCCTCATGAGCTTCACCGATTTCGATCTGTACACTCTCGGTGACTTCGGCAGCCTGCGTTGGGTCGGCTTCAACAACTACCTGGCCTTGTTCCAGAACGCGCTCTTCTGGCAGGCCTTGCAAAACACCGCCTATTTCGTTTTGTTGGCGGTCCCCCTGTCCATCGCCGCTTCTTTGGGAATGGCCCTGGCACTCGATGCCAAGGCGGTACGCCTGAAGCCGCTCTTCCGACTCGGCTTCTTCGCCCCGGTGGTCACCACCCTGGTGGCGGTGGCGGTGGTTTGGCGCTATCTCTATCATCCGAGCTACGGTCTCTTCAACTGGCTCTTGTCTTTCGTTGGAATCGCCCCCGTCGATTGGCTGGGGAATCCGGTCTGGGCGATGCCGGCACTGGTCTTGCTCGCGGTCTGGAAGAACTTCGGCTACAACATGATGATCTTCCTGGCCGGTTTGCAGGGGGTCTCGCAGGACCTGCGCGATGCCGCCCGCATCGACGGAGCGGGGCCCTGGCAAGAGTTTCTGAACATCACCATTCCCCAACTCGCGCCCACCACGACCTTCGTCGCTCTGACGACGGTCATCGGCTATTGCCAGTTCTTCGCGGAACCCTACGTCATGACCAACGGCGGCCCCTTGAATCAAACGATGTCCGTCGTCCTGCTGATGTACCGGGAAGGCTTCCGCTTCTGGAAGATGGGCTACGCGGCCGCCCTGGCCTTCGTGCTCTTTGCCTTGATCCTCGGTATCAGCCTGTCGTTCATGCAAGTCCGAAGGGAGAAAGCCGCAATATGATCGCCTCTTCTCAGCCCAAGGCCCTGTCGAGGGGACGCACCAGGCGCTTCGTGGCTGGACTGCTGTTCAATGCCTTCTTGTTGGTCGTCCTTTGCCTGGTCATGGCCCCTTTCGTCTGGATGATCAGCGCTTCCTTCCTTCCGGATGGGGGAGCGACGAAGATTCCACCGGTCTTCATTCCCCTCCATCCGACCCTGGATCAATACCATCGACTGTTCGCCGGGATGAACTTCGGCCGCAGTTTCCTCAACAGCTTCATCGTGGCGAGCGCCGTCACCGTCAGCTCCCTTCTGGTGAATTCCCTGGCCGCCTTCGCCTTCGCGAAATACCGCTTCACCGGTAGAAAGAGGCTGTTCGGCTGGCTGCTCTCCCTCATGGTCATCCCGGGCCAGGTGACGATGTTTCCGGTCTTCCTCCTGCTCAACCGCCTTCACCTGATCAACAACTACTGGGGCCTGATCATTCCGGGCATGGCCAGCGTCTTCGGCATCTTCCTCTTTCGCCAATTCATGGAGGACATCCCGGACGAGTTGATCGAGGCGGCTCGCCTGGACGGTTGCGGTGACTTCGGCATCTTCGCCAGGATCGTGCTGCCACTCTGCACCCCGATCCTCGTGACCATCGCGCTCTTCACCTTTTTGGGGACCTGGAACGACTTCATGTGGCCCCTGATCCTCATGAGCAACAACGACATGTACACCCTGCCGGTCACCCTGGCCAACCTTATCGGCGAACACCAGGCGGACACCGAGCTGATGATGGCCGGAGCCGTGCTCACGACTTTGCCCGTCATGGTCCTTTTCTTGTTCCTCCAGAAGTACTACATCCGCGGGATCATGGCGGGCGGCGTAAAGGGATAGATGAAAAAAGAAGAGATGTCGATTTCCCTGGATGGAAGCTGGGATTTCCAGGCGAACGAGGCGACGAGGCCCGAAGAAATAAAGAACTGGGGAAAGATGGAGGTGCCCAGCAACTGGCACCTGGCGGGCCTGGCCGATTTCGAGGGAACGGTCTGGTTCCGGCGCTTTTTCGAGGTGGGGGAAATTTCCGGCGATCGCCTCGCCATCCTTTCCTTCGAGGGCGTGGACTACTTCGCCGACGTCTGGCTCAATGGTAATTATTTGGGCCACCATGAAGGCTATTTCGCCCCCTTCCAGTTCGAATGCCCCGCCCTCCTCGAGGTACNNGATCAAGGGGATTTTCAATCACCATGACTGTCGCCCCGGAGCCTGGCATCCCGTCTTCGGGCAGGACGGCAACACCGGCGGCATCTGGAACAAGGTGAAGATCGATTTCGTTCGGACTCCCTACGTGGAAAAGGTCCAGACCTTGATCAACGTTCAAAAAGAAGCGGCGACCGTGGTGGCGCGCATCGACCTCGGCGCGAAAAATAATGAGTCGATTTCCTCCATTTCGGTCGTGTGCCGGGATCCCGAAGGCAAAGTCGTCGCCGAGGCATCGAAAAATGCCCCCTTTTCCGAAGATCTTCCTTCTTTTTCCATCGGCTTCGTCGTTCCCGAACCCCGCTTGTGGTGGAGCTGGGAAAACGGAGAGCAGCCGATGTACTCTTTGAGCATCAAGATCGATGGAGAGGATAGCGGAGAAATCTTTTCTTTCGGGATTCGGAGCATCGAGCGAAGGGGGGAAACCTGGTTTCTCAACGGTCGGCGCCTTTTCCTGCGCGGCACCAACATCATTCCGGCGCAATGGCTGAGCGCCTATACCCCCGAGCAGATCGAAGAGGACGTTTCCCTCATGGTGGAGGCCGGCATCAACATCGTGCGCGTCCATGCCCACGTCAACCGCCGGGAGTTCTACCAAGCCTGCGATCGCGCCGGATTGATGGTCTGGCAGGATTTCCCCCTTCAATGGAGCTATCAGCCGAGCCCTGATTTCGCGGCCAAGGCGGTGGACCAAATTTCCTCGATGGTCGCGCTCCTGCGTTCACATCCCTCGATCGTCGCCTGGTGCTGCCACAACGAACCCGTGGGGCAAGAGGACACGCTCGATCCCTTGCTGATGCAGGCCGTCCTGAGCGAGGACTCCAGCCGGATCGTTCGTTCCCATTCCGATTTCAAGGAGCACCCCTATCACGGCTGGTACTACGGCAAGCTCGCCGAGTATGCGGCCTTGCCGGGACAACCCCTGATCACGGAGTTCGGGGCCCAGGCTCTGCCCAGCGTCGAGACCCTGCGGGAGATCTTCAAGCCCGAGGACCTTTGGCCGCCGAACTGGGCCAAATGGGCTTATCACGATTTCCAGTACGAGCAAACTTTTTGGATCGCCGGGGTGGAAAAGGGGGATTCCCTCGAGGACTTCGTGCGAAACAGCCAGCAGAAGCAGGCGGATATCATCCGCTACGCTTCGGACGCTTACCGGAGGGCCCGCCACGCCCCGATCGCCGGTTTCTTCCAGTTCATGTTCGTCGACGGCTGGCCCAGCATCACCTGGTCGGTGCTCGACCATCGCCGCCGAAAGAAGCTCGGATACGAGGTCCTCAAAGAGGTTTGTTCGCCCGTTTACCTCTCGCTCAGGCTAAAGACGAGCGTAATCCGAGCCGGAACCCCTTTGCCCGTCGATTTGATGCTGATCAACGACCTCCACCAATCGATCGAGGCGGAAGTCTTTTTCAGGCTACTGAGTCCCGACCATCGCTGCGCCGCGGAGTGGGAAAAAAAGAGTGCCTCGGTCGGAGCGGATGGTGCCGTGGATTTGACGAGGGATTGGACCGGCGTCCTCCTCCCCGCCGAGGACTCGCACGGCGAATTTCTACTTGAAGGCGTCGTCCGTCAGGGAGAAGATATTTTATCGAGGGTTCATTTGCCCCTGCGCCTCGAGCGTCTGCCCGAGGAATTGATCGCATATCGTTCCGTGGAAATGTAGGAGAAAGCATGCAAGTACGAGACAACACCGCCAAAGTTGAAGTGCAAGGGCTTTTCGAGACTCTTTACGGCCACTTCAGCCTCGATGGCAGCGAGTACGTGGTGACGAAACCCGATACCCCTCGCCCCTGGGTCAACGTGATCAGCAACGGCGATTACGGCCTGGTCGTTTCCCAGGTCGGAGGCGGCTTCAGCTGGAGGACTCACAGCAACTACAACCGCATCACTCGCTGGAACCAGGATCTTNNGAAAATACCTTTTCCTGCGCGACGAGGAAAACGGAGCTTTTTGGCCCTGCAGCGGGCAAGCGCTGGAACCGGAAAATTACCGATGCCGCCACGGGCTCGGCTACAGCGTGTTCGAGATGAGCCGCGACGGGATAGAAAGCAAGCAGACGGTCTTCGTCGCCGCGGACGACCCGCTGGAAATCTGGATCCTGCATTTGCGCAACACCTCGGATCGTCCCCGCTCCCTGAGCGCGACCTCTTATTTCGAGTGGAACCTGGGGGCGGCACCCGACAACCATCGCGAGTTCCACACCCTCTTCATCGAAACCGAGTTTCGTGACGCCATCCTCGCCACCAAGCGACTCTGGGAGGTGCCCACCGAACTCGGCCACTGGAACACGGACTGGCCCTATTGCGCCTTCCATGGCTGCAGCGAGGAAATCGAGGGTTTCGATTGCGACAAGGCCTCTTTCGTGGGGCGTCACCGGGATTTCTCCCATCCCAAGGGAATGGAGCAGCCGCAACTCGCCGGCAACTCGGGCAAGTGGACCGAAGCCACCGCGAGTTTGCGAAGCCGAATCACCCTGGCCCCCGGCGAGGAAAAAAGCATCGTTTTCACCCTGGGGGCCGCCGACGGCAAGGATTCCGCGCTCGCTTTGAACGAAAAATTCGCTTCCGTCGAAGCGGCGGAAAAGGAACTCGAGCGAGTGATCGCCGGGTGGAAGGAGCGCCTGGGAAAAGTCTGGGTGGAAACCCCCGACAAGGCCTTCGATATCCTGAACAACCTTTGGCTGAAGTATCAAGCCATCTCCGGCCACCTCTGGGGGCGCGCGGCGTTTTACCAGCAGAGCGGCGCCTTCGGCTTCCGGGATCAGCTTCAAACGAGCCAGATTTGGCTGCCGCTCGAACCTTCGCAGATGCGCCGGCAGATTGTCCTGCATGCGCGCCATCAATTGCAGGCCGGGACGGTGCTCCATTGGTGGCACCCCTTGCTCGAAGAGGGTCTCAAGACGAACATGACGGACGACCTCCTGTGGTTGCCCTACATGATCACGGCCTATCTCAAGGAAACCGTGGATTGGGGCCTTTTGAGCGAAACCGTACCCTTCTACGACGGTTCAGAGGCCCCTATTTTCGAGCATTGCCGAAGGGCCATCGCGGTGGTCCTCGGGCGTTTCAGCGAGCGGGGCTTGCCGCTGATCGGCGAAGGCGACTGGTGTGACGGCTTCAGCTCGGTCGGTCTGGCCTGGAAGGGCGAGTCGGTTTGGCTCGGGCACTTCCTTTACCGAATCCTGCTCGACTGGGCGGATATCCTGGAGAGACGGGGTGTCGAGCCCGAGTTGGCGAAGCAATATCTGGCGAGGGCCGAATCTCTCAAGAAGGCCCTGAACGAGATTGCCTGGATGGGCGATCGCTTTTTCTGCGCCACCACGGACCAGCGGGAGATCATGGGAGCCGCGACCTGCTTGGACAACCAGATCTACCTCAATTCTCAGACCTGGGCGGTGATCGGCGGAAGCGCCTCTCCCGGGCGCGCCGGGGAGGCCATGGCGACGGCCCACCGGTTGCTGGAGGGGGACAACGGCATGCAGCTGTTCTGGCCCGCCTACCGCACCGTGGACCGCAATATCGGCTACATCACCCGCTACACTCCCGGAGCGCGCGAGAACGGCGGCGTCTACACCNNCCCATCGTTTCCTCCGGCAAGGACGCCGATCGCTATTGCGCCGAGCCCTACGTGCTTCCCGGTAACATCGACGGAGTGGATTCTCCTCATTACGGCCGGGCCGGTTGGACCTGGTACACCGGTGCGGCCGGCTGGCTCTCCTCCATCGGCCTGCAGTGGATTCTCGGTCTCCAACCCACCTACGAGGGCCTTCGCCTCAATCCCTGCTTCCCCGAGGAATGGGAAGGCGTCCGGGTCAAGAGAATCTTCCGCGGCTGCCGCTACGACATCGAGATCCTCCGCGATTCAGAAAAGAGCGGGGTGATTTCGGTCGATGGGAAGGTGATCGACGGCGATATATTGCCCCTTTTCACGGACGAAGCGCACCATGGAGTTACGATGTTTCTTTGACCGGGGGCAGTACCGATCGTTGAAAAGAGCTCCGGTTCGACTGCCGATTTAAAGGATCAATGTCCAGCCATGGGAGCTTCTTGGAAGCGGGTTTCAGCCTTCGGGCCGGAGCCCGCTTTTCGAAATCCGCGGTTCATTTTCTCGGTTATTAAGATGGATTTAACCGAAGCTTAGAATACCCTTAAAGGCCCTTCGGCAAGTCTGCTCGCTGTTTTCTTGATACATGATCATCGAAGGGATTTCCCTCTTCGACTTGAAGGGTTTGGAGAAGAAATGAACCAAAGCGTTTTTTATCGCATTTCGCTGATTCTCGCTTTCTCAATGCTCGCTGGATGTGGGACCCCTCTGATGAACTCCCGGGTTTTGTCGAACGGCGGAATAGATAGTTGTCAAGCCAATGAGGAAGCGGGACCGCTTCCCGATCGCGTGATCCTCCGGACCGGAACTGAAAGCTTCACGGACGAGTGGTACTTCGCGGTGCGCGGAGGACGCATCTTCGTCAAGCCGAACGAAGAAAAAACGGGTAAGAAAGATTCCTGGCAGCCCCTCAACGGCACGGGATTGCCCGCGAATCGAAGCGATGCCGATTTCCGGCCGCCAACTCGCATCAAGGAGATATCCGCCGAGTGCTACCACCTGATCGCCATTTCCGAAACGGGTGCGATCTACGACACGACCCCGGCCAAGGACGGCGGCTGGCAGAGCACCGGCAAGTGGGGCAAGCCCTTTTCAAAGGCCTTCATGTTGCCCGAGAACCGTGGCTGGAGCATTTCGGTTCGAGGCAAGGGCTCCACCTACACCGATCTCGCCGGCCATGTGCATACCGTGGGAGTCGGCGTCACTTCCTTGTTCATCCTCGACAAGGACGGAACCACCCTTCACTACGGAGATCCGTGGCTTCCGGACTTCAGCAACACCACCTACGGCCCGCTTCGAGGGCGCTTCATTTCCGAAAGCTTCGCTGCGAGCGGGTCGGAGGTCTTCGTCATCAACAAGTTCGGCGATATGTACACTCGGCTGACCGACTTCGACATCGACGGCCACAACCCCCTTTACACCTTCGCCTTTCAGTACACCTTCGATCCCGACAGTCCCGATTCGAAGCGGTTCCTGCCCGCAGCGGGCTGGGTATCCCAGCCGAAGATTGATGGCACGATTACCAAGCAGCTGACGGTGGTGCAGACCGGCCTGGACACCTCCGATCGGGAGCTGCGGGTGGCGGGGATAGACCGGCAGGGCAAAGGCGGGTACTGGACGAAGCCGCTCAAGGGGAGCTCCTGGCGTTTCGTCGCCACAGGAACGAAAGTGAAAGGTCCCTTTCTCGACAACCGGCCCTCCGATTGCTCGAACCTTATCCTCGGGCCGAGCAAGGATGTCGATTGCACCGGTACCGCGAAGGTAAACGGGGCGGAGTTCAAGGCTGAGTTGTTGCAATACAACCCGAACTGTTCCCCCTCGACACTGCGGCTCGCGTTGGGTGGTCAGACCTTCGATTGCACGCTGCACATCCGGGGCGTCTACCTGAAGAGCCTCATCCTCGGGACGCTGGAACTGCCCGATGCCCTGCTCGATTCGAGCGACTCCACCTTACGGAAATTGGTGAAGAACGGTTTCGGATGCAAGAAGTGGACTTCGCTGCAGATCGAGCAGAAGGGCGGCAGAGTACGCCTCCAGAACAAGCACTATAATCTGGGTCCAGTCCCGATTCTCAATCCGGCTGGATTGGCCCACCCAGTGGACATGGACTTCAAGCTCCCATAGCTTCCCGGGAAAACGATCGATATTTAGAGCGATAAACGATTGCATTAGTCCCCTTCCATCTGGGTTTCCCCCTGGATTCCCGCCTACGCGGGAATGACGGTTGGTGTTTATTCCCTCGGTTATTGCTCTAGGAGTTGACGAAGGGTTTGTCCGGTATCCTCAATCGACCTGGGGGTACTTCGGGGAAATGTCGATCTGCAGACGTTCGAGAGCTCCTCGCATCAGCCCACCCGTTGCCGACAGGCTTTCCTCGGTGATTTTGTCCAGCTTCGACTGCCCCGGGCTATATTGGACTGGAAAGATCTCGGCCTCCGTGGGCCGGGATTTCCGGTACTTGCTCCGGACCCGAGCGGGCCAGAACTCTTCGCTGGCCTGGAGGAGCTTCGACGCCTGAGAGTAGGAGTAGTCCGACATGATGCCGGTCGCCTCGCCGATACTTTGAACGTCCTCGCTCCGTGACTCCTGCAGGGCCTCGATGAATCGCTCGTCTCCTTTTTCCAAGTGCCGGGCGACGTAACTTTCATAGGCGACGTGGATGTTCATGGCGTAGTTGACGATCCAGCGCGGGTTGAACCCGAGCATGGCGATCTGGGCGAGCGTGAGGGGTTTGTTGTGTAGGGGCTGCCCCAGGTCTTCCAGGTAATGCAGGCTGCAGGCGAAGAAGCGGAATCCCCAATAAGTATCCTTCTTGGCGAAGGCCTGCTTGGAGAGTTCGTAGAAGTGGGCCGCCCGCGCGGGGGCATCCCCGAGCCGAAATGGCCCGAACCGGTAGAGCTGATGCCGGTAGCCATGGCTGCCCCCCATGAGAAACTGGAGGGGCGAGACCCAAATAGCCGAGTCCAGGCTCAAATCAGAAGGACAGCCCGGGAGTCCTGGGGGCCCTGGATAGAAGCGGCATCGTGGCGACTTTCTCCGGGCATCATCACCTCAACAACTACCGCACCCAGTGGAGCCGCCCCCTCTACATGTACTACGGGCGTTATTCGGGCTACGGAGCGCCGTTCAGGACATCGACCAAGCTGATGGCGGAAGTTTGCCCGAACTTCCTGCCCGGCTGTATTCTGATCGACGTCCGCTGGCGCGATCGCCTCTGGACCTGCTGGGAGTGGGATGCCGGGACGGGAGCGGAAAATCCGCGCTCTTTGGATGCCGAAAAAAAGATCGACGCGATCTTCAATTGAAGCGATGAAAGACTCGATAAAAACGGGATCCCTGCGCTACCCGCTTTTCGGGGTTATTCGATGTCCCCTTCCTTTTTGAAACAAGCTCGCCTGGGGGTCATGGCCGCCTTCTTCGTGAACGGGGCCGTGCTGGCGAGCTGGTTTCCTCACATCCCCGGGGTTTCCCGCTCCCTGGCCCTTTCCCTTACGATCCTCGATGACCGCCGCCTGAGGTTTCGTCGCCTTCCAGATTGCCGGCGCGATTGACGAACGAGCCCCAGTAATCCGAAGAACCCTCTCACCGCTTATCGACCAGGTGGCTAGAAGTCTATTGTATAATCTACATGTCCCTTTTCTTGAAAGGATCGAAGATGGCCTCTGAAAGCTGGCGATTTCCCAGGATTTTTTGGCTCGCGAACTTCATGGAACTTTGCGAGCGTGCTGCCTACTACGGTTTCTTTATCGTCCTGACGCTGTTCTTGACCGATATCGTCGGCTTCTCCGACAAGGAGACCGGGGTGGTGGCCGGCGTTTTCTACGCCTTCCTCTATTTGCTCCCCCCCTTCGTCGGCGCCATCTGCGATAAGATCGGCTTTCGCCAGGGCATGACCCTGGCCTTCGGCCTCCTCACCATAGGCTATACCCTGCTCGGCTTCTTCCATGGAAAACTCGCCGTCATCCTGATCCTCGCGGTCATCATGGTCGGGGGCTCCTTCATCAAACCCCTGATCACCGGAACGGTCGCCATGACCACCGACGAACTGAACCGGGCCAGAGGTTATTCCCTGTTTTACTGGGTGGTCAATTTCGGCGCCTTCGGCGGCAAGACCTTCGTTCCCTTCATCCGACAGGGGATGGGCCTGCAGTACGTCAATTTCTTCTCGGCGGGAATGGCCTTCCTCGCCTTCCTCTTCGCCCTCTTCTTCTTCAAGGGGATGGAGCGGAAATCGGAGGGAAAACCCATCGGACAGGTGTTCAAGTCCATGAAGGCGATTTTCTCCTCGCCCAAGCTCATGAGCCTGACCCTGATCGTCGCGGGCTTCTGGATCATCCAGCAGCAAATGTACGCCACCATGCCCAAGTACGTGATCCGGCTGATCGGCGACGGCGCCCGACCGGAGTGGCTTGCCAACGTGAATCCCCTCATCGTGGTCCTCTTCGTCGTTCCGGTCACCCAGATGATGAAGAAGCGTCCGGCGATCACCTCGATGCTTCTGGGAATGTTGCTGATGCCCTTCTCGGCCATGGCCATGGCCGGCTCCCAGTGGCTTCAAACCGGCCTGCTGGGGCTTCACCCGCTGACCGTCATGATGATCCTCGGCATCGCCATTCAGGGACTGGCGGAATGTTTCATTTCCCCCCGGTTCCTGGAGTATTTCTCCCTGCAGGCTCCCAAAGGCGAAGAAGGCTTGTATCTGGGTTTCAGCCACCTGCATTCGTTCTTCTCGGCGCTCATCGGCTTCATCCTCTCGGGGTTCCTGCTCGAGGCCTATTGTCCCGATCCCAAGACCCTTCCCGCGGGAATCTCCGCCCTGGAAAAGGCGGCCCGCTATTCCAACGCCTACAAGATTTGGTTCGTCTTCCTGGGGATCGGCTTCGCCGCCGCCGTCGCCCTTCTCGTCTTCCGCTTGGTGGTGAAGGAAGAGAAAAAGGAAGAGAAGGAATTGGCCGGCGCCACACCGTAAAATTCGGATATTCTCCGCCCTCGCCCGACAAGGCGGGGGTCTTTTCGTAGAATCGTCCACCCTGGCCGAATCGGAAGTCANNTCCCTCGGATGGAGGTGCCACCGCCATGCCTGTCATCGAGGAATCCCGGTTGCCAGTCGAAAAAAAACGCGATCGCCCGATTTCTCTCCGGCGCCCGTTCTTTTTCCTTCTGGCCGCCCCGCTTTTCCTCGGCTCTTGCCTCTCGAACTTCTCCACCACCAGCCTGAAGGCCCAGGAACTCCCCTGGGTCGAAGCCCGTCTCGGGGATCATCCCCTCAGACTGATGATCGCGCGGACCGATTTCGAGAAGCGGAAAGGCCTGATGTTCCGCAGGAAGTTGGACGAGAGCGAGGGCATGCTGTTCGTTTACGACGCTCCGGAACCCCTGTCCTTCTGGATGAAGAACACCTTCCTTGCGCTCGACCTGGTGTTCTTCTCGCCCGGGCTGGAAGTCAGCGAGATCGTTTTGGGCTTGAAACCCGCCCGGGGAATCCCGGATGCCAGGCTACCGGGCTACGAGAGCCATGGAGAAGCCCAGTATGCCCTCGAACTGTTGTCGGGAACGGTCAAGAAGTGGGGGATCGGACTGGGAGACAAGCTGGAGCTTCCTTCATCGATCCTGAATGCGAAGTGATGGATCGAACGCCTTCAGGATTATTTAATCGAGGGCCCAGTCGATGGGGGCTTGCCCCTTTTCTTCGAGCAGGCGGTTGATTTGGGAAAAATGCCGGCAACCGAAGAAACCGTTGTAGGCCGAAAGTGGCGAAGGATGCGCGGCCGTGAGGACGTGGTGGCGAGAGCGATCGATGATCTTCCCCTTCTCTTTGGCCGATCGTCCCCAGAGCACGAAGATGAGTCCTTCGCGAGCGTTGAGCTTCTGGACGATCGCGTCGGTGAACCGCTCCCAGCCCTTGTTCTGATGGGAGGCCGCTTGATGGGCCCGCACCGTGAGAGTCGCGTTCAGCAGAAGGATCCCTTGCCTGGTCCATTTCTCGAGGTTCCCGTGGGCGGGGATGGGGATGCCGAGGTCCGCGTGCAGCTCCTTGAAGATGTTGACCAGGGAAGGCGGACTTTGGACCCCGGGCGGGACCGAGAAAGAGAGGCCGTGGGCCTGTCCGGGGCCATGGTAGGGATCCTGACCGAGCACGACGACCTTGACCTGGTCGAAGGGGGTGCTGTCGAGGGCATGGAAGACGAGGGAACCGGGCGGAAAAAAAGCCTGTCCGGCCTGACGCTCCTGGAGCAAAAAGGCTTTCAGCTCGGCGAAGTAGGGCTGCTGAAACTCTTCGAGAAGTGCTTCTTTCCAGCTTTCATGGAGTTTGGGGTCGATGGTGGACATCGGGTGCCTCACCGTCCTCGGCGCGAGGATTTCGGGGTTTGCTGCCGGCGTGACCGCGCGGCGAACAAGCTTGCCACCAGGGGGATATCGCTCTTTTCCTTGACCGGCAGGTAGATCCAGGCCTCGCCGCTTTCCGCGGCTTTCGCGCGCGGTTCCGCGAGCCGGGCTTCCATCTCCGGGGTGGGAAGGTAGAGGGCGTCCCACTCTTCGAACTTCAGGTTCAAGCTGACCTCGAAGTCGGAGTCCGTCAGGGAGAGGCTGGTAAAAAAGCGATCGCCCGGCAAGTAGGCCCGAAAAGACCATTGTTCGGTCCGATCCGAATACATCCACCTCCAGGTGGCGCCGATCTCGCTCGCCATGAGGCAGATCTCGTTCCAGAGCGCCAGGTTCGACTGCAGCCGTTCTGCGAGCTTTCGTTGAGTCGGATGGTTTCCATGAGCAGCGGGGTTCGATTTATCTTTCATTGGCCCATTATGCCATCATCCACGGTGTTTTCCAACCTCGCCGCTTCGCGATCGAGGTGGTAAAGGGTTTTGACGGAAACGCCTCAGCCTCCCCGAAACAACCGTCATCCCTGGGCCATTTAAGTTCCGCGAGCAAGCGACCGATAAAAAGGATGAGTCTGAAAGGAGGCTTCGATGTCGAACGTTGGAATGGTTTCTTTCTCGCGCACCGCGCAAGATTTGATGAAGCTGCGTCAGGTTTCCGAAAAGGAGCAGGCTTCTTTTGCTCGAATTCTCGAGAACGCCGAGTCGACCCGCCCGAAGCAGGCGAAAGAAACGCTGCGCTCGCTCAGTCTCGAGGATCGACATTTGCTGGAGAAGGTTCATTTCGGAAGCGCTCTCCAGTCCTCTTTGGAGACACCCGACCAAATCGATTCCCTCAGTGATGAAGGGGCCTACAACCTCTTGGTTCAGCCCCACGGTTACGTCGATGTGAACGGCGACGGCATCACGAACGTCGGAAAAGGAAAGACCTTGATCTTTCCGCCATCGGATTCCCCTCAGGCGGTGAAGGATGCCTGGGACGCGGCGACTGAGGGCCTGAGCCCCTTGCAGAAGGCGACCCAGGAACTGAAAATGCATATCAGGCTCTTCGGGATCGTCCATGACGACGTCCCGACTCCGAAAGCCCCCCGAGGCGTTTCCGGTTATCGCGAGGCGATCGGGAATCAACTTTTGTTTCTGGAGCGGAATCGGGGCCGAATTCCCTCTGATATCTATTTCCGGGACAGGGACTTTCTTTCGCGTTTCCTTTCGGCGTTATCGGAGGGTATCGAGTAATGGAAAGTAGGCGGGGTTGTTGTCCAGGAGGAAAGAGCTGTCGCACCGGGCATCTTTGCCACTTCGCTCGAGAAACGCCGTTCGACGATTCCCGCAAGATCAACCCCTACTGATCACCGCTTTCGAGCCGAATCAAGGCGCGAGGGAAGATTATTTCTCGCTCTGCGGCTTTCCGGAGGCCGAATTGCGCCACCTTTTCTCCGAGGGTTTGACCGTCGAGGGTATCGATCGGGAAGTGAATCCCGGCGTAGAGGCGCGACCACGTCGTCTCGTCCGCCAGGGCCTGCAGGCTCGGGGATGCCGCCGGAAACTCCTCGGTGAGGACCGTGGCGGCCGCTTTGGATAGGGTGGAGAGTCCCGAGGGGTAAGACGGTTGCTTCGGGGTGCTGAAAAGAGGGGTGAAGGAAACGTTTTCTCGTAGGGCAAATTGCTCTGGTCTCGGCACTCGATACGTTTCCTGGGTATCGGTGTAGGCGAGAAAGGCGTCGTCGACGGTCGCGTGCAGCCTGGCCAGGACTTCGGCCGTTCGCAGCGAGTCGAGGCTGTTTTTCTTGATCAAATCGAGTGCGACCTCGCCCCAGACCGCGCTCAGGGGAGCGCTCTTCCATTTTTCGGCGATGCCCTTTTGTTCCGGAGACAGATTCTGCCTCAGGCGCAGTAATTCCTGGAATTGCCCTTTCCAATCGATTCCCGCCACGTGTCGGGGGGCGGGCCGGAACTGCTCGGGCGACTCGAGAAGCCAGGTTTTCTCCTTCTCGGAAAAGGCGGTCCGTGCGAATACTCGATCGGCGATCGCCACCCCGAGAGACTTTCCGCTCTCCCCGCCGGTAGCGGCCAGTTTCATCCACTCGTCCGCTCGTTCCGGAAAAAGGGAAGACAAGGCACGGGCGGCCGCAAAGCGAATTGCGGAACGCTCGAACTCGGGGCCGGCGTTCTCTCGCTTCGCCGAAACGAGGGCATCGTGCATGCTGACGTGGACCACCGCGTTGGCCCGCACTGCCTTCCGGGTCGAAAGGCTCTTTTTCTCCCGGATGGCCTGGTTGCTCCTCTCGCTCCAATCGAGCAGGGACTCCTCGCTGAACTGTCCCAGCAGGGTCGGGGCGGCACAACCTCCGAGCAGGAATAGGAAAAAAGCAACCGAATATCGTTTCTTCATGAGGACATCCTGGCGCCAGAACGACCGGGATAAAAGGGGGTATTGGAGAAATCCCTGGGCGATGGTAATGGATGCCTGCTCTAGCGGTGGCCCGGGGTCGATCTCGGATTCCGCGGGCGACGACTTTCGCAAGAAAGAGTATTTTTATTCTTTCTTCGCGGCATCGAGGCTGAGGGGGGACTCCACGGAGGTGTCCCATTCCCAGGCGGTCCAGCGGCGTTCCCGAAGGTCGACGTCGATGAGCATGCAGCCCGGAGAGAAATCCCCGGCAAGAGGGGCGCTTATCCCCGATACCCGCCCGTCGTAGAGGTAGATGTTTCGGTTGCCGAGGGGCCACTGGGTTCGGAAGTTGTTCTGGTGATCGTGGCCGGCGAAAGTGGCGACCACGCCGCTCTTCTGAAAAGAAGCCATCACCTCTTCGCTTTCTTCTTGGCCGTTGACCGCGGTCTTTTTCCAGCCATGGGATTCGAATTTGTTCCAACCCGTTTCATACTGCTCGAGGGGAATGTGGAAGAAGGCGAAGCCCGGGACGTCCTGCCCTTCGTTGCGTTTCTTTGCATCCTGGTAGCTTTTTTCCAGCCAGGAGCGTTCTTCCTGGCTGATGCTGGTCTGCATCCCGTCCCCCGAGTAGAGCGAATAGCACTCCCACAAAGGACGGCCCTCTCGTTCACTCACGAACTCCAGGGAGTACATTCCCCAACGGGATTTCGAAGAATCCTTCGGAAGGTATTCGTAGAGGAGACGGCCGTTGGGTCGATCGATCCGATATTTGAGGAGGTCGGCGGAAATACCGTCGCGGCCGGTGAAAGCGGACTGGTAACCGCCCCCTTCGTGGTTTCCGAAGACATAGGCCCAATAACAGTTCTGGGAAAGGCAGAGGGAGTTGAGGAAGGCGCTGGCATCCTTCAGATAAGCGGAGGTTCCCAGGGGGTTCAAAAGGGTCCAGACCAGATCCCCCGTCACGTAAACGAGGTCGGGATGGAATCTCGCCACCCAGGCCGAGATCATCTGCTTGGTTTTTTGGTTGGTGTCGAAGCTCCTGTCCTGTTCCTCGCCGCGGAAGCCGTTGAAATTGAAATGGACGTCGGTGAGTTGAAGGATCCGGATGGGACGGTCGGGATCCGCCTTGGCCACGTAGCGCCCGCCTTCGGTACGAAGAATGCTCAAGGGGGAATTCGTTTCCTTCGCGAGAACGGGAGCCTCATTCGAGGCCGGAGCGGCCAGTTGCTCGGCTGAGATGGCTTTCGCGCCGTAACGGATCGGCGATTTCAAGGACGAAATGGGAAGGAAACCGCTGCAGCCGAAAAGTCCCGTAAAGCAGATCAAAGACGCGATCGCGGTGTTCGCGAGGAAAGTGCTTCGTTTCAAGGGTATCGAACCTCCTAAATCCGGCTCAGTTTAAGCCCTTGCGGAGAAAGCTGTCAATCAAGGATTGGCAAAAGCGCAAGTTTGGATAACTTCAGCCCCTTTGCAGCGAGCGTTTTCCTCGAGACGAAAAAGAAGCCGGGCCTTTCGCCCGGCTTCTTTTTTATCTCGAGGAGCCGCTGCCGCCGCCCCGTCCTCCGTATTCGTCGGCGTCCCCCGCGAAATTCTCGATGGAATTGACGATGCTCTTCCCGACATATCCCTCGGCATACTCCTCGGGGACCACCATGATCGCCATCATCTTCTCGAATTTTTCGCTGGGCATTTCTTTGATCTTTCCGTTCAACGGATCCGAGAAACTCACCTTGCCGTTGTTCGTCCCGAGGACGTTCACGCAATGGCATGCGCCCGAAGCGGTTTTCAGTCCGACGGTGACGCAGTGGCCGGCATCGAGCATCTCGGTGAGCTTGTTGAAGCTCTTCGCCAGGTTGCTTTGTACGTCGACGACGGTCGGAACCGCCGACATCGCGCTGCCGTAGAGCGACCGGATCTGGTTGGAGGTGAGCCCTTCGGCGTTTATTTCGGCTTCCTTTTTGCCCGTCAAGAAGGAAAGGACGGAATTGACGGGTAAATATTTCAGCAAGGCCTTTCCGAGTGCTTCCATGCCCTCGAGAAGGGAGCCGTCCCCTTCTCCCCTCGACTCCGAGTCGGTCGGCGAAAAGTCCTTGGCGGTTTCGATCCAGGATTCCTGCAGCATGGCATCCAGCGGATTGCGCTTGTCCCCGGCACGGGGAGAAGTCAGCAAGATATCCTGGCCGTTCTTGAACTTGGTTTCGCCCTTTTCCCAGAGGTCGGTGGCGAGCCGACAATACTCCGCCGGATCGCTCGTCGCCAGATAGGTCTGAAGGCTGGCCACCGCACAGGTCCGGTTATCACCCTGATAGACGTCCGCCGGATTGTTCAGCTGCTTCACCAGGGAGGCCACCAGCTGATTCGAAGAGAGACCGGCATTTTCGAGCGACGACTGTCCTTTTTTGCCGTTCACTCCGTCGAGGACGGAAAGGAGGTTCTTTCCGTTATTATCGGTGCTCTTGAGAAGAGGAGGGCGCTCCAAGATCTGGCAGAGTCCGGCCTGCGCCTCGGCATTTCCTCCCTGGGCGCAATACAGCGAGTGGAAGGATTGCTGCTCACCCGGCGAAAGGGCGTCATAGGCGGCTTTCTGACGGGGCGTCAGTTTCAGGGCTGCCTGATCGAGCGGGGCATATCCCTTCATCGCACTACCCGCGGAGGGAAGCTGGTAATCGCCCTGCGCCGTGGGAAGGGGCGAGGCGGAGTTTTCTTGGGAACTCTGCGCCTTCCTCACCGGGATGGGAATCGAAGGTTGAGGCCCGAGTTTTTGCGTTCCTGCCATGGGGGCTCCTTTCCTGTCTTTATATTTATTAAACCCTACCCCTCCGTTTCTAATCCGTGAAGAAAGGTTCGACAGGGGCATGTCTCGGGTTCTTCAAAAACATTTTTCCAGGATTTGCCGGTAACGCTCGAGGACCTCTTCCTTTCCCGAGCGGTCTCCCATTAAACGGGGGTTCTTCTTTGGTCGAATCACCCCGTTCAGGTAATTTTGCATGGCATGAAAGAGTTGCTGCGCGCTGTTCGGGCGCATCGCCTCACCCAGTGCCAGGATTTCCAGGTTGACGAATTCGACCAGGGGCAAAAAGCAATGATGCTTCCGAAGGTATCGCACCATCGCCACCAGCATGTCCGCGTTCTCGACACCGCTTTCGGGGGCGAAAAGAAGGCCCAATTCATTCGTCCCGAGCTTCCACTCCTTTTCGGCCACCTGCAAGGCCTTTCGGTAGAAGGTCGATAAGAGCCCGAGATCTTCGCTCAACCCTTCTTCTTCCATCGAAAGCAGGTCGTCCAACAAACGGGCTATTGTCTCGGGCTCTTCGCTCTTCAGCAATTCGTCGATGTCCCCGATTTTTTTGATCCGATAGCGCTTCAAGAGAGCCTTGAGACCTCCTTCGGAGAGCCCCGCCAGTTTCTCCAACTTGGAAAGGAGGGCGGTGGAAGGAGCTTCCATGCCCGATGAAGGAAAGGCCTCCTCTATGATTTCCTCGAGCCGCGACAGGGGAACGGAGCCGTTCGGCAAAAGCAGGCAAAGCGAGATCGCGGCCTCCAAAGAACTTTTTCCTTCAGCCAATAATCGTTTGATCCATTTTTCGAGGAGGTCCGGGTGAGCGGAAAAGAAAGGGGCGGGTAGATTCTGCGCGAGAAAGCCCACGGAATCGGCATCGCTGACCAGGCCCCTGGCCTCGAAACCCTCGATGTCCCGGCCCCAGGCGACGAGCAATGCCGGAATGCGGATGTGCGCCTGCTCGGGACCAATCCTTTCCAGTTCCCTTTCCACCTGTTCGAGGGACCAATGAGAGGTGATTTCGCGGTAGTACCCGAGGGCCTCGCTTTTGTCCTCGGCGAAGCTCGCCAGGGTGTAGATTGCCCGCCTGAAAAGCCCGTTGTTCGGAAGGGGGCCCGTTGGCTGGTGGAGGCGGCGTAGCTCTTGGTGAACGCGCACGAGATCGCCCCCGCTTCTCAAACAAGCGAGAAGCGCCCCGGATTCCTCGACGCTTCTGCCGATACGGCGATAAAAATCGGCCCTGGCCCCGTGCCAATCCAAAAGGTTTTCGCCCTCGAATCGATGTTCCTCGATGATTTCGGCGATTCCGCTCGACCAGGAAAAATCGCCCTTTTTTTCCGCCAAGAGTCCGATCTGCCGCAGCAAATCGAGGAAGGCCGCTTCCTGCAAAGGGAACAAGCCCCGGGCCATCGCCTCGAAACGGATGCTGAGGGCGGCTCGATGGTCCGGGGCTTCGAGCAACAGGCGGCCCGTCCATCCCATCAGGTACTCCCCGAAGGAGCGGTTTTTTTCCTGTTCCAGGATCTCGAAGAGCTTCGAAAGCTTTGCTCGTTCGGGGAAGACGTCGTCCGCCTCCTCCAATTCCCTCAGCAGGGTCTCGATCGCTTCGCTCAAACGCACGATCCGGCTCTTGCGGAGCGCCAGGTCGGTCTCGAAATTTTCGTCCGGGACGCAATGGTTGCAAGAGAGGCAGCTGCCATGGACGACCTCGTAGCTCTTCAGGTAGCCCAACATGACGGCCCTCAGGCAGCGCGGGGGTTTTTGCCAGTTTCCGGGAACCGATCCGTCGGCCGCGACCCCCAGGTAATCGACGAGCAATCGATGGTAGTCTTCCCGATCGCCCTTTTTTCGCTCCTCGTCGNNCGAACTCCCCACCAAAGAAGGCCGGGCCGGGAAGGACGTCCCAGACCTTGTCCTGGGCGCGGAAGGAAAGCAGCCTGTCTTTTTTATCAACCGCCTGGATGTCGTAGAGCATGGAAAGCAGTTCGTGTAGGGCCATTCCCAGGCGAACCGCGAACGGGCTCATCTCGCCCCTTTCGAGAAAGCCGGAAAGTTCCTCTTCCGGCAGGTCCTTTTCTCTCAAGAACTCGCCGAAATAGAAGTTCGATTCCAGGATCGCTTTTGCGCGGAGGCGGAAGACCTCTATTTTCGAGGCGGTCTGGTGGGAATCGTTCAGCAGGACGAGGGGCTTTCCGTCCAGGAAAGGGCGGGTCTTCTCGGCGATCGCCAAAACCCCCTCGAAATACCTCAAACGAGGGTCCACCCCTCCGTTCTTGAGAAAGGCGCGGATCTGCCACTCCAGATGCTCGGGCCAGCGGAAGAAGTTCTTTTCTTCCTCGAAGAAAAGGATGGCTTCCGCGGTGGAGAAGATGATTCTTTTTCCCGCTTTCTTCTTCAAGAAGGCGATCAAAAGGCGCAGGTCCTCTACTCGAATCGCCTTGTCCCGGATGAAACGGTCCTGAATGGCGTAATCGGATTGGATTCCCGCTTCCAGCGGGCTGTAATAAAGGACGGCCGTGGCGATTTGTCCGTCTCGCCCGGCCCTCCCGGCTTCCTGCACGTAGGCTTCGAGGTTGGATGGCGGCGTGCGGTGGATGACCAGGCGAATATCCGGCTTGTCTATCCCCATCCCGAAGCCCTTGGTCGCGACCATGATCGAGGTCTCGCCCCCGAGGAAATCCTCTTGCTCCTTTTTCCTTCCCCTTTCACCCCCGCCCTCCGGCATCTTCGAATGGTGCCTGGAAACTCTCTTTCCCAGGCTCTGCTCGAGAAAGGAAGCGAAATCGCTGACGTAAGGACTCAAAGATGGATTCTTCGTTTTTTGGGAGGGCGCGGTAAAGGGCAGAAAGACTAAAGCGGGAGAATCATTTTTCGAAGACTCTTTCAGTTCCCCGACGATCGCCTGTATTTTTTCCTCGGTGTTGGGGTGGACCCGCACCAGGAGGTTGAGCTCGGAACGATTGGAGGATTCGATCAAGACGTCGCCCCCCTCCTCGATGGAAGCGGGGTTCATCCCCAGCTCCAGGCACAAGTCCCGGCGGACGCGGGGGCTGGCCGTCGCGGTGAGGGCGATGGGAACCGGGTGGATATCCAGACTGCGCAGGCGTTCGAGGAGGCTGAGGTAGGCGGGACGGAAGTCATGTCCCCACTGGCTGATGCAGTGGGCCTCGTCCAGGGCGAGATAGCGGATCCCGATATTTTCGTCGGTGCGCCGTAGGCTGTCCAGGACATAGGATCTTTGTAGTTGCTCGGGAGTGAGGTAGACCAGCTTGTAGTAGCCGGCCTCCATCCTCCCGAGGCGCTTCAAGCGCTCCTCGAAATCGACGTCGCTGTTGAGGAAGGTCGTCACTCCGCCCAAACCGAAGCGCCTGCCGATTCGGTTGTCCGTTTGATCCTGGATGAGGGAGCGCAAGGGGGAGATGACCAGGGTCACGCCCGGCAACAAGAGCGCCGGAAGAATGAAACACTCGCTTTTTCCGCCTCCCGTCGCCGCGATCCCCAGGGTCGCCTTGCCCCTGAGCACCCTTTCCAGGATCTTGTGCTGGAATTCCTTCATTTTCGGGAAAGCGAAGAAATGGTGGGCGAGTTCGTCGATGACGCCGGCGTCGTATTTCGAAAGGAAAACAGGAAAAATTTCTTCTTTTTTTCCTTTTCCACCGAAGCGACGTTTAATACGGTGCGTTCCGCCGTCTTTTTCGTTTCGGTGACCTTTGCCCGGAAGGTCTGGCCGAAAGAAAGGTTGGGGAAGCGCTGTCCGCTTTCCCTTTTCAACAAAACCTGGCTCGCCTGGAAGCGATGGGGGCAGACTTGATAAAATTCTCCCGATGCCGTGGCGAATCTTCGGATCAGGCGCAAGGAATCATTTTCCTCTTCCGGCTGAAAGCCCTTCCCCAGGATCAGATAGGACCAGGAAAAAATTTTTTCGCCCCGATGAAAGGTTCCCTGTTGTCTAATCCAGCAGCCGTCACAGGTTGCGGGCTGATTGGAGAATTCCTGGCCGCAGGGGCCGAGTACCCGGTATTCGGGAGTTTTGTTCAAGAAGGCGCGTTTCCAGTTCATCAACCCCTTGGCCTCGGGTTCCGCCCCGGGTTCCAACAAGAGGATCAGGGTTTTGGAGGGCGCCGCTTTCAAGAAAAGCGCGAGGTTTTCCCTTCCCGAATCGAGCAAAGTTCCGAAGGTGTCGGACAAGACGACGAGCCCCGGCTGGGTGGAAGGCGGGAGGGTTTCGGAATCGGGGTCGAGCTGCTTCCAGGTGGCGCCCCGGCACCATCGAAGAATCTTTCCGTGGATGCTCGGATTTTCTGGCGAGCGGTTAGACAGAATCTCCTGATAGGCGAGCAGCTCTTTGCGGGTCTCGAGGAGATGCTCTTCCAGGGGATCGAGGGCTTCGAAAATAACTTCCTCGAGGGGAAAGGGCTCCCCGTGCAGGGCGCAGGCCAGCCCCCAGTAAAAGGTGAAATCGAAGAAGGCGAGAATCGTTCCTTTTCCCATCCCGAGTACCCGGAGAACGGGAAAAAAAACTTCCTGCTTCAGCAGTTCCAGGAGGGTGAGCTGGATTTTCGGAATGTGGAATGCTTCATCCTGGTCTCCGGAAAGGACTTCCCGGAGGATAGGGGATAATCGAAAGCGCTTTCCGGGGGCGATGAGGTTCTCGAGGGTTTCCAGCACCGCCGGGGATACGATGGGGATGGGGGCTTGCGCCGACTCCGCCAGCCTTTGCCGTGCCGCTTCCAGGCTGGGGAACCCCGGCAGGATCAGCCGATGATCGGGGTACTTGCGCTTGACCTGTCCCGTGCTGTCTTCCTCGACGATTTCGAGGGAAGAGGGGGATTGGATGAGGAAGTAAGGCATGGTCTTTCTATAAGGCTCTGGAGGGCCTCTCGGAGGATTCCGAGGAACGGTCGCGGAGGGAATGGGCGATCGCAAAAGCGAGCGGGAAACCTTGCTGCGATTATACCACCGGCGCCTTCTCCCTGTATCGTAGGGGGCGGCGCACTAAGGGACTGCGGCGAAATTACTCGATTGAATTCCAGCCCGTTGCTTGACTGATTGCTAATTAGGATCATAGTAATGGGATGGATAAGATTAAAGCCGAAAAGGCGATGAGGGAACGTTTTCACAGGCTCTCTGGAATGCTCGACGAGCGTGCTCGCCGTTTATTCGTAGCGGCCGAAGCGGTTACATACGGCCACGGCGGGATCGTGGTTGCCTCGCTTGCCACAGGTATGGCTCCGAGTACTATTGGTGCCGGTATCAAGGAACTTCGGGCGTTGGAGCAATCATCGTCGCCGACGCCACTGCGAATCCGGCGACCGGGGGCAGGGCGTAAGAAGACGGTGGACAAGGATCCGACGCTCATCTCTGATCTCGAAGGGTTGGTCGAGCCAACAACGCGAGGCGATCCCGAATCACCCCTGCGTTGGACGCTCAAGAGTATCCGACGGTTGGCGTCTGAACTCGTCACCATGGGGCATGAAACGAGCGCTCGCATGGTCGCCAAGCTGCTTCACGAATTGGGATACAGTCTGCAGGCCAACCGCAAGAAGCTCGAAGGTGCCAGCCATCCTGACCGAAACGCGCAATTCGAGCATATCAACGAAAAGGTGAAAGAGCAGCTTGCTGCTGAAAATCCCGTCATCTCCGTGGATACGAAGAAGAAGGAGTTGGTAGGCAATTTCAGGAATGATGGGCGAGAGCTTCGACCCAAAGGTGAGCCAGAGGATGTTCTGGTTCATGATTTCGTCATACCGGAGCTCGGACGTGCAAACCCTTACGGGGTATACGATATAGCCAATAACACCGCCTGGGTGAGCGTCGGCATCGACCACGACACGGGAACCTTCGCTGTAGAAACCATTCGTAGGTGGTGGAACAACAAGGGCTCCGAGGCCTTTCCAAAGGCCAAATCGCTTCTCATCACCGCCGACGGCGGCGGTAGTAACGGTTCACGCCTTCGTTTATGGAAAGTCGAACTCCAACGCCTCGCTGATGAATTGGGATTTTCGATTTCCGTGTGTCACTTGCCACCAGGCACAAGCAAGTGGAACAAGATTGAGCATCGTCTCTTCTCCTTCATCACCCAGAACTGGCGGGGGAAGCCTCTCGTGACGCATCAGGTCATCATCAACCTCATTCGAGCGACGACAACCAGGACGGGGCTTGAGGTCACCTGCGAACTCGATCAAAATATCTACCCAACAGGCATCAAGGTTACCGATGCAGAAATGGCCACGGTCAACATCGAACGCGATCCTTTCCACGGAGAATGGAATTACACCATCCGCCCGGCAGGGCATGGGTAAGTGATCGAGTTGTTTCGCCGCACCCCCTAACCAGATTTGAGTCGTTCTTTTTGACGTCGGGCTGAGCTAAAATAGGGGAGCGTTGTGAAGCCCGATCATGCCCGGATCATTGTTCTTCGAAGGAGTCGAAAATGAGAAAGCTCTTCCTCATCGCCGCCTCGATCTTGTTTTTCGCTTCCCCGGTCAAGGCCGAGGGTTTCTCCTACCGGTTGGCTCCTCCCCACTACGAAAAACTGTCCATCAAGGCCAGGACCTATGACGATGCGTTGGGGGCCATCCTCAAGAACGGCTACACTCCCTTCGCCCTGGCCACGTGTTGGTACCGGATCTACTTCGAGCCTCCGAAATTCAAGTATTCCGTTTCCCACGACAAAGTCGCCGTGGAACTCACCTCCCTGTCCTTTCTCATCCCCACGGAGATCCTGCTGCCCTCCCTCGACGAGGAGCAACTCGAATCCGATCGCGATCGAAAGAAGTGGCGGTATTTCAGCGAGGTGCTGAAGAAGCACGAGGATTTCCACCGGGAGATCCTGGCTCATGAAAAGACGGTCGTCCTCTATCGAAAGGTCTTCGAGAACAACAGGAAATTGACCTTCGACCTACCGCGCTGCCTTTCCCTGACGAACGACGCCGTCGAAGAGCTGATCAGAGAGCGATTGATGGCGGAAATCGGTGAGCCGACCCAGGCCCTGAAGGGCTATCAGCAACGCTTCGACGACCTTTGCCAAAAGTCCGTGAGCCCCTTCCCCGCCGACTTCAACAAGGAGAAGTTTTTCGAGAGCCTCTGAAAAAGGCGACATCATAGGGGCAAGCAGAATCGGAAGGTCGAGCCCTCGCCAGGTTTGCTGTCCGCATTGATTGTTCCCCCATGCGCCTCGACGATGGCCTTCGAGATGCTCAAGCCCAGTCCGACTCCCCCGGCTCGCCGGGTCATTCCCATGTCCAACTGCTTGAAGGGTTGGAAGAGCTTGGGGAGGTCTTCAGCGGAGATGCCGATGCCGTTGTCCGAAACCTCGGTGACCAAGCGGTCCCCCTCGATAATGGCTCGGACCCGGATCCTTCCGTGATCCGGGGTGAACTTGAGGGCGTTGTTAACGAGGTTGGCGATCACCTGCTGGATACGCCTGCGATCCAAGCGAACGGGGTGCGGAACCTGGGCCGAGAACTCGAGCGTCAGTTTCTTTTCCTCCGCCGCAGGCAGGAAGGAAACGACGGTCTCCTCGAGCAAGGAGGGATAATCCGTCTCGTTCACGATGACGTCGAATTTTCCTGCCTGGAGTCGGGCGAAGTCCAGCAGGTCGTCGATCAGCACGAGCATCCGATCGCCTCCCCGCAAGATTCGGTCGACGAATTGGTGCTGTTGCGGGGTCAGGTCCCCGGCTGCCCCGTCTTCGAGGAGAGAGCCGAACCCGATGACCGCATTGAGCGGAGTCCGGAGTTCGTGGCTGACGACGGACAAGAATTCGTCCTTGATCCGATCGGTTTGCTTCAGGGCCTCGACCTGGGCCTGTTGGGCCCGACGGAGATCGGTGACGTCGTTGACCATCCCGATCATGAAGCGGGAAGCACCGGTCCGGAACAACTCCGCCGACACGAGGCCGTATCGGACCTCTCTCTTGCGGGTACGGTACTCGATCTCGTAGTTGCGGACGAAGCCCTGGGAGCGGAGGAGCTTGTAGAATCCCGCGAGCACCTCGGCGGTGACGAAGCCCAGTTCCACCGAGTTGTGCCCGTACGCATCCTCCTTGCTGTAGCCGGTGATCTGGATGAAGCTATCGTTGACTTCGAGGTAGTGCCCGGTGTCCGGATCGTTGAGGGCCATCATGATGGGATTGGCATGGAAGGCTTTCGAGAATTTTTCTTCCGATTGGCGCAAGGATTCTTCGGCCTGTTTGCGCTCCGTGATGTCGTTGATGAGGAAGAGCATGTAGTCTTCCTCCCGGATTCGAAGCCGTTCGGCGGAAAACAGGCCCTCGTGAACCAATCCTTCACGGCAGAAGAAAGTGCTCTCGACGTTCTGGAGCGATCCTCGTTCGAGCAATCCCTGCAGTAGACGCTGATAATCCTCGGGGAGGAAGATCTTGAGCTGGGGAACGGTGTTCCCGATGAGCTCGACGAGGGAAAAACCGAGCGTTCGGCGAAAGCTCTCGTTGGCATCGGTGATCTTCCCGTCCGAGATCCGGCTGATGGCGATGAGAGAAGGGGCCGCCTGGAAGGCTTTCGAGAACTTCTCTTCCGATTGGAGCAGGGCCAGTTCGAAGGCTTTGCGCTCCGTGATGTCCACGAACTGGAACAGGATTCGCTCATTTACGAGGGAAACCTCCTGAAGGACCCAGATGAATTGGCCAGAACGGGTTTGGATGCGCTTCTCGATCGCTTTGGTCTCCTGCCCTGCAAGCAGGCGCTGGATTTGCCGCCGCTCTTTCTCCCGGTCGGCGGGATGCATGAGATTTTCGAGCCCTTTCGAGCGAAGCGCCGCCTCGGGGTAGCCGAGCATCTTGCAGAGCGCCCGGTTCACACGGAGCAAGCGGCTCTCCTGATCCGCCAGGGCCTGGCCGAAGGGGGAGCCCTCGAAGGCGCCCCAGGGATCTTCGCTCAACTTATCGCCCTCAGCAACTCGAGAGAAATGCCGATCATCGCTCACCCTTTCTCCCTGATCATGGTCCCTCACCCTCATGATCGAAGGAAGTTCAAAACGCCCACCGTTGATCTCCTCGGGCGCAGGGACAAGGTCGGCCAAAAAAGAAAATCGTCGGTCCAGCCATTGCTACCGGAAGGCTTTTTCCTCATTCTTGGGGAAAAGGAGCAAGCATGTTCAGAAGATGTGGAATATGTCTGGGGCTCGCCCTGAGCCTGGGTTGCGACAAGATTTCCGCCTCGCCGGTGCTCGAGGAGAAGCTTCTTCAAGAGAAGCTTCTCGTGTTGCCGCCCCTCGCCGCTCGCGCCATCGTTCCCGAAAGTAAGCCCTTGGTTCCCCCCACTGAGGAAGATTTCATCGCTTTCTGGTCGCCGGTGGGCCCGAACGCCCAGCTTTTCCTCTATGACGACCTCAAGAAAGAAGTATTCGCCTTTCCCGGAGCGGGAAAGGGAATAAACAACGCGACCACCTACCTCCCCGGCCAGTACATCTTCGAGCGCAGGGGGCAAATTTACCTCTACGACACGCTCGAGGAGAAGGTCTGCCTCCTGGGGCCCACCTTGCCGATCGTCGCCTTCGCCCTCTCACCGGCCCCCGACCTCATCGGAAACGTCTACTTCCTCGGCACGAACGACCCCCAAAAAGCCCTCCTCGGCATCGGCAAGCTCTACGTCGCATCGACTCTGAAGCCCCGGCTCCCGCTCCCGAACCCTTTCAGGCACGGGGAGATCGCCGAATTGAGCAAGGTCAACGCCGAAGACATCACTTCCTTCAAAGTCACCCTGGACGGCGCCAAACTCGTTTTCACCACGGTGGAAGGCGACCTTTTCCTCTACACCCCCCTGGCGCCCTCCCTGCGGATGCTCTCGATCGGAAAAATGAAAGCGGACTTCGCCTCGATCGATCCCATCTGGGGGCGCTTTGTGGTGTGGAAGGAACTGGCCGGCAAGAACCTCTTTCTACTCGACCTTTCTACGGACTGCATCGAACCGCTTTCCTTTGCCAGTGAAGCGCTGGATCTGATCGATATCGGCAATCTCAGCTTTCTCGGGGCCGATCCCTGGCACGTCTTCTACGTGGGAGTCCTGGCCCCACCCCTCCATTTCCGGGTCTTCTCCTACGACCTTAGGGACGGCCGGATCAGAGACTATTCGCTCATCGGGGATATCCCGGCCGAAAGCCCTGCGATCGAGAGCACNNAGCACGGCGAGTGCGGAGAATCCCTGATTAAAGATTTTGCCAGCTGCTCGGGTTGGTCAGGACGCATTCGAGGGCAAGCGCTTGAAGGCTTCGGGCGAGCTCCGGCGATACGCCCTCAGAAGCGGGAAGCCCCAACGGGGACTGTCGAAAGAGCGTCGCGTAAAAAACGCAGGCGGCCAGGTAGGTTCCGGCGGGGGTCGGATGACTGGCATCTTTTTGCCAGAGTTCCAAGCCGGAGTCACGGCTAGATCCCGTCAGCCAGGCTGGTCCGACGGGTGCCACCAAGGCATTGAGTTCCCGGGCAATCGTCAGGTAGCCGCGATTCAGCTCGGTCTGCATCGCCGAACAGGTAGAAAAGCCAACTTCTTCAAACCCTTCACGGCGCCCCCAGGTCAGATACAGGACCGGCTGGGCGCCATGTTTCCGGATCATTTGAACCAGTCCCCGCACTGCCGGGTACATCCTCTGGGGGCGAAATTCCGAAAAGGACGGAAGAAGGCTTTGCTCCTGAAGGACCACGTAGTCCCAGGGCCGCGATTCGATTTTTTTCGCCGTCGAAGGCGCGGCGAGGTGCTGAGCGAGGGTCCAGCCCCCGTTAGCGAGCATTTCCACGAAGACCGGATGGCGCCCGGCCCGTGAAAGGTCCGCGAAAACAGCCGGCAAGTTGTTGACGGAAGTGTAGCTGTTCCCGATGAAGAGGAGGCGGGTGGTGCCGAAGGCGGGGCCGCCAGAAAGCAAGGTCATCGCCAGCAGAAGGCAGCCGCCGTGCCGCAAGGGGTGAAAGATGGGCATGCCGTCTCCTTCGTTTTTTTGTCGAAATGGAAGCAAGTACCTTTCGCTTCAAGGCCGGGAGGTCGATGACAGAGCGTCCGCGACGGCCTCGAAGCAGCGGCCGTCCGAAACCATCCAGGGATGCAGCAAGACGGGAATCACCTTTTCCTTTGCTCCGCTCAGCCTGGAACTCCAGGCGGGAAAAATCATCAGGTCGAGCGGAGTCCAGATGGAGCTGAGGCGGCACCCCGGCGGAAACGGCATCTTGTTCAACTCTTCCAGGATGGGACTGCCCGGACGAAGCTCTTTCGATAGGGCGTTCTGGCGCAGGAAAGCGGTATAGGTCCCATGATGCGGGCTAGAAATGGTCACGAGGCGCTCCACGTGTTCCGCCCCGCCCGCCTTCAGGAGGTAATATCTTGCCACCATCCCCCCTAGGCTGAAGCCGACCAGATCGACCTTACGATTATTTTTTTCGAGCGAGGCCACGCGGACCGCGACCTGCTTCGCCAGTTCTTCCAGGCCGACGCTGCCGTCGCTGGGGACCATGTCGAAGGAATCGCATTCAAAGCCCCTGGCTTCGAGATAACGCTTCAACCCTGCCATTTTCGAGCGCTGGTCGTCGATGCCGTGGATGAGCAGGACGGGATTGGCGATCACCGGGGAAGAAAAAAAGAAAAACAGGCAAAGCAGGAAAAGGACCTTTTTCATCATTTGAGCGACTCCAAAAAAATTGATCCTCCGGCATTATAGAGCGAATCGGGCAAGTTCGTTCCGGTTGGTACGCGATATAATCATTCTTTCGAGGTTGAAAGGGGAAAGCTGTTGAATCTTCGGTCATTTTCGAGAGGTCTGTCGCTCTGCCTCTTTAGTCTCTCTCTCTCCGCTCCGCCGGCACAGGCGGGGTACAAGCTCCCCCCGAAGGAATTGGTCGATTTGGTGGATGCGCCTTCTTTCCCGACCATCAAGCTGAGTCCTAACAACCGCTTCCTGCTCTTCCTCGAGAAGAGCGGTCTCAAGACCATCGCGGATCTGAATCAAAGGGAGCTGAAGCTGGCGGGAATCGCCA
>DOBT01000224.1 GCA_003503675.1 Cyanobacteria bacterium UBA8530 | reverse complement strand
ATGCCGGTCATGAACGGCTTCGAGGCCACCGCCGCCATCCGGAAAAAGGAAGAGGGCGAAAAGAAAACGAAGAAGACCAAGATCGTGGCCATGACCGCCAATGCCATGAAGGGGGACCGTGAGCGCTGCCTGGACTCCGGAATGGACGGCTACGTCGCCAAGCCCATTCGAACCGAGTATCTACTGCAGGAAATCAGCAGGGTACTAGAGAAATAAAGCGATAAACGATCGCATTCGGGTTGGAACCATCGCTCCAAAGCCTGCCAGCTTTTATTCACACCATTTTCATTCGTTCCAGAGCGAGCCCAGATAGGTCAGGTCTTTCGAAAAGCCCTGTTTCCAGGAATCGATCAGGCTATTTTGGATGGGCGGATAAAGGATCAAATCGGAAAGCGCCTCGAAATCGACGAAGGCCAGTTCGTCGAGGATTTCCTCCTCGCCCTTTTTCAGTTCTCCGCCGACGATCTCGCCGAGGAGGAAAAGGTTGAGGATGTGGCGAGAGCCCTTGGGGCAGATCGCCTCGCTGAGATAGAGCATTTTCTTGACCCTAATCTCGAGACCGGTTTCCTCGCGCACTTCCCTTCGCGCGCATTCCTCGAGGGTCTCCCCGTAATCCACCCCTCCGCCCGGAAGCAGCCAATATTTTCTCTCGCCCTTGCGGTGGCGGACCAGGAGGACCTTTTCGTCCTTTTCCAAAACGACGGCGACGCGGATGCGTGGTTGTTTCTCGCTCATCTCTTCACTTCCCTCATCTTCGTGAGGCTGCGTCCGAGGGCGATTCGGCAGTGGGCGTAGGAAAGCCCCCCCTGGAGATAGACCGCGTAGGGGGACCTCAGGGGGCCGTCGGCACTCAGCTCGATGGTGGAGCCTTCGATGAAGGTGCCCGCGGCCATCACGACGTCGTCCTCGTAACCCGGCACCACGTCGGGAATCGGCTGGACATAGCTGTGGATCGGGGAGGACTCCTGTATTCCCTTGCAAAAAGCGATCAGGAGTTCGGGATCGCCCAGGCGGATCGCCTGGATGATGTCGGAACGTCGCCCATCGGGGAGGGGATCGACGGAATAGCCCAGGTCCTGGAAAAGCCTGGCGGCGAGGGTCGCTCCCTTCAGGGCCTCGGCGACGACGGGGGCGGCCATGAAGAATCCTTGAAAAAGCAGGCGCAGGGAATCGACGGTGGCACCACCGGCGCGTCCGATGCCGGGTGCCGTCAAACGGCAGGCGGCTCTCTCCACGCATTCTTCCTTGCCGGCCAGGTAGCCCCCTGCCGGAACGATGCCGCCGCCGGGGTTCTTGATGAGCGAGCCCGCCACCAGATCGGCCCCCACCTCCGTCGGCTCTCTCTTCTCGGTGAACTCCCCGTAGCAGTTGTCCACGAAACAAAGAACGTCCTTGTTTTTCTTTTTGACGGCGGAAATGACCGCTTCGATCTCTTCTATCGTCAGGGAAGGGCGCCAGGAATAGCCGCGGGAGCGCTGGATGGCGACGACCTTGGTTTTTTCATTCATCTTCGAGAGGAGCTCGGGAAGATCGACCATCCCGTCGGGCCCCAACTCGACTTGACGATAAGATACTCCCCATTCGAGGAGAGAGCCCTGATTTTTTCCGCGCAGCCCGATCACTTCCTCGAGGGTATCGTAGGGGGCCCCGGTGGCAAAAAGCAGTTCATCGCCGGGCGACAGCATTCCGAAGAGCGCCACCGCGATGGCGTGGGTACCCGAGGCGATCTGTCCCCTGACCAGGGCCGCCTCGGTCTTGAAGACCCGGGCATAAACCTTTTCCAGGGCTTCTCTTCCCAGATCGTCGTGGCCATAGCCGGTCGTCCCGGCGAAGTGCTCCTCGCCGATGCGGAACTCACGGAAGGCGTCGAGGACTTTCTCCTGGTTGAAAAAAAGGACTTCCTCGATCTTGGACCAGACCGGGGCCAATTCCCGCTCGGCCCCGAGGATCAACTCTTCCGCCGAGGCGGCCAATTGCTTGCCAAACAAAATGAAACCTCTGTTTTTTCTTTTTATCTCTGATAGCGATGGAGCAGAATCTCGTTGACCATGGCCTGGATCTCGGCCAGGAGTTCCGGAAAGCCCTCCTTGTGCTTGGCGGAAATCGCGACCGCATGGGGCAGCTCTTCCATCATCCGGCGCAGGATCCCCTTGTTTTCCAGACAATCGATCTTGTTCAAGACGGTGATGGTGGGCTTGTCCTCCGCATGGAGTTCTTCCAGGACGGAGTGGACGGCCTTTTGTTGTTCGAGCACGTCTGGGTGACTGACGTCGACCACGTGGAGGAGGACGTCCGCCTCGGTGACCTCCTCGAGGGTGGCCCGGAAAGCGGCGACCAGCTGATGGGGGAGATGCTGGATGAAGCCGACGGTGTCGGTCAGGAGGACGGTGCCCGCTTCGGGGAGGTAGAGCCGCCTGGTGGTCGGATCCAGGGTGGCGAAAAGCTTGTTCTCGGCGAGGACGTCGGCGTTGGTGAGGGCGTTGAGGAGGGTGGACTTGCCGGAGTTGGTGTAGCCGACCAGGGCCACGACGATCGCCCCCTGCTTGGCGCGGCTCTTGCGCTGGGCCTGGCGCTGTTCCTTGATCCTCTCGATGTCCTCGCCCAGCCGGGCGATGCGGGTTCGGATGCGCCGGCGATCGACCTCGAGCTTGGTTTCCCCGGGGCCGCGCGTGCCGATGCCGCCTCCGAGGCGGGATAACGCCGTTCCTCTTCCGGAAAGCCTTGGCAAGAGGTAATTGAGTTGGGCGAGCTCGACCTGCAACTTTCCCTCGCTGGTCTGGGCCCTTTGGGCGAAGATGTCGAGGATGACCCCGGGCCGATCGATCACCTTCACCCCGAGGATTTCCTCCAAATTCCTTTGCTGGCTGGGGGAAAGCTCGGCATCGAAGACGGCCATGGTGGCCCCGCGCTCGCTCAGAAGCAACGCCAGTTCTTCGGCCTTGCCCTTTCCGATGAAGATGGCGGGCTCCGGCTTGTCCCGGCGTTGCACCATGGAATCGAGAACTTCGGCCCCGGCGGTCTTGACGAGTTGCTTCAGCTCCTCCAATCGGTAAGGAAGCGCCGTCTCGTCCGCGGTGGAGGAAACCAGAGAAACGAGAATCGCCTTCTCCTCGGTTTCCACCTTGACCCCGCCGGCTTGCTCCCCGAATTCGCGTTCCAGCTCGTTGATCCAGGTTTCGAAATCGAATTTTTCGCCCTGATAGACCGATTGGGGTTCCTGCAGGCGCCAGAGGTTGCCTTCCTCGTCCGCGCTCGGCGCGAGGTTACCGAGCCAAAGCTGGGCATTGCGCAGATCGCCGCCCTCGGTCTCGATGGCCGCCATGAGGTCGAAGCGGTGCATGGCCAGGGTCACCAGGTCACCGCGATTGAGGCCGCCGCCCATCGGATGGATATGGACGCAGCGCAATCCGGAGAGGCGGGAAACCGCTTCCCTTTTCTTGGTCGGCGGCAGTTGGAGGCCCTCGCGATCGCCCACCGCCACCGTGACCACCTGCCCACTGCGGTTGATCAGCACCGCCAACTCGCGACGCATCTCGTAGGAAAGGGCGGTCATGGCTTCGATCAGCTCACGCGTGTAGATTTGCCGGGGAGGAACCCGGCGGCGGTAGAGTCGAGCCAGCGCCTTTTCCTGGCTGCTCTTCAAGCCGGACAGGTTTCCGTAAACTTTGTCGATGAGAAAAACCTCCTGACAACGAAGAAAAAAGATATTATATCATTCCTTGACTTCGGTCTTCGCGTTGAAGCGGTTCATGGTTTCCTCGGCGCCCATCTTTAGCCACGTTTCGGCGGCGTCGGCTGCCCGTTCGATCATGATCCCCTTTTCTTCTTCTTCCTTTTTTTCGAAGCGGGCGAGCACGAAGTCGGCGGTGTCCGAAAAGCCCGTGGCCGGACCGAGCCCCAGCCGAAGGCGGGGGAATTCGTTCGAGCCCATCAGCCGAATGATCGAAGAAACGCCGTTGTGGCCTCCGGCGCTCCCGCTGAGGCGCATACGAATGGTCCCCAGGGGCAGGGAGAAATCGTCGTAAATCACCAGGATATCCTGGCGCTCCAGCTTATAGAAGGCCGAAACCGCCTGCACCGTCTGGCCGCTGTTGTTCATGAAGGTAAGGGGCTGAACCAGCAGGACCTTTTCCCCGGCCACGTTGCCTTCCGCGCCCATGGCCTGGAACTTGGACCAGTGCTTCCCCGGGAGGCCCCAGCGGCGAGCGAGCAGCTCGACCACCATGAAACCGACGTTGTGGCGCGTCTCCGCATATTGCTTCCCGGGGTTGCCCAGACCGAAAATCGCCTTCATTTCCCTACTCGAACATGGAAGAGATCGAGATGTCCTCGTGGATGCGGGAGATGGCCTCGCCCAGAAGTCCCGCCACGGAGAGCACGGTGATCTTGGGAAGCCGCTTCGAGTCGGGAAGGGGTATCGAGTTGGTCACGATCAGTTCCTTGATGGGGGAAGCCCCGATGCGCTCGATGGCCGGCCCGGAGAGCACGGCGTGGGTGGCGCAGACGTAGACATCCAGCGCTCCCTCCCGGAGCAGCAACTTGGCGACCTCGGTGATGGTCCCGGCGGTGTCGACCATGTCGTCGATGATCACGGCGGTCTTGTTCTTGACGTCGCCGATGATGTTGAGGACCTCGGCGTGGTTGGGACGGGGGCGGCGCTTGTCGATGATGGCCAGGGGGGCGTTGAGCTTCTTGGCGATCGCCCTGGTGCGCGTGACCCCGCCCACGTCGGGGGAGACCGCCACGATGTCGGGAAGGTTGCGCTTCAGGATGTTCTCGATCAGCACCGGGGTGGCGAAGAGGTGGTCCACCAGGATGTCGAAGAAGCCCTGAATCTGGGGGGCATGCAGGTCGAGGGCCACCACGCGATCGGCCCCGGCGGTGGTGAGGAGGTTGGCGAGGAGCTTGGCCGTGATGGCCTCGCGGCCCTGAGCCTTGCGGTCCTGCCGGGCATAGGCGTAGTAAGGGATCACGGCGGTGACCTGCCTGGCGGACGCCCGGCGAAGGGCGTCGAGCATGATCATGAGCTCCATGATGTGATAGTTGACGGGGTGGCTGAGGGACTGGATGAGGTAGACATCCGCCCCGCGGACGCTTTCCTGGACCTGGCAGTAGATCTCGCCGTCCGAGAAATTGGAGATCTTGATGGTGCCGAGTTCGGTCCCGAGGTAATCGGCGATTTCCGTGGAAAGACCGATATTGGCGCTCCCCGAGAAGATCTTCATGCTTCGCGAAGTGAAGGTGGTGGCCTTCTGAATCTGGTCGCGCAGGAGGGGATTGGCGGTGTTTTCGCGGATCATCTCACTTTTCCCTTTCGCTTGGTAACCCATTGTTCCTTGACGGTCTGGCGGCTGCGCCCGAAGGCCAGGGCCTCAGCGGGTACGTCCTTGGTGATGACGGATCCGGCGGCGACATAGGCGCCTTCCCCGATGGTGAGGGGAGCGACCAAAGTCGAATTCGAGCCGATGAAGGCCCCCGCCTCGATGACGGTCCGATGTTTCTTCTCGCCGTCGTAGTTGCAGNNCGGCGTCGCCGAGGTAGGAGAGGTGAGAGGCCTTGGCCCCGTCTTCCAGCCTGGAGCCCTTGATTTCCACGAAGTTGCCGACCCGGACCCCCTTGCCCAGGCTGGCATGGTTGCGCAGGTGAGCGAAGGGGCCCACCGTCGTTCCCGCTCCGATCTCGCTGTCGGTGATGCGGGAAGAAAGGATTTTCGCCTCGTCGGAAACGAGGGAGTTCTCGATTTCGCAGTGCTGGCCGATGCGGCAGCGAGAGCCGACCGAAGTTTGGCCGGTAAGGGAGACGCCCTGCTCGATGACCGTATCTTCCCCGATGGAGAGCCAGGGTCCGAGCCAGGTGGTCTCGGGGGACTCGATGGTCACGCCTCGCTCGAGCCACTTCTCGGCGCTGCGCGAGCGATACTCTCTCCCCAAACAAACCAGTTCGCTTCGGGAGTTGACCCCCC
>DOBT01000228.1 GCA_003503675.1 Cyanobacteria bacterium UBA8530 | reverse complement strand
GCAATGCGATGACTGACGCCGAAGTAAAGCTTTGGAATGTGATTCGACGCTGCGCACTTGGAGTCAAATTTCGACGCCAACACCCTCTGGGCTCCTATATCGTCGACTTCATTTGCCTTGAGAGGTCTCTCATCATCGAGGTCGATGGCGGGCAACATTCAGGGTGCTTGCCAGACGTTCATCGAGAAGAATGGCTTCGAGAGCANNCGAAAAATGATCGTTTCCTGCTGTGATCTAAATTAATCCGACTTCGAAGAAAAACAACGGGTGCATCCAAAGTCCATTTTATTCCGAAATGCCCACCTTGCGCCATTCTTGGTTCTCCAAAAAGACCAAACAGGAGAGGGCCGATCTTTTGATCGGCCCTTTCCTGTTTTTTAGAAGCGCAGGGCGGTGGAAACCGTCAACAGTTCGTCGGAGGGGACTTCCCTGGTGAAGAGGCCCTTGTCGCTNNCCGGTGAACTTGCCGCGGTCGTATTCGAGCAGGATCTTCGGGAGGGAGGTGTGCAGCTGCAGCTCGGCGATCGCCGACCAGCCCGAGCCCCACTGGTTGTCCATGAAGCGGGTGCCGCTGGTTTGGGCGGCCAGGGTGACGGAGGGGATGATCGAGAAGAGGGGGAATTTCACGTAGCCCCCGGTCGAGGTCCAGTTATAGGGATCCGCTCCGGATAGGGGCAGGCCCAGGTTTCCCGCCTTGGAGGCGGCGCCGACCCCCAGGCCGGTTCCCAGGAAGTTGTTGGAGGACAGGTTCAGGCTTCCCTCGTGNNGCCCCGCCCATGGTCCCGTTGTCCAGGTGGAGGTAGCCGGCCACTCGGGCCATTCCCAGGTCGATCCCGGCCTTGGCCAGGGAGTAGCCTTCATTGAAGGCGGCGACGGTCGGGAAGGAGTTGGGGACGTCGGCCGCCGCGAGGGTGCTGTTGGCGCCGGGAGCTCCGGTGTTCATTCCCAGGCCCCATTCCACCGGTCCGATATCCGAACGCAAGGCCAGCCCGGGGGAAGAGCCGGGAAGGTTGACCGCGCTGGAGTTGGGATCGAGGAGGTCCTGGGCCGCGTTGACTCCCGGGAGCCAGGCCGCCCTGCTGGTCGTCGGATACTTGAAGAGGGCATTCCCGAAATTGACCGCCGGGGTTCCCACGAAGCCGTAGCCGCTTTGGCCTTCCGACCAGAGCGGGAGGGAATCGAAGCCGTTCTTGATGGCGCTCCCGATCGGGAGGGTGTCGCCGAAGGACATCACCCCCGCGCTCAGGGTCCAGTTGCCCGGGGCCCAGGAAAAATAGGAACGCCTTACGTAGAGGGGCATTCCGCTGTCCCCCACGGTGTTGGCGATCCCGCGGTTCTCGCTTTCGGCCCAGAGGTGGCCGTTGGAGAAGCTTTGCACTCCGTTGTTGAAGAGGGCCAGGTCCCCGCTATAGGTCAAATCCGGGGAAATCCGGGCATCGAGCGCGAGGTTGGTGATCACGCGGTTGTTGTTGTTGCCCCTCTCGTTTCCCTTGTTGGTGAAGGTCCGGGTGTTCCATTCCAGGGCGCCGTGCACCCTCACCCGGCTTTCCAGCACCGCGAGGCGGGTGTCCATGGTATCGGTCTTTCCCTTGAGGATGCTCAGTTCGTCGCGGAACTCCTGCTGGAGCCTGGCGATGGAGCGCAGGTCCTCCGGGTTGATGCTCGGGGGGATGATGGGGGTGGGAGCGGTGCCGGTGGCCGAGGTGATCAGTTCCTCGACCTTGTTCATCACCTTGGATAGAACGGCGGCCAGCTCGTAGCGGGTCACGTACTTGGCCCCCCGGAAGGTGTTGTCGTTGAAGCCTTCCATCACCTGGTACTTGTCGACCAGGGACTTGATGGAGTTGTAGGCCCAGTGATCGGGCGAGACGTCGGTCAGCTCCGAGGTGGGGGTGAAGGCGAAGGCTTTTCCCGGCAGGAGGCCGAGGGCGACGAGGGCGAGGGTCGCCGCCATCCAGATTTTTCTTTTCTTTTTTTCCATCTTTTCTTTCCTCCCAGTTCGCCGCCCAAGCGGGCGATCGCCCGTTTTTCATACCACGCTCGCTTCAAGGCTGTCAAACGAAAGAGGATCGAGCGCCCCGGCGATGACCTCCCAAAGTCGTCCTTTCCCGGATAGAGGGCCTTTATTGAAGTATAATGTCCAGAACGATCGATGATTCAGGAGAGCGATGTGGCATTTCTTCTCGAGGAATACTGGGCCGAAAGGCAAAATAAATTCGAAGTCCTTCTGGAGCGCTTGATTCCCTTGTCGGAGCCCTTTTCGCTCTTCGAGGCGATGCGCTACGCGGTCCTTCAAGGGGGGAAAAGGTTGAGGCCCCTGCTTTCCGTCGCTTGCGCCGAGGCCCTCGGGGCCCCCGAAGGGGTCGTAGAGACGGCCGCCTTGGCCGGCTGCTGCGTCGAGCTGATCCACGCCCATTCCCTGGTCCACGACGACCTTCCCTGCCTGGACAACGACCTTTTGCGCCGGGGAAAACCGACGGTGCACGCGGCCTTCGGGGAGGCGCTCGCGCTTCTGGCCGGGGACGGCCTCCTGTCCTACAGCAACAAGGTGCTGGTCGAGCAGCTGAAAGATCGCCTCGAGCCTTCTTTGCTCTTGCGCCTATCGAACGAGCTTTCCACCGCCACCTTCGACATGGTGAGGGGACAGGTGGCCGACGTCCTGCATGAAGGGAAAGAGGTTTCCGACGAGGAACTGTCTTTCATCCACCGCCACAAGACGGGGGCCCTGATCTTGGCGGCCGTGCGGGCCGGAACCCTGATAGCGGGCGGGGAGTCGCGTCTCGAAGAGGCCGATGTCTACGCCCGTTCCCTGGGATTGGCTTTTCAGATCGTGGATGATATCCTGGACGAGACGGCGACGGCCTTCGAGCTGGGGAAGACCCCCGGCAAAGACCGGGACAAGGGGAAAGCCACCTTCGTCAAGCTCTTCGGAATCGAGGGTTCGAGGATCGAAGCCGCGCGGCAGGTCGAAACGGCCATCCAGGCGGTCCAATCCTGGCCCCATCCCGAGCCCCTTTCGGCGATCGCCCGTTTTGTCGTGATGAGGAAGCACTAGTGTTATCCAACCCGTCCATTCTCTCCGGGCTCTTCGCGGGCTCGATCGCCCAGCTCTTCAAGTTCGCGACCACCTACATCCGCAAGGGGCGCCCGGACTTCCGCTCCCTGGTGACCACGGGAGGGATGCCTTCCAGCCACACCGCCCTGGTATCCGGGCTCGCGACCTCCATCGGCATTCGCGAAGGCTTCGGCTCTTCCTCCTTCGACATCGCCCTGACCTTCGCCCTGATCGTCATGTACGACGCCGCCGGGGTTCGCCAGGCCGCGGGCAAACAAGCCAAAGTCCTGAACAAGATGCTTTTCGAACTCAAGAATTCCCTCTCCTTCCGGGAGGATCACCTGAAAGAACTGCTCGGCCACACCCCTCGCGAGGTGATCGCCGGCGCCTTCCTCGGAATCGCGGTTTCCTTCTTTCTCGGGCGCTTCTGATGCTCGAAAACATCCTTCACCCCCGCCAGTTGCGCTCCCTTTCCATCGATCAGCTCGAAGGGCTGGCCGCTGAAGTCAGGGAAACCCTCGTCAAAACGGTCGCCAAGAACGGCGGCCACCTCGCTTCCAGCCTGGGAGTGGTGGAGCTGTCCTTGGCCCTGGCCGTCCTGCTCGACTGGGAAAAAGACAAGATCGTCTGGGACGTCGGACACCAGGCTTATCCCCACAAGCTTTTGACCGGGCGCTTCGATCGCTTCGACACTTTGCGGCAGTACGGCGGCATCAGCGGCTTCCTGCGGCCGGCGGAGTCCCGCTTCGACCACTTCGCCGCCGGGCACGCCTCGACCTCGATCTCGGCCGCCCTGGGGATGGCCCTCGCCAGGGACTGCCAGGGCGAAAAGAAGAACGTGGTCGCCGTGATCGGGGACGGAGCCCTGACCGGCGGCATGGCCCTCGAAGGCCTGAATCATGCCGGTCACCTCGATACCGACCTTTTGGTGGTGCTCAACGACAACGACCTCTCCATCGCCCCCAACGTCGGGGCCTGGGGCGCCTACCTCAACCGCCTGCGCACCCATCCCGCCTATCACAGCCTCAAGCGCGAAGCCACCAACCACCTGCAAGGAATCCTGGGCGGAAGAATCTACCGGGGCATGGACCGCTTCAAGGCCGCCATCAAGTTCGCCACCCTGATAGGGGGCCGCACCGGAGGGGTCTTCGAAGAGCTCGGCTTCACCTACATCGGCCCCATCGACGGCCATGACCTGCGCAAACTCATCCCCATGCTCGAACTGGCGCTCGCGGCCAAGGGCCCCGTCCTGGCCCATGTCAGCACCGTCAAGGGCAAGGGATACGCCCCCGCCGAAAAGAAACCCTCCTTCTTCCATGGCATCGGCCCCTTCGATCCCCTGACCGGAGAAGTGATCAAAAACGTCGATCCCGAAAGAAAGAGCTTCACGGAAGTCTTCGGGAAGACCCTGGTTTCCATCGCCGAGAAAAACGAGAAGGTCGTCGCCATCACCGCCGCCATGCCGGACGGGACCGGGCTGGCCAATTTTTCCAAAAAATTCCCCGATCGCTACTTCGACGTCGGGATCTGCGAGGAGCATGCCGTCACCCTGGCGGCCGGACTGGCGGCGAGCGGCCTGGTTCCGGTGGTCGCCATCTACTCCACCTTTTTGCAGCGCGGCTTCGATCAGATCATCCACGACGTCTGTCTCCAGGGCTTGCCGGTGGTCTTCGCCGTCGATCGCGCCGGCCTGGTCGGCGAGGACGGCCCCACCCACCACGGGGTCTTCGATCTGGCCTACCTGAAGATGATCCCGGGCTTGACGGTCCTCGCCCCCGCCGACGGCGAGGATTTGCAGGAGATGCTCGAGGCGGCGATCGCCTACGAGGCTCCGGTGGCGATCCGCTACCCCAGGGGCTTCGCCGAAAAGGCGGAAGGGCTGGAAAGAGAAGGTTTTCGGATCGGGCAGGCCCAAATCAGGCGCCAGGGAAAAGACCTGCTCCTGTGCGCCGTGGGGACCATGCTTCAAAAAGCCCTCCAAGCCGCGCAATTGCTCGAAAAGCTGAATATTTCCGCTTCCGTGGTCAACGTGAGAACCGTCCAGCCCTTCGATGAAGAACTGCTCTTGTCCCTGGCGAAGAGCCATCGGGCCGTGCTGACGATCGAAGAAGGAAATCCCGGAGGCTTCGGCAGCGCCCTGCTGGACCGACTCGCCGAAAAGAACGTTTTGGTGCCCTTCCGGTCGATCACCCTTCCCCCCCGCTTCATCGAGCACGGGCCCGCCGAAAAGCTTCGGGAGATCTACGGCCTCACCCCGGAAGCCATCGCGAAGAGCGCGGAGATTTTGCTCAAGGGGGCGAATGTCTAAGATCAGGCTCGATGTCGCCCTGGTCTCGCGCGGTCTTTTCCCCAGTCGGGAACAGGCCTTGCGGGCGATCCTGGCCGGCGAGGTGAAGGTCAACGAAAACATCGTTCTCAAGGCCGGGCAACAGGTCAATCTAGACAAGGATCTCTTCTTCGTCGAGGTCAAGGAGCGCTTCGCCTCCCGGGGCGGCCTGAAGCTCGAGAAGGGGCTGCAAACTTTCGGAGTCTCGCCTGAAGGGCGCGTCGTCCTCGACGTCGGGGCTTCCACGGGAGGCTTCACCGATTGCCTCTTGAAGGCGGGGGCCCGCCAGGTCTTCGCCATCGACGTCGGCTACGGGCAGTTGGCCTGGGAGCTGCGCAACGACGAGCGGGTGGTGGTCCTGGAAAGGACCAACGTTCGCTATCTCACCCCCGAGAAAATCGCCCCCTCGATCTCGGAAGCCCATTTTCCCACCCTCGCCGTCATCGACGTCTCCTTCATCTCCCTCTCCAAGGTCCTGCCGAGTATCGAGCGTTTGCTGGCCCCTCCCAAGGAAGTCGTCGCCCTGGTCAAGCCCCAGTTCGAGGNNGGCGGTGCTCGAAGCCGTGGCCGATTTCGTTCGAGGCTCGGCCTGGTCGGTCGTCGCCGCCACCTTCTCCCCCGTCACCGGCCCCCAGGGCAACATCGAGTTCTTGGTCCACCTCAGGCAAGGTTCGGAAAGCGAAAAGATCGATTTCGCGGCAGTCGTCGAAGAAGCGCACAGGGAGTTGCATGGCAAAACGGATCGGCATCGTCTTTAACGAGGGGCGTCAGGACGCCGTGATCCTGGAGGGGGAACTCGGAGATCGCTTGCGGCAGCGCGGCGAGCAGGTTTTCACCATCCCCTGGCAGGTGGAAGAGATTCCCCCCCTCGATCTCCTGATCGTTCTGGGCGGGGACGGTACTTTCTTGCGCGGGGCCAATCTCGTTTCCCGCTACGGCACCCCCATCCTGGGAGTCAACCTCGGAACCCTCGGCTTTTTGGCCGAAACCGCCTCCGAGGAGGCCTACGACGCGGTGGAGGCCTTCTTCGCGGGAGAGCTCGAGGTCGAGGAAAGGGTCATGCTCGACGTGACCCTCTTCCGGGGCGGCCAGATGGCCGCTCGCCAGATCGCCTTGAACGACGGAGTCATCTCGAAGGGCAGCTCCTCCCGGCTCGTTTCCTACAGCCTCTTCGTCGATGCCGTCCACGTTTCTTCCTATTCGGCCGACGGGGTCATCGTCTCCACCCCGACCGGCTC
>DOBT01000058.1 GCA_003503675.1 Cyanobacteria bacterium UBA8530 | reverse complement strand
AATTCTAGCCCATCGACCGCCTGCTGTCAAGAAGAAGAGCGCCTTTCGCAGGTTCTACGGGAAAGCCGGAAGTTTTCGTTTCTTTCGACCCTCGCAGCTCGTTTACAGGGAAACCCTCGTCTGCTATCTTACTCCTCGCTTCACATAAATATACGAGCGAAGGAGAAGCGATCATGGGCGAGGACCTGATCTGGTACGGCACCGACATCGACGACCTCGAGATGACGGAAAGCATCTACAGCAGCTCCGACGAATGCCAGCACTACATCGACGAGGAGTGCGTGATCTTCGGAACGCCCTGCCCCTCCTGCGGCAACAGCAATACCGGGGAGTGCCTCATAAACGACGATTATTGCCGCGAGAGCGAGGTCTAGCGGTATAATGGGGGATGATGAAAGAAATGGAAAACCCCGAGCTTTGCCTCCTCGACCTCATCCGCCCCGCTCTCTCGGTCGATTCCCACGAATCGCTCGCCAAGGCCCTGCACCTGCTGCGCGAATCGCGCTTCCCCGTGGCGATCGCCCNNCGCCCAGGGTGGGAAGCTCTGCGGAATGGTCTCGGAGACCTCGCTCTTCCCCCGCTTCCTCGAATCGCTCGATCTCATCCCCGTTTCCGAAGGCATGGAGCCGCTTTCCTGCGTGGGTTCCCTCTCGGAAGGGATCGAGTCGGCGCTGGATAAGTGCGAACTTTTCGGCCTGCCCTTCCTCTTCGTGGTGGATCCCCGGGGGCTTCTGATGGGGGGCGTCTCCCGCAGCGATCTCATGGCGGCCCTCTACGGCAGCCTTCGCCCCACCCGGATCGGGGGAATGGCGACCCTCACCGGGGTGCGCCTCACCACCGGCTCTCTGTGCGGTGGGGCGGGTGACCTCAGCCTCCTCCTCACGGGGGTGGCCTTCGGCCTCCTCAACTGGGGGATTATAGCTTCCCTGGACTTCCTGCAAGCCCGCATTCCTTTTTCACCCCTCGGGCGGTTGAGCGATTTTTCCGAACTTTTCGCCTTCTTGTTGTTTTTATTCTTTTTGCGCCTCTCGCCCCTGTCCGGTTACCACGCCGCCGAACACCAGACCGTCCATGCCATCGAGCGGGGAGAGGCCCTGACCCCCGAGATTCTCGCCCTTCAACCCCGTGAGCACCCGCGCTGCGGAACCAACCTGGTGGCGGCCTTTCTGGGAATATCCCTCCTTCTTCCTGTGGCCGACAATCCGCTCATACTGCTGGTCGGAGGCGTTTTCATCTTTCTCTACTGGCGGAAGGCCGGGATGCTCATTCAGCATTATTTCACCACCAAGCCCCCCACCGAGACCCAGTCCCTCGCGGCCATAAAAGCGGGCGAAGAGCTTCTGGCCCTTTACCGCGGACGTCCCTCCTTCCGTGCCTCCTGGCCCGTTCGCATCTGGGGCATGGGGATCGCCCAGGTCCTCGCGGGATTGTTCCTGGTGGAGTTCGCGAGGGTCATGCTATTGCTTTGTGGTAGAATCAGTTTGTTTCACCTCTTTTGAAGGAACGAGCATGCATATTCTCGAAGTCATCCTGATCCTGGGTATCCTCGTCCTGGTCCATGAACTGGGGCATTTCCTCGCCGCCAAATCCATCAAGATTCCCGTCAAACAATTCGCCCTGGGCTTCGGTCCAGCCCTCTTCTCGCGCCGCTGGGGGGAAACCGAGATGCGGCTCAACGCTCTCCCGCTGGGAGGCTATTGCGCCTTCGCCGACGATCAGGAAGAAGACGAAAAAGAAGAGAATCCGATAGATCCGTCTCTCATGCTGCGCAACCGCGGCTGGTGGGAGCGCGCCTACGTCATCAGCGCGGGGGTGATCTGCAACTTCGTCCTCGCTTATTTCGTTCTGGTCGCCATGGTCGCCTTCGTGGGGATCACCACCCCCAAGCCCGGAATCCTGGTCGGCAACCTCCTGCCGCAAATGCCCGCCATCCAGTCTGGTCTCAAGACCGGAGACACCGTTCTACGAGTGAACGAAAAGGAGATCAAGACCGGACAGGACTTCATCGACACCATCCTCGCCAATTCCAAGAAGCCGGTGACCCTCTTCGTCCAACGCGAAGGCAAACCCATCCAAATCAAGGTGGTCCCCAACCAGTACGGGAAGATCGGGGTCGGCATCCAGAGCCGGTTCGAGACCCGCAGGGTCAAATACTTCTATGAGCCCTGGATCCAGGGCGCCATTCAGCAAAAGGAAATGACCATCAGCCTGCTCGAAGGTCTGGGGCAGCTCGTCACCGGAAAGCTTCCCTTGAGCCAGGTGGGCGGCCCGATCGAGATCGTCAACATCGGTTCGAAGGTCGCCCAGGCGGATCAGAGCAACCTTTTCGCCTTCACCGCCCTCATCTCCATCGAACTGGCGATCGTCAACTTCCTGCCCTTGCCGGCCCTCGACGGTGGCCTCCTCCTCCTCCTCCTCATCGAAGCCGTCCGGCGCCGTCGGCTGCCCGTGCATATGGAAGCCGTCCTCAACCAGGCAGGCCTCTATCTCCTGCTGGGCTTGGGGCTGCTCTTGATCGTCAAGGACCTCGTCGGCATCATCCGTCCCATGCTGAGGATCTAGACCTTGAAACGGATCCAGGCGAATCGCTGCGCCCTCATCCTGGTCTTTTGCCTGGCCGGGTGTGCCGATGTGGCGCCGACCATGCCCCAGGACAACCCCGTCCCCGGCAGCCGCCTGAGCTCCGACTTCGGTGCGCGCGAAAACGACCCCATCAACGGTTTCACCCCCGGCGCTCACCACGACGGCTACGACCTCGCCGCCAAGGAAGACTCCCCCATCCATCCCTCCAGGGACGGCAAGGTCATCTTCAAGGGCTTTCTGGGGGGCTACGGCAACGCGGTGATCGTCGAGCATGCCGATGGCTTCACCACCCTTTACGGCCATGCCAAGAAGCTCCTGGCCAGCGTGGGCGACCTCGTCACCACCAAGAGCATCATCGCGACCGTCGGGAGCACCGGCCGCTCCACCGGTCCCCACCTCCACTACGAATTGAGGAAGAACAACGTCGCCATCGATCCGGTCGGATTCACCCCTTCGCCCAAAGTAGCCCGTTTGCCCGTGCCGCCGAGACTGCCGGTTCTCACCAAGAAGGTCGCTTTCAGCGCGAAAGCAAAAACATTGAAAATATCGAAAACACCGAAAACATTGAAAATACCGAAAATATCGAAAATACCGAAAACATTGAAAACACCGAAAATATCGAAAATAACGAAAAACCGGCTCGTTCCGCTCAAGCCGATATTACCGGTTCAAACCAAGAAGGAAGCAAAATTGCCGTGAGAAAGTTTCCATTGACCCCCCTTTTCGGGGCCGGATTGGTTCTTTTTTCCGCTTTTCCCGCCTGGGCCTATCCGACGTCCATCATCAGCATCCCCACCGGGGAAACCCTTTCGGTGGGCAGACTTCACTTCGGGCTCTACGGCTACCCGGTCGGTCCATCCGGTGACTTTTCCTTCAACACCGGTCTTTTCGACGGTTTTCAGGCCGGGGAAACGAAAATCGGCTCGCTGGAATTCGGCTTCGACAGCAACTATCCTCAGCTCGATTACGACGAATCGATGCAAAAAGGCCTCGCCTTCTCCTTGTCGGCCAAACTCGGCCTGATGACCGAAACGGACTCGCTTCCGGCCATCGGGCTGGGCTTCTATTATCTTGGAGTCCCTTCCTTGAACGGGACTCCCAACCTGTCCTATCTCTCCATGACCAAATCGATCCAATCGAGCGGGATTGACCTGGGCACCTACACCGCCGGCCTTTACCGCGTCTCGCCCCTCATCGACGAGAGCCTGGGCTTCTGGGCCGGCGTGACCCACGAACTGCCCTTCAACCTCTCCCTGCTCGGCGATTTCACCTCCAGCGCCAGCCCCGCGAACTCTTACGGCGGAAGCAATGTCGCGCTCTGTTTAACCCCCTTCGATGCCTTCAGCATCACTTCGGGCTACTACCTGAGCAACAACCGCGAAGAACCGGGAGACGCCGCTTTCTTGTTTCTCGACTACGAGATCGCCCTGGGGGGAAAAGCCGGCGAATAATTTAGGATAAAAAAAGGAAGGCCGGCGGCCTTCCCTTTTTTTTATCTTGCGATTGATCTTTGTCTTGGCTTGGGAAGGGCGGTGGAGCGTTCGAGAGAGACCGCCACCGCTTCCATGAAGGCTTCTCCCAGGGCCGGGTGGGCATGAATGGATTCCAGGATTTCTTCGGCGCCATGCCGGTAATCCATCGCCAGTACCCCTTCCTGGATCAAGGCGGAGGCATGGGGCCCGAGGATGTGCACCCCGAGCAATCGATTCGAGCCTTCCTCGGAAAGGATTTTGACCATTCCCTCGGTATCCCCGTCCGCCTGGGCTTTCCCGGAAGCGGCGAAAGGAAAGCGCCCCACCTTGTAGGAAAGCCCGCTATTTTTCGCTTCCTCTTCGGTGATGCCGGCCTGGGCGATTTCCGGTTCGCAGTAGATGCAGGAGGGCACGGCGGAATAGCTCATCTCCGAAGGGTGGCCGAAAATGTTTTCGGCCGCCACGATCCCCTGATGAGAGGCGACGTGGGCGAGCATCCATTTTCCGGTGATGTCCCCGATCGCCCAAACGTGCGGAAGGTTGGTCCTCATCTTTTCGTCCACCTGGACGAATTTCCGGGAATCCAATTTTATTCCCTTTTCCGAAAAGCCTTCGGTGTTGGCTTTCCTACCGACGGCCACCAGGACGGCATCGGCCTCGACCGAAGTTCCATCGGATAATTTCAGGGTCAAGTTTTCTGCTTTTTCGATCCCTTCGACCTTGGTCCCCAAGAAGATCTCGTAGCCTTTTTTCTTGAGGATGCGCTTCAATTGGTTCGAGATTTCGGCGTCCACGGCGGGGGCCAATCTCTCGAAGGCTTCGATCAAGAGGATCTTGCTGCCCAGTTCCGAGTAGATCTCGGCGAACTCCAGGCCGATCGCCCCCGAGCCCACGACGGCGAGTTTTTCGGGAATGAAGGAAAGATTCAGGGCCTCGTCCGAGGTGAAGACTCTTTCTCCGTCGATGCTCAGGGAGGGGAATCTGGCGACTTCGCTGCCGGTCGCCAGAATGATTTCCTTGGCCTCGATCAGTCTTTCTCCCACCTGGATCTTGCCTGCTTCGAGAAAAACCCCATTTTCGTTCAGGATTTCGATGCCGTGGCTTTTCAGGACTCCGGCCAGGCCGGTGCGCAGGTTGTCGACGACTTTTTTCGCTCGGGCGGCGATCGCCGCCCGGTCGAAGGAAACCTTTTCCACCTTGATGCCGAACTCTTCGGCATTTCGGATATTCCTCAATTTCGAGGTACTGCCCAATAACGCCTTGGTGGGGATGCAGCCGCGGTTGAGGCAGGTTCCCCCTATTTTGTCCTTCTCGATCAGGACGACCGATCCCCCCAGTTGGGCGGCGCGGATGGCGGCCACGTAGCCGCCGGGACCGCCGCCCAGGATCGCGACGTCGTACATCACGGGCGCCACCGGAAATTGGGCTTGCGCGCCGCGGCCACTTCGTCGACCTTGCCGATGGGAGCGTGTTGCGGGGCGCTCGTCACCTTCTCTATGTCGTTCTCTATCTCCCGGTTGATCTGGAACATGGCCTCGATGAAGGCATCCAGGGTTTCCTTGCTTTCGGTCTCGGTGGGCTCGATCATCATGGCCTCGTGGACCACCAGGGGGAAATAGACGGTGGGGGGATGATAGCCGAGGTCGATGAGGCGCTTGGCCATGTTCAGGGTGCTGGCGCCCTTGGCTTTCTGGCGATCGCCGCAGATGACGAATTCATGCATGCAGGTCTGCGAATAGGGAACGTCGAATTCCTTTTCCAACTTGGACTTGATGTAGTTGGCGGAGAGCACGGCGTCCATGCTCGCTTGCTTCAAGGAATCGCCCATGGAAAGGATGTAGGCGTAGGCGCGAACCAGCACGGAGAAATTGCCGTAGAAGGCCTTCAGTTTTCCGATCGAGCGCGGCAGATCATAGTTCAGAGAGAAGGAATCATTTCTTTTCGCGATCGTGGGAACGGGGAGGAATTCTTTCAGGAACTTTTTGACGCCGACGGGGCCGGAGCCGGGGCCGCCGCCGCCGTGCGGACCGGCGAAGGTCTTGTGCAGGTTGATGTGGAGGACGTCGAAGCCCATGTCGCCGGGGCGCACCACGCCCATGATCGCGTTGAGGTTGGCTCCGTCGTAGTAGAGCAGGCCGCCCACGCCATGCACCAGTTCGGCGATCGTTTTGATTTCTTCCTCGAAGAGGCCCAAGGTGTTGGGGTTGGTGAGCATGAGGGCGGCCACCTCGTCGTCCATTACCTCCTTTACGGCGCTGGCCGTAAGGACCCCCTCCTTTCCGGACTTGACCGTCACCACCTTGAAGCCGGCGAGGTGCGCGCTCGCGGGGTTCGTCCCGTGGGCCGTATCCGGGATGATGACCTTCTTCCTGGGGCTCCCCTTTTCCCTGAAATATTCGGCTATCATGAGGAGGGCGCAGAGCTCGCCGTGGGCCCCGGCGGAGGGCTGCAGCGTTACGGCGTCCATGCCGCTTATCTCTGAAAGATAACCCTCGAGCCCGTACATGAGCTCAAGGGCCCCCTGAATGAGCCCCTCCGGCTGGGGTGGATGGAGCCCCGTAAACCCCGGAAGGCGCGCGATCTCCTCGTTTACCTTTGGGTTGTACTTCATGGTGCAGGACCCNNGGGTAGAATCCCGTGTCGATGCCGAAGTTCCACTGCGAGAGCCTCGTATAGTGCCTGACGGTCTCCATCTCCGAGACCTCTGGGAAGCCGTCCATCGCGTCGTCCGGGGGGCGCAGGAACCTTTTCGGTATCACCTCCTCGGGCTTTGGGCCGGCTACACCGGGCCTTGCCGGCTCCACGCCGG
>DOBT01000022.1 GCA_003503675.1 Cyanobacteria bacterium UBA8530 | reverse complement strand
TCGAAGGTGCGACCCCAGGGGAGTTGGACGGAATCGATCCCGTTCGACAACCCTAACCGCTTGGCCTCGTCGGCGACTTCCCGGGTGATCTGATTTTCCTTCTCCCCGAGTTCGGTTCCCTTATAGCGGATATTGCGGTCGGGCGCCACCTGATCCGCGACTTTTCCCAGGAAAACGCCGTCGTGCACCAGGTGATAATCCCGCAAATAGGCCCCGGTCGAGGAGTTGGCCATTCCGATCACGGAATCCGCAAGCAGGCTGCCCAGGGCATTGCCGGTGGTTCCCCAACTGGAGTAGCCCGCCAATTTCTGGAGGTCGACNNAAAACCCCACCGGCTTGCCGCTTTTCAGCAAATCCTTGAGATCCCGGGCTATATTGTCCAGCACCGCTGGCGAAAGCTGCTGCTGGGGGGGAATATTGTAGAGAATCAGGTTCGAGCCCTCGAGGTCATCGGCGATCGCCGCGCCCTTCCCGATGACGTCCAGGTGCTCCTGAACGTTTTCCCGCACGGAAACCCCNNAGGAATACCTTGGGCTCCGGGGACTTGCCGGATTCGACAAGATTGCGGGCCAAATGGCAGGAGGCAAGTTCGTCCACCCCGTAAAGCAACTTCACGTGCTCGGAGAGCTTCGGAGAAGCCTCGATCCGCTTTTTGAGGGCCTCGACGTCCTTCGTGGCAGGGCCATCCACGGGCGCATCATCGACCCCCAGGGACAAGAACTCGATGGGCGGCGGGCTCTCGTTCTCGATGCGATCCAACACCCGGTCGATGACCGCCCGGTTCACGTCGCGATGATGGGCATCCCAGCGGGGGACGGTCAAGTTGACGGAAGGCGAGCCCTTCATCTGGTCCAGGATGGCGTCGGCTCGGGTGAGGTACTCGTTTTTCAGGCGATTGCCGATTTCCCCGGCCTGCTCGGAGCTTACGGTCGGCTCGTTCGGGAGCAAACCCTTCTCCATGGGCCAGTCCTTGTGACGGCTCTCGACGAGACCTCCGTAGAGGAGCTTGTCCAGGGACACGAAGGGCGCGGGAGCATCGGGGAAAAGGCGTTGATTGGCTGCTGTGGGCAAGAACCCGGTTTGGGTGNNGGTTATCCAGGGGCACGAAGCCTTTTGCCAACTCGGCACTAGCCTTGTCGAGGGCCGCACCGCGGCTTTGCTCGAGTGAATCCAGGGCCTTGAGGGCAGGGTTCTGGAATTCCCTGAAGGTCTTGACCTGATAATCGGGCATGGACGCCAGTTGCTCCCCGCTGACTTCGGTGCCTTCGTCGGCCCAGACCGCCTGGTTCTTTTCGTTCAGCTTCCATAGCTGGCCGTCCACCTTGCTGTGCCCGAAATTGAGCATCTCGCCGCGCGCTATCTTCTCTTTTCGAAGGTTGATCCAAACATCGCCGGCCAGGTCCAGGTCGGGGACGTTGGCCGCCGAGTCGATGACGTCGGCCGTATTCGCGACATCGGTGGTGTCTTTTCCCAGGGGCGCGGGCTGGTCTTTCTGCGGGACCGCGTTTTGCGCGACCAAGTCCGCGATCTTCGCCTTGAGTTGGTCGCCGATCTTGGTTTCGGCGAGGCGTTGGAGGTTGGCGATCGTCTTTTCATTGAGGCCCGAGCCGCGTACGGCGGAATCTTCCGCCTGTCGGACTACTTGGGCCGCGGCGAGCATGTTGTTGTTGCGAGCCGTTAGACCGCTGGTGCAACTCTTGATGGCATCCAAAAGCCCCATGTTCTCCTCCTTTTTGCACGCATTATCCCCTAATCCGAAGTTCCTAGCGAGGAAGAGGGTTCAAATCAAGTCACACACATCGTTACATGCCATAGCAGACTTCATTTTGAAGTCAGAAAAATTACCAATCGACCTATCCTGAAAGCTGGATGAATTCAGCGTTTCGAGCCAACCAAAGGAAGGAGGCATGCATGTTCGCTATAACTACTGGCGGCTCGGCGCTATCACTGATGGCATCAATATTTGAACCTGCATGCCTGCTAGGAACTTCAGGCTAATTATAAGGCTTTCATCGAAAATCCTGACCTAATTTAATGATTTATTCATATCTCCCAACTATCCCCCCAGTCAAGCCCTTCTTTCCGGCCAATTCCGCACAAGAATGCTCGAACTTAGACTACAAGAGAGAGGCCCTGTCCGCAAGATCAGGGACTCTCTCTCTCTCAACTTAGAGCGCCTAACAAAACCGCTTAATATACAAGAGTTACGCACATATACCTGAAACCGTTCTATGACAAGCAATTTCTCTACGACGCCTCCGTTCCCGCTTGATTGGACGAGCTGTTACGCCGTTTGAAATCCTGAAAAGGATTACGAATTGCTCGTTTACCCTGTTCAATGTCTTTTCGAGCCTCTCTTCGGGCTGCTTTTGCGACAAAACGAAGAGACGGGACATGAAGCCGAGAGCGATATGAAAGGAAATGCCCCTTCCGGAGGCGCTGACCCTCTTCGAAGAGCCTGCCGAAGCCGAACGGAAGGCGGCCTGGGAAGCCGTGAATCAATGGACCTTCGCCCATGGCGGCGAGTTGCAGGGGTTCTATTCCGAACTTTTGAAGCGCCGCAACCAGATCGCCCTCAACCTGAAAGAAAAGAACTTCATCCCCGTTGGCTACAAGAAGATGCAGCGGATCGATTACGGTCCCGAGGAGGTCAAGCGCTTCCGCGCGGAGATCAAAAAGTACGTGGTCCCCGTCCTTTCCGCTTTCCGCAAGAAGCAGGCTGCGCTTCTGGGTCGAGAAACGGTCAAGCCCTGGAACATGCTTTACTACCCGGGGCTTTCGCTCGCTCCCCATGCCGTCAAGGTCGACCGCGAGATCGAGGATGCCCAGCGGCTCTTCGATCGCCTCAACCCGCATCTCGGCAGCCGCTTCCGGGACATGCGGAAAGAAGGCCTGATCGACCCGGTGAACCGGCCCAACAAGGTACCGGGTGCTTTCACGACCAACTTCGACGACACCAAGAAGGCTTTCGCTTACTGCAACAGCACCGGCTCCTGGGAAGACATCGCGACCTTGACCCATGAGATGGGGCATGCCTTCCAGATCTCGGACAGCATGTGGATCGATCCGATCGAGTTGCGCTGGCCGACCTCCGAGGCCGCCGAGATCCACTCCACTGCGATGGAGTACCTCACCTTGCCGCTGCTGACGGAGTTCTTCAAAGCCGAGGACGCCGCCAAATTCCGCAAACTCAGGATGATCGACGGTCTGACCTATCTTCCCTACATCGCCGTCGTGGACGAGTTCCAGCATTGGGTCTACGAGCACCCCGGACAAACCCCGGCTGAGAGGGATGCCGCCTTGGCTCGCAATACAACGTGGGGATCGATTTCACGGGCCACGAGAAGACCAAGGCGGTCCGCTGGAAGCGCCAGAACCACATCTTCCAGGACCCCTTCTACTACATCGACTACGCGATCGCCGAAACGGGCGCCCTCCAACTTTTCCAGCTCGATCAAACCGACCATGCCAAGGCCATGGCTTCCTACCTGACCATCTGCAAAATCGGCGGTTCCCAGACCACCCTCCAAATCTTCAAGACGGGCGGCCTGCAGAGTCCCTTCACCCCCGGGCTTTTCAAGCCGCTGATGGAAACCGTCGCCAAAGAACTCGACCTTCCGATGGTTATCCCTCGATAGCTCCCAGATGGTAAGCTAAAGTAAGCAGCTGTCCTCGGACTTCCCGAGGACTCCAGGCATCGTATCGCCGCGTGAGAATCATCGCCCAGCGTCGGGTCGTTGCATCAAAGCAAGGCGATGTAGTCATCGACGGTATCATGCGGGGTGACCTCTTGTTATATCAAAGCCATCGTCCTCTTCTACTATTTCTTGCCGCCTACGCCCAGCTACTGGTGGGTAGCTCGGTTGCGGGCGCGGCTACTCCATCACAGCGAGAAGAAATTCAGCAACGGCCAAATATCCCCCAACTGCCACCGCCGGCGAGCTGCATTGCGCAATGTAGCTCGCTGCCCTCTTCCCAGGAAGTGATGACTCATCTTGACCAGCTTCGTCAAAGGCATGGCGAACACATCGCCACCGAGTCCATTGGACGGACCGCAGAAGGGCGAGACGTGATATTGGTTCGCCTGTACCCAGGGAACCCCAGCATCAGGTATCCGATCGTGCTCGGGATCTTCGGACAGCATGGCGATGAACACGATTCGACGGTCCTGGGCTTGGATTTGCTGGACCGCCTAGCCGATGGGCCGCCACTCGACTTTGAAGTTGACCTCATCCCGCAGATGAACCCCGATGGCGCCGATGCCGATCTCTCGGGCACAGTTCCCCCGCTAACCTGTCGAAAAAACCGGCGGCCAGAATCTCGAGCGGTGGGGGTGGACTTGAATCGGAACTGGGGTTATGGCTGGGGGGCAGGACCTCCGCCCTCCTCGATCAACTACCCAGGATCGGGTCCCTTCTCGGAAGCTGAGACCCGTGCCGTACGAGATTGGTTGCAAACCCAAAGTAACGTACGGTTGGTGATGGACGTACACTCGGGGCAATCCACCTTCGACCAGGGGACAGTTGGCTTTCCATTCGCTGGCAAAGAGGATGGTGGCCTTGCGTCGGTTGACCGGCCCCGTCTGGCCGCCATCGCGGACAACCTGGCACGAACCCTCTCGGATCCCGCAGATCCACGGCCCGCCCTTTCTGCGATGCAATCCCACGAAGTTCGTGCCCATGTCGAGCGTGCGATTCGCGCACACTTTCCGGTCATCTGGCCGATAGTAGCTTGGACCTCGTTGCCCCCCAGCACGATTGCGCCTGGATCGTCCATCGACTGGGTCTACGGCACCCTCTGCATTCCGGCCTTTGGGCTCGAGCTTTCGCGGCCGCCTAGTCAAGCTGAACTCCCCACCTACAGCGCAATTGTTGAGCGCCGCCGCCAGGGCCTCGCCATGCGGCTAGAAAACTGGTTTAGAACGAGAGGTTGCCAGCTTCTCTGAGGACGAGGGGCACCTTCTACAGGTTGACGTTTCGCAAGAAAGCCTCGATACTTCTCTATATAACCTTGTATTGCCTGGGCGGTTTTAGCGATTTGGCGGTAAGACGATGCCTGAGTTAAACATCAATGGGCGCCCCATCAAATTCGATTCCATCGAGAAGCTCGATGGTTTCAAGAAAAAGTGGGCCGCAAGGGAAGCGACCTCAAGAGACGGCCTCGACCACGTGGAATTCAAAATGGGCCATGATACCTTCATGGCTTCCGGCAAGTCGATGGATCTCGGTGGCCTCAATCTCCGTACCTGTGAGGCAAAGCTGGATGGCCAGAATGTCACGATCACCGATATCAACAATCAGGTAAACTCGCCGGAGGAGGAGGAAGCCCGTCTAGCTGCTCGCCTTGATAGCGATGCCGCTGCTGGCAACGCCTTCCGCAACGCGGCTGATTTGAGCACTACGACCGGGGATGCCATGGATGCGGGCCACGTTGCCAGCACTAAAGACCTGCCTGCCGCCGCCGACTATGCCTTCCGCAAAGCGGCTGAATTATCCGGCAAGGAGCCATAGCGAACGCAGGCCCCTTTGGCAATTTCGCGACGCAATCGCTGAATCTTTACCAGACTTAGTAGACCTGGGTAGTTGCCCACCCAGCATCCGGAGGTGCCCAATTTAGGCATCCGGCTCTAATCACCGAATACATCGAGGTGTTCTATAATCGGCAAGGGCGGCAGGCCAGGCTTGGTTTTCTTTCACCGGCTGGCGGCATGAGGACTTTCCTGTCCACTATTGACAACAGACCTCGCTTCAGAACCAGAGCAAGAAAAAAATTAGGTCATTCCTTCGCGCCCTCGCTTTAAAGGCGAGGGATTTTTCCATGAAAAGGACATCTATATGGGTTCGATTCGGAGTTTATGGAACCGAGCCTTAGTGTTTTTCTCTCGATCGAATCGAATTGCAATGTTACACTGAAGCGAGCACAATTGCTCCAATGCCGCCTCATTTGACTCGATACTCAAGTTAGTTCACCCCCAGAAAGGGGTGCCATGCAACTTTCCCGCTCTCCGATAACGCTCGCAACCGCAGGGACACTGATTGCCCGTTGTTTAAACGCCAAAGCCACAAAATAGCTGACGCACCCCCTTTCCAAACGGCCTTGCGTGAACTGAGCACACCAAGCCAGAGAGAACCCAAATCGATCGTACGGATCAACTCTTGCCTTGATGCTATTGAAAAGGCTTTTCCGGTCTTCCAGGAATTCGGCTTCGGGAGACCGAAAATCAAAAAGATATGAGAGAGCGGCGCCGGCGCTGCACCAGGAGAAAAAATGAGCCAAACCCTCGATCTGAACCCCCTGCGGCAGGTCCTTTCCGAGATCGGCACCGAACCCCGCCGCTTGATTGCCGTGCTGCAACAAGCCCAGTCCCTCTACGGCTACCTGCCGCTGGAGGGACTGACGGAGATTGCGCAATTCATGCGAATCCCCGTCGCTATGGTTTACGGAGTGGCGACATTTTACTCCCAGTTCCGCCTGGCTCCCATGGGCAAGCACATCGTGGAGGTCTGCAACGGCACGGCCTGCAACGTCAAGGGGGCCGAGCCCCTGATCGATGAACTGATTGCGATCCTCGGCGTTCGGGCCGGGGAAACCACTCCGGACGGGGAGTTCACCCTGGTGCTCGTGAACTGCGTGGGGGCCTGCGGAATCGCGCCCGCCGTGGTGCTCGACGGCCAGGTCCACGGCAAGCAAACCCCCAAGACCCTACGCAAATTGATCGAGGGGCTCCGTTCGGGAGCCCTGAAGAAAAAAGAGAAAGTCGAGAATCGTTCGACTCTTCCGCCCAAGACCTTCCTCGATCGCTGTTGCGATCGCTGCCAAACAGTCGAAGGGACTCCTTGCCCGAACTTTCTTTTTTGCCGGCTGGAAGGTCAGGCCTGCCACGATGACGAGGAGTGCAAGGAATACCGAAGCGAACTCCTTCGCTTGCAGCAGCGCGAATCCGATCGCTATCTGGCCCACGTCTTTCTCTGCAAGGGGACCAGCTGCGAGGCCGGCAACGAGGCGGGCATCAAAGAAGCCTTCGAGAGAGAGCTGCAAAAAATCGGATTGCTGGAAAAGGTCGAGTTCATCGAGACCGGTTGCCAGGGCCTGTGCGAACTCGGCCCCATCGTCCAGATCACCCCGAACGACGCCTTCTACACCCGGGTCAAGGCCGAGGACGTTCCCGAGTTGGTCGAAAAGCACATCGTGAACAAAGAATTCCTCGCGCGCCTTTGCTTCTCTCCCGAGCATCGCGTCCGAGAATCCATCCCCTTCTACGCGGCCCAGGAAAGAAGGATCCTTTCGAACACCGGCAAGATCGACCCCGAGAACATCGACGAATATATCGCCCACGAGGGCTATTTGGCGCTCGCGAAAACCCTGAAAAACAGGTCGCCCGAAGAGGTGATCTCTTCGATCTCTGCTTCCGGCTTGAGGGGACGGGGCGGCGGGGGCTTTCCCACAGGCAAGAAATGGGAAATCGTTCGCTCGCAAGACGATCAAGTCCGCTTCATCGTGTGCAACGCCGACGAAGGAGATCCCGGGGCCTTCATGAACCGCGCCCTCCTGGAAGGGGATCCCCATCGGGTCCTGGAGGGGATGATCGTCGCGGGCTACGCCATCGGAGCGCATCAGGGCTTCATTTATTGCCGCGCCGAGTATCCCCTGGCCATCAAGCGCCTCGAGATAGCCATCGGGCAAGCGAAGAAATACGGGTTGCTGGGAAAGAACATCCTGGGTTCGGGCTTCGACCTGGAACTCGAGGTGGTTCAGGGGGCGGGGGCCTTCGTGTGCGGCGAGGAGACGGCGCTCATGGNNTCAACAACGTCGAAACCTACGCCAATGTCCCCCTGATCCTTTTGAAAGGGGTCGAGTGGTTCCGTTCGGTCGGCACCGAAAAATGCCCCGGCACCAAGGTATTTTCCTTGACCGGCAAGGTGAAGAGCACCGGTTTGATCGAGGTTCCGCTGGGATTGCCCCTTTCCGAACTGATCGATCACATCGGAGGAGGGGCGCCCGAAGGGATCCGGGTGAAGTCGGTTCAGGCCGGTGGCCCCTCGGGGGGGTGTATTCCTTTGGAAAGATTCGATACCCCCATCGATTACGATTCCCTCAAGGCCTTGGGCAGCATCATGGGCTCGGGTGGCCTGGTCGTCACGGACGAGAATACCTGCATGGTCGCTTTTGCCCGCTTCTTCCTGGCCTTCACCCAGCACGAGTCCTGCGGAAAGTGCATCCCCTGCCGGGAGGGAACCAAGCGGATGCTGGAAATCCTGGATCGCATCACCCAGGGACAGGGGCATCTGGAAGATCTGGACGAACTGAGGAATCTCGCTTCCGTGATCCAGAGGACGAGTGCCTGTGGTCTGGGGCAATCCGCTCCCAACCCCGTTTTATCGACCCTGCGCTTCTTCGAAAAGGAATACTTGGCCCACATCCAGGATAAATGCTGTCCCTCGGGGGTGTGCAAGTCCCTTTTGACCTTCCATATCCTGGATACCTGCCGCTCTTGCGGACTGTGCGCCCGTAACTGTCCGGTTTCCTGCATCTCGGGGGAGAAGGGCAAGGTCTACCTCATCGATCAGGATCGCTGCATCAAGTGCGGCCAGTGCTATCGGGTCTGCCCCTTCGGGGCGGTCGCCAAGAATTAGGGGGACGTCATGCAAAAAGATTTCATCGAACTGACGATCAACGATATTCCGGTCTGGGTCGCCCCCGAAACCACCTTGCTCGATGCCGCCAGGGCGATCGGGGTGTCCATCCCCACCCTCTGCCACGATCCTCAGCTCACCGTCACCGGGGCCTGCCGGTTGTGCGTCGTCGAGGTCGAGAACAAGGACGGCACCACTCGCCTCGAGCCGTCCTGTTCCTATCCGGCCCAAGCGGGCATGGTGGTGCGGACCAACACCCGCGAGGTCCGCAATGCCCGGCGAGTGATCATCGAGTTGATCCTCGCCAACCATCCGCACGCTTGCCAGACCTGCGTGCGCAATGGCCGCTGCCAGCTTCAATCGCTTTGCCGAGAATATTCGATCGATGAATACAAGTACGAGGGGGCCCGCCGCGAGGTGCCCAAAGACACTTCCACCGTCGCCATCACGCGCCACCCCGATTACTGCATCAACTGCGGGAAGTGCGTCAAGGTCTGCCGCGAGGTGCAAGAGGTCAACGCCCTCGAGTTCGTGAACCGAGGTTTTTCCATCGTCACCATGCCGGCGCTGAACCTGCCTCTCTCCGAGACCGTCTGTATTTTATGCGGTCAATGCCTCTTGAAATGTCCGGTGGCGGCCATCCGCGATCGCAGCTACGTCCGGGAGGTCGAGGCGGTGCTGGACGAAAAGAAACGCCTCCTGACCGTCCAGGTGGCGCCCGCCATCCGCGCCTCGATCGGAGAGTTGTTCGGGCTCCCTCCGGGCAGCCTCTTGACCCGCAAGATTCCCACCGCCCTGCGCCGCCTGGGCTTCCAGCACATCTTCGATACCGATTTCGGGGCCGACATGGCGGTGATGGAAGAGGGCCACGAATTGCTCGAACGCCTCAACGCAGGCGGTCCCTTCCCCTTGATCACCAGTTGCTCGCCCGGCTGGGTGAAGTTCATGGAGCACTTCTATCCCGAGTTCATCCCCAACATGTCGAGCACCAAGTCTCCGCAGCAGATCGTGGGAACGTTGACCAAGACCTTCTTCGCCGAGCGTAGGGGCGTCGCTCCTTCCGAGGTCTATCAGGTGGCCATCATGCCCTGTTCGGCCAAGAAATGGGAAATCGGCCTGCCCCAAAACAGCCGCAATGGCCTTCCCGACGTGGACGCGGTGCTGACTACCAGGGAATTCGCCGATCTCCTGCGCCTGCACGAAATCGATCTACCGTCCCTGCCTGACTCCGATTTCGATCTCCTGCTCGGGGAAAGCAGCGGAGCCGGGGTCATGTTCGGGGCCCCCGGGGGAATGATGGAAGCGGCACTACGCACCGTTTGTTCGATCATAGAACCGGGCAGTGACAGGTTGGAGTTCCCGGTCCTGCGCGGCTACGGAGGGATCAAAGAGGGATCCTTGATCGTGGGGGACACCGAACTGAAGCTCTGCGCCGTCCATGGCCTCGGAAACGCGCGAAAGGTGCTGGACGCCATCAAGAGCGGCGAAAAAACCGTTCATTTCCTCGAAGTGATGGCCTGTCCCGGCGGCTGTGTCGGGGGAGGAGGTCAACCATTGCCCACCACCGAGGACATCAGGAAGAGGCGCATCGAGGCCATCTACGCTGAAGATCGCAGCAAACCCGTTCGATTGTCCCATCGCAACCCTGCCGTGCAGGAAATTTATTCCTCTTTCCTCGGGCAACCTTTGAGCGAAAAGGCCCATGAACTGCTACACACCGGCTATTCAGCAAGGGAGCCGCACGGCATCTAAAGACATCGACATGTCGATAAAAAAAGGGGGCGTTCAANNTCCCCGAGCTGTCCCTTCACCTCGCTGAGGGAGTTGGTGATCTCGATGATGTCGAATACGGGAGCCCGACTGGCGGCAGCGTCCGCCAGACGCTCGTAGGCCTGGTTCAGCTGTCCCTGGACGGCATCGATGCCCTGAGCCAGATCACCGGCGATGGACTCGATGCGGGTGGTCGCATCGCGGCGGGCCTCGGGCGTGATCAGGGCCAGGTCCATCATCGGGACGAGAGACTGAGAAGGCCTGACGGAAACCGCTGCAACGTTCGAAGCGGGGACGACCCTGCTCATGGAAGGCTCCACCACCGCGGGAGCGGTCACGATCGGTTGAGGAACATAGGATATTTCAGGCTCGGTAGCGGAGTAAATCGGTTCGGGAGCGGGCGGAGCGGAATATTCCGGCTCGGGAGCGGGCACCGAATAAACCGGTTCGGGCGTTTCCCAGGGAATGGGTTGCGGGGCCGCGAAATCGGAACTCCCGGCGTCCCAGGGAGTGGACTGAATGGTCTCAGGAGGGGTGTAAGGCGTCGGGGGGACCTCCGAGGGTTCCCAAGGCATGGATTGGATGGGCTCCGGGGGGGTGTAGGGCACCGCAGGAGCGGCCTCGACCGGGGCTTCCCAGGGCATGGACTGGATGGGTGCGGGGGGGCTGTAGGGAGTGGGCTCCACCGCCTGTACGGGATAGGCCTCCGGTTCGTTCACCGGGGCGAAGGGAGGCGCGGCCTCGTTGGCTGTCTGGTAAAGCGCCAGCAGCTCATTGAGGGTCACGTCGTCGCCGTAGCCCCCCCCATCGCTCGATTGCCCGCCGAAGTTCCAAAAATCGCTTCCGGCGTCCTGGGGCGCAGGCTGCGGATCATTGTTCAGGAATGGCAAGTCCACGTCATCTCCACCTTTCGCTATGCGTCGCCAATCTTCAGCACGGCCATGAAGGCTTCCTGGGGAACCTCCACCCGGCCGATCTGTTTCATTCGCTTCTTTCCTTGTTTTTGCTTGTCCAAAAGTTTCCTCTTGCGGCTGATGTCCCCCCCGTAGCACTTGGCCAGGACGTTCTTGCGCATGGCGCAGACCGTCTCGCGGGCGATGATCTTCGCGCCGATGGTGGCCTGAATCGGCACGTCGAACATCTGGCGGGGGATGATTTTGCGCAGCTTCTCAACGAGGGCGCGCCCGACGAAGGCGGCTTTGTCGCGGTGGACGATCGCCGAGAGGGCATCCACCGGCTCCCCGTTCAAGAGGATGTCCAATTTTACGAGGTTGGCTTCCTTGAAGTCGATCAGTTCGTAGTCCATGGAAGCATAGCCCTTGGTGCGCGACTTGAGCTGATCGAAGAAGTCGGTGATGAGTTCGGCCAGTGGAACCTCGTAGGTCAGGGTCGTGCGGGTCGAGGTCAGGTACTCCATGTTCAGGTAGATCCCGCGGCGAGTGGTCGCCAATTCCATCACCGGGCCGACGTATTCGCTGGGCGTGATGATGGTGACCTTGACGTAGGGCTCTTCCAGTTTCTCTATCTCCATCGGGCCGGGAAGCTTGGTGGGGTTGTCCACCATCACCACCTCGCCCTTGGTTTTGGTGATGCGATAGATGACCGAGGGTGCGGTAACGATCAAGCTCATGCCGAACTCGCGCGCCAGTCGCTCCTGCACGATCTCCATGTGCAACAAACCGAGGAAGCCGCAGCGGAAGCCGAAACCGAGGGCGACCGAGGTTTCGGGCTCGTAGTGCAGGGAAGCGTCGTTGAGGGAAAACTTCTCGAGGGCGTCGCGCAACTCTTCGTATTCCTCGGGATTGATGGGGTACATGCCGCAAAAGACCATGGAGACGGCCTCTTTGTAGCCGGGCAGGGGAGCTAACGCCGGTCGGGAAGCCAGGGTGATGGTGTCGCCCACGTGGGCGTCCCGCACTACCTTGATGGCGGCGGAAAGATAGCCGACCTCGCCGACCCCGAGGGATTCGATGGGGGTTTGTTTGGGTTTCATCACCCCGAGATCGGTCACTTCGAACTCGGCTTCGCTCGCCATGAAGCGGATGCGATCGCCGACCTTGACGCGGCCGTTGAAGACCCTGAAGAAGGCGATGACGCCTCGGTAGGGGTCGTAGATGGAGTCGAAGACGAGGGCCTGGAGGGGGCCGTCCGGATCGCCCAGGGGGGGCGGGACCAGACGCACGATGTCCTCGAGGATCTCCTCGATGCCGACGCCTTCCTTGGCGCTGGCCAGGACGGCGCCGCTGGCGTCGAGCCCGATGAGCTCTTCGATCTCATGGCGAACCCTCTCGGGCTCGGCTCCGGGCAGATCGATCTTGTTGATGACGGGAACGATTTCGAGGTCGTTGTCCAGGGCCAGGTAGACGTTGGCCAGGGTCTGCGCCTCAACCCCCTGGCTGGCGTCGACCACGAGAACGGCCCCCTCGCAAGAAGCGAGGGAGCGGGAGACCTCGTAGTTGAAGTCGACGTGGCCCGGGGTGTCCACCAGGTTGAGGATATAATCCTGTCCATCCTTGGCATGGTAGTTCAGGCGGACGGCCTGAGCCTTGATGGTGATTCCCCTCTCCTTCTCGAGATCGAGGGAATCCAGTATTTGTGCCGACATGTCACGGGTGGCGATGGTGCCGGTGAATTCCAGCAACCGATCGGCCAGGGTGGACTTTCCGTGATCAATGTGGGCGATGATTGAAAAGTTACGGATGTTCGCTATCAGTTGATTCGCCATGGTCTTCTTTCGTCGAAAGGATTTTCTTCATTATAACATGGCGAGATCCGCCGCTAGAGAGGCCGGGCTAGTACAGGATGAGAGAAAAGACGTCCAGGTCGGACAGCTTGTCGCGGCCGCCCAGAGCGGTCAGTTCTACCAGGAAGGCTACCCCCGTGACTTCGCCACCGCAGCGCTTGACGAGATCGACCGTGGCCGAAATCGTCCCTCCGGTCGCCAGAAGGTCGTCGACGATCAAAACCCGCTTGCCGGGTTCGACGGCGTCCTGATGGATCTCGAGGGCATCGGTCCCGTACTCGAGTTGATACTCGGCACGATTGGTCAGATAGGGAAGCTTGCCCGGTTTCCGGACGGGGATGAAGCCCGCCTTGAGACCCTGGGCGATGGGCGCGCCCAGAATGAAGCCGCGAGACTCTACGCCGACGACGTAGTCGATCTCGAGCCCCTGGAAACGCTCAACGAATTGTCGAATTGCCAGATCGAAGGTCTCCGGATCCTTCAGGAGGGGTGTCAGATCGCGAAATAAGATCCCCTCTTTAGGAAAGTTCGGGATGTCCCGGATCTTTCCCTTGAGAATCGAGGCGACATCGGACGTAATCATCGCAAGATTCCTTTACTCGATGGTGGTGGTGGAACAAGGCCGATCACCTACTATAGTGGAAGTCAAAGCGTTCTTCAAGCGATTTTCGCGCTTTCCTATCCCCCCTGGAAAGGAACATCGAAGGCGGCCAGGAAACCTGGGATACCCAGGCTTGCCCTCCTGAGACGGCGCCGAAAGGAGTTCAACTCCCGCTCCAGCCAGGCATGACCCTCCTCGAGCTCCCCGGAGGTCATGCCCATCGGCTCGAAAACGGCATGCCGCCCATCGTAGCGGGACCAGTCGGGATCGAAGATCCTTCCCTCGCGGGAAAGTTGGCGAAAGAACTCGGTTCCCGGGAGGGGGGGGACGATGCGGGGCGACAGAAGGTCGATTCCGAGGGAATCCGCGGTGGCGAGGGCCCTCTCGAAGGCGTCGGGGCCGTCCCCTTCCAGCCCCAGGGAAAGACGGGCCGCCACCAGGATGCCATGGTCATGAAAACGGGCGATCGCCTCCCCCGCCTTCTCGGGATGGCCGTGCCGGTTGTTGATGGAAAGAAGAGAACTGCTCGAAAAGGAGTCCAGGCAGAGTTGGACCGCCTTCACCCTGGCCTGTTTGGCCAGGAGCAGAAGATGACGATCGAAGGCCAGGTCGACACTGGTCTTCAGGACCCAGTTCTTGCCGAGCCTTGGAAGCGCGGAAAGCAGTTCGCGCGCGTGGTTCGGATCGGCGTGGAGGTTGTCGTCCCCCAAAAAGAGGTTTTTGCCCAGTTTCTCGGCCTCGGCCAGGAAGGAAGGGATGGAACGGCGGCGCACCGCTCCGTGGAAGAAGGGAGGGACCTGGCAGTGCGCGCAGCGGTAGCGGCAGCCCTTGGAGGAAGAAATCACGTCGAAGAAACGGTGCCCGAGAAGCCTTCGCTCGGGGATCTTCTCGGGGCTGGCGAAATCGGGAGGACAGTCGTAAAAAGGCGCGAGCGCTCCCTTCGCGAGGTCCTCTATGACGAGTTCCCATACCCCCTCCGGCTCTCCGGCCAGGACGGAATCGAAAGAGGAAGCGCACTCCCCGGCGCAGAAGGTCGGGTGCGCCCCCATCGCCAGGGTCTTGGTTCCCCTGGAACGGAGCTTTCGGCTCAGGCGAGAGGCCTCTTCCGCGTCGGAGGTTCCAAAGGAAAGGGCCGCGAAATCGAAGAAAGAACGCCCGGGATCGAAGGCCACCTTCGAGGCGTCAAGGTAGACGACCTCGGAGGAAGGCGGCTTCAAAGCCGCCAACACCAGGGGCGAGAGGTGATGGGGGCGATGGGCTTTTTTTTTCGTTGCCGTGAGAAGCAGGATCCTCATATCGCCCCCATCGTAGCATTTCGAAGGCCTAAAAGCTGACTTTCGCGCTCCCGCTGGCCGGATTTCCCGCCGGGTCGGACAAGTCGAGCAGCCTGACCGTCAGGGAAGACAGGGGAACGAGGGGCCTCGGAGCAACCGGTAAGCTCTCCTCCGGATCTTCGAGGAGGGGATCGGGACGGGCGGGCAGGCTATTCGAGACCGAGCTGATTCTCCCCCTCACGATGCTCGGATCGCCCGGATCGAACGCCAGGTCGGAAAGCGAGAGGGTGACCGGAACCGAGGCCGAGGCCTGCAGGAGATAGGAGTTGCCCGAGAGTACCCTGGGGTCGAAAGAGCCCGAGGCGGCCTCCTCGTTCAGCATGACCACCATCGGCTCGGTGAAGACGAAACGAACGTCGTAGCCCTGCCCGTTGCGAACGGCGACCACCCTCTTGAGGCCGGGCCGGCTGTCGTCGGTCCAGAAGCGGATGGCGATTTCCTCGCTGGTTTCGCTCTTCTTTCCGTCCAGGTTGTAACCCGAAACGACGGAATTTCCGAGCACCGGAGTCTTGCCCTGCAACACCCCCCTGCCGTACCTCAAGAAGACCTGGGGATAGCGGAGGCCACGAATATCGGCCAAGGGGGCATTGGTCGCTATCGTCACGGTATCGCCCTTGAGGGTGACCCGGACCTTCGCCCCGAAGAGGGCCGTCCCGTCGGTGATGGAGAGCCCCGTGATGTCGGAGGACCTCAGGGAGAAGGCTTTCGGATCGAAGGAAGCGGGATCGATCTCCTCCGAGAAGCGGATGGCGATGACCAGAGGCTTGGAGGGATCCCATTTCGGGGAGAGGGCGGGGGTGAGTCCCACCACCTCGGGGGCGTCCACGAGAAAGCAGCTGTTTTTCTCGGAGAAGTCGAGGACCTTGAGTTGGGCCGAAGGAATGACCTCGAGGGTCCGACTTCCCAGCCCCGGGAACGAAGCCCGGACCTCGAGCGCGGATCGGGGAACGCTCTCGAAAAGGTACTCCCCGTCCTTGGTGGCGACGGACTTCCAGTTCGAGCTCCCGGGAAGACGATAGGAGACCTGGGTGCCGTCGGGAGCGAGACGGTAGCCGGTCGGAAGTTTGGTCATTGCGTCGACGCGAGCTTCGGAGGCGGCGTAGACCCTGCCGCCCAAGGAAAGCCCCGTGTTCTCGGAGCGGGCGGGTGCCGCGGTGGGATCCGGAATGACCGGTCCAGCGCTTTGCAGGCCGCAACCGAAAACGAAGAGGGGAAGAAACCAGGGAGCCAAGGCGGATCCTCGCATCACTTCCTCCTTAACTGTTCCCAAACATCTTACGATCAATCCCCTTTCGATCGACTTCGATAAGGGAAAGAATCTTCATTCAAAACGCACGATTTCAATCGTCGTCCTTCTCGGCGAACTCGGGAGAGGCGAGGATGTCGAGGACGGCGGCGAGGATCCCGGCGAGGGAAGCGGGGACCTCGTTTTTCTTCAAGGGGCCATGCCTGGTTTCCGGACTGAGAATGAAGTATTTGCCGGAATTCGCCGGCTCCTGGACCACGTCTATCGCGATTTTCTTGGACCGAGCCGCCGAGACCATGGAAACGACCAGGCTCTCATCGGTAGAGAAAGAGGGAATCTTTTCATCGGGCGCGTTGGGTCGGCCCAAGAGCTTGGTCCAAATGGTACGGTCCCATGCTATATTGCGGTGCGGTTGGCGCTTCTGCATCGAGGTTTCCTCCTGATAAATGCGAGGGAAGGGTCGATCGCTTTTTTTTCGCTTCTTTCAGTGTAAGGGCTTTGCTTTAAAAAGGATGGAAAAGTTGAATTACTATCGGATCGCCAACGACCTTACCGGTCTCGACCTGGGGGTTTTTCCGGGAGCCGACGAACAAGAGGCCATTCGCGCCATGTACATCGACGCCGGCTATGGCCCGTTCGAAGAAGTCCCCATCGATGCCTCGGAGTTGACCGCCACCATGACCGACTTTCCCGTTTGGCTTGAAAACTCATGCTAAACCTCACCGTCTTTCCTCCCGACCTCGAAAAACAAGCGTCTGGTTACATTTCAGGCGATGCCATGCGGGCAAAAATCGCACTGACGTTCGACAAAACCGCATACGTGAGCCAAGGATTCAAGCAGGCTCCGCGGATACGCGTTCTATGCAATATGGACAGAATGTTGTTGCAATGGCGGCTTGCTTAATGATAAAACTAAGTAGAAACGTCGACACGCAAGGCCATCGCCAACCTCGAGGAGGAGCAAGAACCAAGGTTTTTGGTCGACAGCAACCCCAAGCTCCGGAAAACCGTTTGTTGGCGCAAAAGCAGCCCGAAGAGACGATCGGCAAGACCTTGAACAGGTAAAGCAGCAATACGTAATACTCTTCAGGACTCCTAATGCTGCAAATACTCGTCCAATCAAGCAGAAAACGGATAATTTGCATAGAAAATGCTCGTTTATATAACGTTTTCGGGCATATCTGCGCAACTAATGTTAAAGAAAAAGGCTCTCTTATGAAGAAACGATTCTCTCTGCTAATGATTTCCATCGCGGCTGCCCTGAGCAGTTGCGGACTAGGATCGGTTGCGACTTCCCCTCGCATCCTTGGTTCCGGCTCGACGCAAGCCTTAGCGAATAACAACCAAAGGCAAACTTTTTTAAAATCCTTTTTCCGATCATTCGACATAGACAAGAACAACTCGATTTCCTTGAATGAACTGTGTGCAGCAAAAGAGCACCCCCCCCTCTTTATTAGGGCGATGGATGTCAACAAGGATGGCTTTATTTCCTGGAGCGAGTTTCAATCCTCGTATATTGGAGGAAAAAACCCCGCAGCAGCGCTAACCAAGGAAGATGAAGATCCGAAAATAGGCTTTTTGAAAATCATCTTTTACAAAAATCTCGATACCAATCTGGATGGCAAAGTATCGCTTGACGAACTGAGCAATAACCCTGAGGCAGGTCCCGAAGCTGGCGCTCAGATGATTAAAGCGATGGATAAAGATGGAGACAGCCTCATCTCATGGGAAGAATTTTTGGCCTTTTCCCTTCAGCAAGGGTAAGCGTTCGTGTTGTCGGATAAGTCAAACCCTGGGTAACGGGGCAATCTTCAAGCTGCCTTCGAGGCTGATGTCGAGGCATTGATCGCCACCTTTCTCGGATCGAAGGTCCGTTGGTGTTTCAGATGGCGCTTATTTAAGAAAGGAACCCTCATGCCGAGACTTCGGGGCGTTTTAGCCATGTTGTTTTCCCTAAGCTTTGTAACATCCGCCCTTGCCGCTACAGGGGCGCAAAAATCCCGCAAAGAGATCGATCCAAAATACCAATGGAATCTTTCGGATGTGTACCCCTCGGTTTCAGCCTGGAGAAGCGACTGTGCTTCCGTGAAGGAAGAGGGACATGCCCTCGCGAAATTTGAAGGAAAGATCCTAACCTCCCCCGAGACCCTGGAGGCTTTTCTGGTTGCCTACGAAAAGCTTGATGCAAAAGTTGACCGAATTTCGCGTTATACAACCTTGCTTTTCTCGCAGGATGCGAACGATCCGGAATCCAATGCCTTGATGGGCGAGAGTCATGTTGTATCAGCCGCATTCTCCTCAGATACCGCCTTCTACGCCTCTGAGCTCTCCAAGCTGACCGAATCGCAATTGTCAGGCTTTTTATCCAAAAACCCCAAGCTCGAAAAATATAAGACCTTTCTCACTGGCTTCATTGGCTCAACGGAAAACTCATTGCCCAAGGATCAGGAAAAGCTGCTGGCAAAAGCGGATGGGGTCTTCGGAAGTCCCGCCGAAATTTACTTCCATCTGAGTTCGGATTTGGATTTCCCGACCATTCGAGATGAAAAGGGCCAATCCGTGGCGGTCACTCAGGCCAATTACCTGTTGCTACGGGAATCTCAGAACCGGAAAGTCCGAAAGGATTCCTACGAGGGCATCCTGAAAACCTATCAAAAGGTTCAGGGAACCATGGGGGCCATATTGAATACCCTGGCGAGCGCCCAGAATTTCTTCCGAACCATCCACAATCAGCCGAGTTCTCTCGAAGCTGCCGTGGGGCCAAGGATGGTTCCCGTCTACAACACATTGATCGAAACGGTGCATGACGGGCTTCCGACACTGCATCGCTATTACGACCTGCGCAAAAGGATCCTCGGGTACCAGGAAATCCATCCCTACGATATGTGGGTACCTTTGGTACCCACATATAAGATGACGTTCCCCTATGACCAGGCGAAGGGGATACTCGTCGATGCACTGGCCCCCCTTGGGGACGACTACGGAAACGTCCTCGCCAAATGTTTCACCCCCGGGTGGATAGATGTCTATGGAAACGCCGGGAAACGCATCGGAGCCTACTCTTCATCGGTATATGGCATCCATCCTTATGTTCTGATAAATTACACCGGCAATTACCGTAGTCTGTCCGTTCTTTCCCACGAGATCGGGCATTCCGTCAACACTTGTCTTAATGAGAAAGACAATTCCTTCCTGTCTTCCGGATTTTCCTCTCCTGTCACGGCTGAAGTGGCCTCTCAAGTCAACGAACTGCTGTTGATGGACTACATGATCAACCACGCCTCGAATAACAAGCAGAAGTTGTATTTCCTGTGCGAATATGCGAATGGCATTCTGAAGACCATTTTCACCCGGACTCAGCTCGCCGAGTTCGAGAAGGTCATCCACGAGCACAGCGATGCAGGAGAGCCCCTCACGGCTCAGTACCTCAACGAAACTTGGCGGAAACTCTCTCAGCAGTACTATGGGTCCGGAGTTCGCCTGGATGCCCTGAATGACGTCGAGTGGGCACAGGATTACCATTTATACTCTTGCTTCTATCTATACGGATACCCTACGTCCTATGCCGCTTCCTTAGCCATCGAGGACCGCATTCTCAGGGAAGGCAAGCCCGCCGTGGATTCCTATATGCGATTCCTCAGAGCTAGGGCCAGCGATCACCCCTTGGATCTCCTCAAGGAAGCTGGGGTGGATCTGACTTCGCCATCACCCGTCAAGGCGGTCCTTGCGAAATTTGACCGCATCGTCGCAGAAATCGATAGGCTGTCCGGAGAAATCCAGGTCAAAAGAAGCAAAGAAAAATAAGGATTTGCCCGGATTGTTTGGATAAACAAATGATCGGCTGAATGGCGAGGCCTTGGCTGCATAAATATCTCGACAAAAAACGGCCATGCTCGAACGACTATCTCAAGTTTGAAAGCCAATTTACACTGGCAACAGGCCGAAAAACAGGGGATCCCCTGAAACTGGAGGAACTCGCAACACTTGTCGGCAGCCCGGTGAGAAGGCGACCTTCACCCTGGATAGCCTGCCGAACGACACGCAGGCGGCCGCACAACGCCTGGCCGAAAGCATTCGGCTGGCCTCGTAGACATAAACGCAAAACCCCGAATCGGCATCAAGCCAAGTCGGGGCAAGGGTTATCAGCTTTTCTCTATCAGGAACTTCAGACTAGGGCGATCGTTCGGCAATTACAGAAGGAACGCCCCAACCTCTACCGGGAGCTCTCAGAGCAGATCGAGTTGCGAAGCGACACCCAATATTAGATTGTCTCAACCAGCCTGGCTATGATCTTCCAGCTGACTCGCCCGAGCCATCGGCTCTTTCCAAGGCGATTTGCCTTGAGAGCGATGCATAATCTGGAAAACGGATCATCCGCACATCGACGATGGCCCTGAATGAGCGTAGGGAGGCTCGTCTTGTCCATGCAAAAACCGATTTCCCCTTCGCCCAGTGAAATCGCGTATTTGACCCTTCATCCCTCCCCTCGTACAATGGATTGCTAGGCAACCAAAGAGGAGAAACCGATGCTCGAAGAAAAGCGTCTCGAAATCGCCATTGAATTGACCAAGATGGCCGTTGAAGGATTCACGCAAGCCAGCCCGGTCAGGAGAGCCCCCACCGTCTCGCGCGTTTTCGACGCCTTCCTCAAGCAACTCAACGACGGAAAGGTCTTCACGATGAATTCCCTGGTAGACCAGCCACCGAGCAACGATTAAAAGAAAAAAAGCCCCGGAGCAATCCGGGGCTTTTTTTCTTTTTAGATGACCAGTTGGCCGCCCTTGAGGATGAAGGTGCCGTCCACCTCGAGGGTCGGGTTGAGGAGGATGCCGTCGAGGTGGCTGGGGACGTTGACCACGCCGCCGAAGGTGGCGTTGTTGCCGATGGCCACGTGGGCCGTTCCGAGAACCTTCTCGTCCTCGAGAACCAACCCGGTGAGGATGGCCTTGGGGTTGGTCCCGATGCCGAGTTCGGCGATGTTGCGCGCTTCCTTGCCATGGATCTCGATCAGCTTCTCCAGGCTCTTCGCGGAACTGCCGCCCTCGATGGAAACGGCATAGCCTTTCTCGACCTTCATGCGGATGGGGGAATCGACGATCCCCACCCCGGACATGGCTCCGTCGATCACCAGGATTCCCTCGGAAGTGCCTTCGAGAGGGGCGGTGTAGACCTCGCCGGCGGGCAGGTTGCCGAAGATGCCCTTTTCGAGGTAGAGCCCGGAATCGGGATCGCCGGCGCGGCCCTCGAGGGACATGACCAGGTCGGTGCCGGCCGGAGAAGTGAGGTGAGCCCGCTTGCCCTGGGTGAGGACCTTGGCGATCCTTTCGTTGACCTCGGCCACCTTCTGGTAGTCGGCGACCAGGGTCCGCGCCATCATCTCGACGGTGATGCCGGGCATGGAGGCGACCCTGGCTCCGCTCTTGCAGGCTTCCTTGCGGGCCTGGGTGTGGGAGAGGGACTTGGAGGTGGGGATCATGACCACGTCGGCGGCCTTCATGGCGGCGGCGAGGGGAGCCGGGGGCTCCACTCCGTTGCCGGAGCGGGGGGGCATCAGGGCGAGCACCGCCTCCGCGCCCATTTCCCGGCCCACCCGGTAAAAGGCCTGGCCGATTTCTTCCAGGGGCTCGTCGGTTACCACCAGGAGGTTCTCCCCCTTCTTCAGGCCCATGCAGGAAGTGAGGGCGAGGCGGGCGGCGTCTTCGAGTTGCTTCGTTTTTTCCACTTTGGTTGCGACTTCCATCTTTCCTCCAAATACGAAATCAGTACTACTCTTCGAGCGCGGGAACCTGTTCCTTGCCGCCGAAAGAGCCCCGGAACATGAAGAGGATCAAGGCGGCGTACATCAGCAGCGACAGGTAGATGCCATTGCTGCCGAGCGGGAAGGCGGGAATGGGGAAGGGAATGTGCAGGGTCGACTGGTTGAACTGGTCCCAGAGGGCCAGCACCACTCCGAAGAGGGCGTCGCCCGCGATGAGGCCCGAGGCTATCAATACCCCATTGTCCACCTTGGACTTGGCGATCGCGGAGGAAAGCCCCTTCTTCTTGGAGGCTTCCAGTCTCTGCTCGATGACCCAGCGGACCAGGCCTCCGACCATGACCGAGGTGCTCAGGCCGAGGGGCAGGTAGAGGCCGACGGCGAAGGCGAGGGAGTTGATGCCCAGAAGTTCGACCGTGAGGGAAGCGAAGCAACCGACCAGAACCAGGGCCCAGGGCAAGGTGCCGTTCATGACGCCCTTGACCACCAGGGCCATCATGGTGGCCTGCGGGGCGGGCAGGGCGGCGGAACCGAGCGGAGTGGCCTTGTGGAGGACCAGCACCACCGAACCGATGACCAGAGAGGAGGCCAGCACCCCGATGATCAGGGCGATTTGTTGCTTCCAGGGGGTCGCGCCGACCAGGAAACCCGTCTTGAGGTCCTGGGAGGTGTCGCCGGCCATGGCGATCGCGATGCAAACGATGGCGCCCACCGCGATGGCGGCGATCTGACCGCTCTGGCCGCTCCAGCCCATGGCCTTGAAGAGGATGGCGGTGGCCAGAAGGGTGGCGATGGTCATTCCCGAGGCCGGGTTGGAGGAGGCCCCGATGATCCCGACGATGCGGGAGGAGACGGTGACGAAGAAGAAACCGAAGATGGCGGCGCAAAGGGCGACGACGATCCTCATGGGACCGAACTGGACGGGGATCTGGGGCAGGAAGGCGATGGCGAGGATGATGAGGACGGTGCCGCCCAGGATCCAGGGCATGGGGATGTCGGCCTCGGTGCGCTTGATGTCCTTCAGGCCGATCCCTTCCTTGATGCCGGCGAAGGCGATCTTGAAGGAGGAGACCATGGTGGGGAAGGACTTGACCAGGGAGACGACGCCGCCGAAGGCCACCGCACCGGCCCCGATGTAGCGGATGTAGCTCGACCAGATCCCGGAGTAATCCATCTGGTTGAGGGGAACGAGCGAAGGGTAGACCGGAGTAGTGATGTGGGCGCCGAGATAGGATATCAGCGGGATGAGACCGAACCAGCCGAGGACGCCGCCGGCGAGCATGAAGGCGGCGATGCGGGGCCCGATGATGAAGCCCACCCCCATGAGGGAAGGAGCGAACTCGATGCCGAAGCCGGTCTTCATGGAAGTCACGGCGCCTTCGAAGGCAGAGGGCCAGAACTTGAAGCCGTCGGAGAAGATCTTGTAGAGTCCTCCCAGGGCCAGGGCGGTGAAGACCGACTTGGCGCCTTGACCTCCGACTTCGCCGGCCACCAGGACCTCGGCGCAGGCGGTCCCTTCGGGGAAGGGCAGCTTGCCGTGTTCCTGGACGATGAGGTACTGGCGAATGGGGATCATCATGAGCACGCCCAGCAGGCCGCCCAGGATGGAGAGGAGGATGACGGTCAGGATCTTGGGGGGCAGTCCCCAGATGATGAGGGCGGGGATGGTGAAGATGACGCCGGCGGCCAGGGCCTCTCCGGAAGAGGCGATCGCCTGGACGATGTTGTTTTCGAGGATGGAGTTGCGCTTGAGGAGACCGCGGATGATCCCCATGGAGATCACCGAGGCGGGGATCGAGGCCGAGACCGTCAACCCGACCTTCAGGCCGAGGTAGGCATTGGCGGCCCCGAAGAGAATCGCGAGGATGCTGCCGATGAGAATGGCGGTCGGAGTCAGTTCGGGTACTCTGCGCTCGGCAGGGACATAGGGGACGTAGTCCTTGCCGGCGACCAGTTCACCGGTCATGGACGGCCCCTTGGGATTTCCCATAATAACCTCCTGAAAAGCAAGGAATGATCAAGCCTTTCCCTATCATAGCATTCGGGAAAAGGTCAGGCAAACGAAGGCTTTTCGACTATTCGAAGCCCTTGTTCAGATCCTTTGCAGTGACGGCCCGCTTTTTCGCTCTCCTGGGGCGGTCTTCCTCGATCATGGTCACGAACAGCTTTCCCTGGNNTCCACTCGAGGAACTCCGGGAGGCTGCGCGCGGGGGGCAGTTCGGTGGTGATCCGAAGAAAAGGGGAAAGGTCGAAATCCAGGCGGAAACGAAGCAACTGAAAGCAAGCCCTCAGCCCTTCCTCCTCCAGGGAAAGCAAACGCTGGAAGTCCTTTTTCAAGAGGGGTTCCCGCTCGATCGAGGAAAAGAAGGCCAGTAAGGAGGTCAAAGCGAACTGGCCGAGCAGAAGGCGCTCCATCCCTCCCAGGTCCTCCAAGGAGGAAAGCATGGCGACGTGGCTCTCCTCGACTCCCGAGATCTCGAGAAAGGTGCGGCGCGCCTCCTTGTCCTCCACGAACTCGAAAGCCCCGAGCAGGCGCGCCTGGTTTTGAACCTCGAGGGACCGCATCGCCAGGAGATGGACCCAGCTCAAAGGCTCGAGAGGATGGTTCAGGGGCCCCTTCAGGATGTTCTCGGGGGAAAGGATTTGCTGCTCGAAAGGACGCCCTCCCGTGAGGGGGATTTCCCCCAGGATCTCCGAGGCCTCGCGGTCCTCGATGCGAAAGAGATGCCGGGCTAGGCCATCGAGGTGGTCGAGGTGGTCGAGCAGAAGGTACTCGAAGGTCTGCCGGATCTCGGGAAGGGGATCGGTCTGGGCGAAGTAAGCATAGCAACGAACCAGGGCGGCCTCGCTTTCCAGGACGGAAACCAGGGAAGGCTCCTGCCGGAAGCTCGTGAGGGAAGTCAGCAGGAGCAGGAGGCGACTGCGAATGCGGGCGAGGGAAACCAGGGCGAAACGGAGGGCGTCGTCCTCCGTGGAAGCGAGCAGTCCCCGAACCAGTCCCAGTTGCGCTCGATAGGAGGAAACGAGGGTCGAGCAATGGGCGCGGGACTCCGGGTCGGAGATCGCCAGGGGAGGCCAGGGAATATTCGAAAAATCCCTTTCGAAGCGCTCGGCTAGCGACTGAATGCTGGCTAGCGACATACTTCCTCCGCTTTCACAAAACTTGATTAACCAACTATTAAATCTAGTCTCTCCCTTCCCCCTTGTCAATCTTCAGAATTTCTCGATTGCCTTCCGCGGCGGGAGAGACTAAACTGAGGCAATGGAAAGAAACGCGATCGCCTGCGAAGCCCTCGACAAGGATAACCAGGCCTGGGCAAAGAAATATCTGACCCGCCTGGACGACCTCTTGCAAGGAGAGCTGGTGAAACCAGCCCCCGATTCTTGCTACTGCCGCTTCCTTGAAGGCGAGGTCCTCGCTTACCAGGAGCTGTTGGGCCGTTTCAACTAGATGAAACCCTTCGCTCTGGTCCTTATCCTGATTTTATGCTTCGCCCCAGAGGCCTCTGCCGCCCCCCTGGCCACCGCCCACCTCAGCCTGGCCCAAGCGGCTCTCGACCTCGCCGTGGACAAACTGGTCCTCGGCCCGAATGATCCGATCGGGGCTTCCTACCAGTTGGACGGGGTGCGCGTGGAACTGGCGGCTGCGGGGGAAACCCTCGATGACCCTGAAGCCCTGCGGGAGATCCGCGCTCTCCGCATCCAGGCGACCGAAATCTCCGAGGTCATCGGGAAAAGGCAGGCCAAGGCCCTTCCCCTTCTCGCCAGGCTTTCCAGGAGTCTCGAGCTTCTGCGGCGCGACCTGTTCACTCGCAAGGGGATTTCCTGAGCCCGGTGATCGGGGCCGACGGAACACAATTCCATACAACCAAGGCATCCAAAACGTCGTTTTTTTCGCAATGAATAGGGAACAAAGAGCTGGGTTCATATGAAGGGAGGCGGTCATCCCATGGGCGTGAAAAGAAAAAAAATCTTCCTGACCCTGATCCTCGGCAGCGTCTTGCTTTGTCCTCCGGTCGAAGCGGCCCGCTTCAATCCCTTCGGCCTCTTCGCGCCCACCAAGTCGACTTCCCTCACGGAAGGCCTCACCGCCTTCAATCGGGGGGATTTCAACGCCGCCATCGATGCCCTGGAGCGCTATGCCAAGGCCTTTCCCCTGGACCCGGAGCCCCAGTTCTGGCTGAACAAGTGCTACGAACAGGTCGTCAAGCCGACGAAGTCGGCCGAGGCCCTCTCCCTCTTCCAAAACCTCAAGGGACAGCAAGACTCGATCCTTTCCTTCACCAAGGAACCGGATTCTTCGAAGGTCTACGCAGCCCAGCTGAAAACCGAACCGAACCGTCCCCGGATCCGGGCCCTCTACGCCATCGCTCTCCTGTTCGAGAAAGCCGTTCCGCAGGCGATCATCGAAGCGGAGAAACTCCTGGACCTTCCGGAAAACGAGGACAACAAGGTTCTTCGCCAACCCTTGCTGATGCTGCTCTCCGACGCCTATGCCAGCCAGAAGCGGATCGTCGAGGCGAGGGAGATGCTGAAGGAGGCCATGGCCATCCGCGGCAACGGCTTCCTGCTGCGCCAGAAGATGCAGGCCCTCACCAGCCTGGAAGAGGAATTGCCCTCGGATAGCGAGAAAAAGATCCAGAGTCAGTTCAACGAGATGATCAAGCTGGCGACCGATCTCCTGAAGGAGAAAAAGGCCAGGGAAGCCTACGAGGCCGTCAAACAGGCCGTCGAGCTGAAACCCGACGATCCGGGGGTCCGCGGCTTGAGGGGAATGATCACCGGAGTTCTCTCGCAGGACCTGGCCCAGGAAGCCCGAATGCTTTTCGACAAAAAGGACCTGGAAGGGGCTTCCGAAACCGTGAGCAAGGCCCTTTCCATGGATCCGGACAATCAGGCCGCGGGGGCACTCCAGAAGGAGGTCAAGGCCCTGATCGAGGCCATGCAGGCCTCGGCCTCGCTTTCGATCGAAGCTTCCCCATCCGTTCCGCTTCCCGAAGCCACCGACTCCGTCCCGCTTCCCGAAGCCACCGACTCGGCCGTCCCTCTCCCCGGAGAATGAAGCTTCAATCGGCCCTCGTCACGGGCCTCCTTTTCTTTTCCCTTCCCGCCCTGGCCGCCCCGAAGCTGACCGCCCGAGCCTTCATCCTCCTCGACGGACAGGGGAAGGTCTTGTTTCAGCGCAACCCCGATGCCAAGCTACCCCCGGCCAGCACCACCAAGATCCTCACCGCCCTGGTGGTCCTGGAGCAGTGCGATCCGAACGAGGTGGTCACCGTCAGCGCCAATGCCGCCGGCACCCCCCCCTCCTCCATCGGGCTGAGCGTGGGTGAGCAATTCGGAGTCGAAGAGCTCCTCTTCGCCCTGCTGCTTTGCTCGGCGAACGATGCCGCCGTGGCCCTGGCCGAGCATGTCGCCGGCTCGGAGGGGGAATTCGCCAAACTCATGAATCAAAAGGCCATCGAACTGGGCGCCACCGATTCCCACTTCGTCAACCCGCACGGCCTTCCCGATCAAAACCACTGGGCTACCGCCAAGGACCTGTCCGTCCTGATGCGCGCGGCCATGGAAAACCCCGATTTCGTTCGGATCGCGCAGACCCAGAGCAAGAAGCTCGAGGGGGGCCTTTCCCATCGCCCCCGCTTCCTCACCGCCCATAACCGTCTGCTCCCCCTCAATGTCATCGGCAAGACCGGCTTCACCAACCGGGCCAGATTCTGCTTTGTCGGCAGCGACAAGAAGATGACCATGGTCCTCCTGGGCAGCGAACACCTCTGGAAGGAAGCAAAAAGTTTGCTTTCCTTCTCCAGACTCTTCTGAATTTTTCAAAAAAGGTTATTTCGTCGCTTCTATCTTGACCTGAGCGCCGATCGCCAGGAAAGAACTGGCGAGTTGCTCGGCGTCGGCATAGGAGAGAGCCTTCTTGGCGACGATGGGCGCCCGGTCGATCACCGCCGAAGCCTGATCGAGCGAGAAATTGAATTCCTGCGCCATCTTCTCGCTCATCTGGGCCTTCTCCTCTTCCGTGCGTCCCCCGCTCAGGAAGACGACGTCGTACTTCTGCTCCTTCATGGCAGCCAGAAGATCGGCCGTGCGAAAGACCCCGGTGGCCCTGGTGGAGGGAACGACCGGAGCGGCCTCGATCTGAGGGCCCATCAGCGGCGAGGAGGGGATATCGAAGATGGGGATGCCGTCGGGACGGAGCGCTCCCGCTCCGGAAGGCGCTTTCGGAGGGGGAAGTTTCGCCGTCGAAGGAGGATTTTTTGTCGGCGAGGGCGCCGGAGGCCTTGCCGGTGCGAGCGGAGAAGAAACCGGCTCCGAGGGCACCTCTCTGGGCGTTTCTCTCGGTGCTTCCTGAACCTTCTCTCTCGCCTCGATCCTGTCCCGCTTCTCCTCTTTGCTTCTCTGCATCCGATAGCGGGTCAACTGGTAATCGACCGCTTCCTTGATGGACTTGGCCTCGAGGGGATTGCCCGCGATGGGCCGAAAGGCGATCAACATCTTCTCCCCCAGGTCGTCCTGGTACTCGAAGAGAAGAAACTTCATCCGCTTGCGGATTTCGGCCTTCAGGCGCCCCGCCAGTTTCTTGCGCTCCTCGTTCTTGATCGGCTTGAGTTGGAGATGCTTGATCCTTTTGACGAGGAGGGTCGCCTCGCTCTCGATGGAAACCTTCTTGAGGCGGGCCATCTTGATTTGAAAGCGATCGAAGCGAGTGGCGCGAAAGGCGATCTGCTTTTCGTAGACGGACATGTTGCCGAAATCCCCCGCGCTCGAAGCCTTGTGATTGGGGTGACCTCCGAGGTAATAAACGGCAAAGACGATGCCCCCCGCCTCCTGAGCCTTCTTCTCTTCCTCGTCGACTTTCTCGAAGCGCTTGATGAATTGCTCGAGGGCGAACTTCCAGTCCCGCTCTCGCTTGCGCATGGTCTTCTGGGTGAGGACGAAGAGGATGGCTGACAGGAAGAGGCCGGCGGGCGCGAGCACGACGGCGGGAAGCTCGAGCATCTCCGCCATGTTGAGGGCGGCGAAGAAGCCAAGTGCAAAAATGCCCCCGATGATGATGTTGACCAAGGGGAGGCCCTTGACGTACACCGATAGTTGGGGGGAGTTCTTTTGCTTCTTTCTAGCCACCAGGCGACCTTTCTGTTCCCATCACCCAATATAGCTTCAATGGGGCGAAATGAAAAGGGCGAAGCCAGGTTTTGCCTGGCTTCGCCGGTGATTGGAACTAGCGGGAGGCGACTTGGGTGGACTGCACCAGCTTGTTGACCTCGGCTTCGAGCTTGTTCAACTGGTTCACGCCAGGGGCCTCGAGATAGATGCGGATGATGGGCTCGGTCCCGGATGGCCGGGCCAGGATCCAACTGCCGTCCTCCAGGATGAACTTGGTGCCGTCGAGGTTCTCGCGGCTGGTCACCTCGAGTTCACCGAAACGCGCGGGGGGAAGGTCCTGGAAAGAGGAAAGCACCGCTTCCTTCTCCCTTTCGGTGAGGTGCAGGTCCAGACGTTTGTTGGCCGGCTCGAAGCCCACCTCGTCGATCAGGTTGCGCCAGATGGCGCTGAGGGGCTTACCCTCGACGGCGACCATCTCCGCGACCAGCAGATCGGCCAGGATACCGTCCTTCTCGGGGATGTGACCGAGCACGGAGAGGCCGCCGGACTCCTCGCCGCCGATAACCACCGCCTCCTTGCGCATCCATTCCCCGACGAACTTGAAACCGACCGGGGTCTCGTGGACGGGCAAGCCGTAGTGAGCGGCGATGCGATCGATGAGGTGGGTGGTCGCCACCGTGCGGATCACGCTTCCCTTGGCTCCCCTGTTCTTGACCAGGTGCCTCAGCAGCAGCGCGATGACCTGATTGGGCGTGAAATAGTTCCCGCCTTCGTCCATGACCCCGAAGCGGTCGGCATCGCCGTCGGTGGCGAGACCGAGATCGGCGCCGGTTTTCAGGATCCTCTCCCTCAGATCCCCGAGATAACGGGGGTTCGGCTCGGGCATCCCGCCGCCGAAGAGGGGATCGATGAAGGCGTGGATGGAGTCGACCTGGCAGCCGGCTTCTTCCAGCAGGACGTCCGCATAGCCGCGGCCGGTCCCGTAAAGGGGATCGAAGACCACCTTGAGATTGGCCTTGCGGATGACCTCGAAGTCCACTTTACCCCGCAGGTCGGCCAGGTATTCGGGCATGGGATCGAAGGTCTCGATCGAGAAGTGCCCCTCTTCCCCCGGCTTTCCCTCTTTTTGCAAGCGCTCGACGTTGGCCACGATACGGTCGGTGATTTCCTTGGTGGCCGGTCCGGCGTAATCGGGGATGTACTTGATGCCGCAGTACTGGGGCGGGTTGTGGCTGGCGGTGATCATGACCGCCCCGGCGGTGTTGAGGTTCTTGGCGGCGAAGGCGATGACCGGGGTGGGAACGTCCCGCTTGGAGAGCAGGGCCTTGATGCCCGCCCCCTCCAGGACCTCGGCCACCGTGGTGGCGAAGTCCCTGGCGAGGAAACGGGTGTCATAGCCGATCACCACCGGGCGATCGGAAGGATAGGATTCCTTGACGTATTCGGCGATCGCCCGTGCCACCAGGCGAACGTTCGGAAAGGTGAAGTTCTCGGCGATGATGTCGCGCCAACCGTCGGTTCCGAACTTGATCTTAGACAATGGAGGCCTCCTGCTTGCCGGACGTGATGGATGCGATGAGGGCGGAGTATTCCTCGATGATCTGCTCGGTCTCGATGATCGAGGTGCCGTCCGCGTGGAGGTGGACGACGGGATCGATCGGATCCGGCAGAACCAGGACCCAGGAGTGGTTGGAAAGGAAGACCTTGACCCCGTCCAGGAGTTCGACCTTGAAGTTCTTGGATTGCTCGACCAGAACCCTCATGACGGTCCCCTTGCTCTCCCAGGGGCAGGGAATGACTTCGTGCAGGTGGTAGAACTCGGGAATCTGACCGGCCACCTCGCAGAGGGTCGCGTCGAGCCTGCAGAGGGCCTCGGTGACCTTGGCTACGGTGAACATTCCGTCATGCCCGGCGTGGAACTGGGGCCAGATGAAGCGGCCGTCGGAGCCGGCGAAGAGAACCTCACCGCGCTTGGCGGCTTCCATCAGGGCGCGGGCATGGGCCTTGGTCCGGATGACCTGGCTACCGTAGCGGGCGGCGATCCGCTCGATCGCGCTGGTGGCCGTGACGGGGACCGCGATCTTCGAGCCGGGCGTGACCGAGAGGAAGAGCTGGGTCACCATGGCCAGGAGGTGGTCCTCCCGGTAAATGTTGCCCCGGTTGTCACAGAGGTGCATCCGCTCGCCGTGGGCGTCGAGTTGGGCGCCGAACTGGGCCTTGAGAGCGACCACCACCTCGGCCAGCTGTTCCATGAGGGCCATCTTCTCGGGCAAAGAGGGGAATCTGGCCTTCATGTGGGCGTTGAGGACCACGGGGTCCGCCCCGTAGCGCCCCAGGACGCTCGGAAGAAGGACGGTGGAAATCGAGAAGGCGTAGTCGAGGACGATCTTGGGTTTCTTGTCGCGGATGAAGGTCCCGGCGCCGGCCATGGCCTTGAAGAAGCCCCCCTTGTAGTACTCGAGCATCCTGGAGGGGAAGGAAATCTCGCCGATCTCGGTCAACTGGGACCTTCGATAGTCTTCCTTGAAGAAATTGGCGTCGATCTTCTTCTCGAGGGAGCGGGGGATGTCCATTCCCTGGCTATCGAAGAACTCGATCTGGATCTCGTCGCTCTGATTGGGGTCGATGCGGGTGTGGATGCCGCCCATGCAATCCAGGACCGGGGCCATGTAACGGCTGATGGGCAGGGCCGAGGTCTCCAGGTTCTGGATGGAGACGCCGACCGACATGAGACCGGAGATGAGGGCCCGGTTGATCATCCTCGAGGCGCCCGAGCCGTCGCGGCTGACGAAGACGCTGCTGCCGGGGGGGAGGGTGGCGCCGTAGGAGGCGCCGAGCTTGACGGCGAACTCGGGGGTGATCTCGATGTTCACCAGGCCGCGCACCCCGCCGCTACCGAAGAGCCCCCTCTGGGCGTTCGTACCCCAGATCAGGCTGCTCGAGACGGTGGCGCCGGTGTCGATGGTCTTGTTCGGCCAAACCTTGACGTTGGGCTTGATGACGCTCTTCTCGCCCACCACGCAGTTGTTGGCGACGACCGCCCCCTCCAGCACCTCGCAAGAACGCTTGAGGGAGGTGTTCTTGCCGATGACGCAGCCCCTGAGGGCGACCCCCTCGGCGATGTAGACGTTGTTCCAGATCACGGGCCGCTTGAGGGAAGAGCCGGCTCCGACGATGACGTTGTCGCCGATCACGGTGCCCGCCGTCATCTGGACGTTGGCGCCGATCTGGCAGTGCTTCCCGATGACCAGGGGGCCGGAAAGCTTGGCGGTGGGATCGATGGTCGATCCCTCTCCCACCCAGATCCCGGGTTGCCACTCCTTGTAGCCCATTTCCAGCTTGATCTTTCCCTCGACGATGTCGTAGTGGGATTGCCGGTAGGCCTGCAAGGAACCCACGTCCTCCCAGTAGCAATTGGCGATGTAGCCGTACATCGGGTCGCTGCGCTTCAACAGAAGGGGGAAGAGGTCCTTGGAGAAGTCGAACTCCTTGTCGGGGTCCAAGTGGGCGAGCACCTCGGGTTCGAGAATGTAGGTGCCGGTGTTGATGGTGTCCGAGAAGATCTCGCTCGAGGAAGGCTTTTCGAGGAAGCGCTCGATGCGGCCCTCGGGATCGGTGATGACCACCCCGATATCCATGGGGTTCTCGACCCTCGTCAGGACCAGAGTGGCCAGGGATTTCTTCTGATTGTGGAATTCGATGGCGGCGGTAAGGTCGGTGTCGGTCAGGGTGTCGCCGCTGATCACGATGAAGGTATCGTCGAGCAGGTGCTCGACGGCCTTGACGCAACCGGCGGTGCCGAGAGGCATCTTCTCCTCGATGGCGTAGGTGATGTTGACCCCGAAGTCGCGGCCGTCCCCGAAGTAGCTCTGAATGACCTGGGGCAGGTAATAGAGAGTGATGATGATGTCCCTGATGCCGTGTTTCTTCAGGAGATCGATGATGTGTTCGGCCATGGTCCGATTGAGCATGGGGACCATGGGTTTGGGAATGTCGCAGGTCAACGGGCGCAACCGGGTGCCCGAACCTCCCGCCATCAGGACCGCTTTCATGAAGTCACCTCTTTCTGTGCATGCTGGACAGCGTTGTCCAAACGGAACCTTTACCGAGTCAAAGCGGGACTAGCTTTGTCCGCTTCTTGCAACACCCTGGCATAGACCTCCGCGGTTTGGCGGGCGATCATGGGCCAGTTGAAGGTGTCGAGGATTCTTTGGAAGGCCTGGTCCTGCATGAGTGCGGCCGTGTCGGGGTCCTTCAGGACTTCGAGCAAGCCCCAGGCCAGGGATTTGGGGTCGCCGGGGAAGACGGTGAGACCGGAGCGCTTGTGCTCGACGATCTCGCCGAGGCCGCCGGTATCGGAAACCACCACCGGGACCTGGGCGCCCATCCCCTCCAAGGCCACGATCCCGAAGGGCTCGTAGAGGGAAGGGGCGGTGAAGACCGAGGCGACCTTGTAGAGGCGCAGGAGGGTATCGTCGTCGACGTAACCGGTGAAGTGGATCTTGTGGGCGACCGAGAGTTCATTCGCTCTTCTCTTCAACTCGTCGAGGAAGCCACCGCGTCCCACCAAAACGAACTTGGCGTCCGGGTACTCCTTGAGCACGTCGGGAGCCGCCTCGATGATGACCTGCGCACCCTTTTCGGGCACCATGCGCCCCACGAAGAGGATGATCTTCTCGTAGTCCAGGGCGTACCGGCGACGGAAGGGCTTGGCCTCGAAGGAGAAGTCGAACTTCTGGTAGTCGATGCCGTTGGGGATGATGTCCATCTTGTCCTGGGGAACCTGGAAGAGGCCCTGGAGCTCGCGGAACATGTAGTCGGAGCAGACGATGGTGCGCCAGGACTCGAAGGTGAGGGCCCATTCCTGCTGATGGATGTAGCGCTGGATCGGGGTGTGGATGCCCTGCATCCGGCCGTTCTCGGTGGCATGAACGGTTCCGACGAGGGGCAAGTCCAGGGTCTTCTTCAAGAGGATGCCGGCCTGGCCGACCAGCCAATCGTGTCCATGGATCAGGCTGAAGGGATTCTCCTTGTGAACCTGGAGAGCCAGCTCGATCATTCCGAAGTTGAGGTGGAGCACCCAGGTGAGGAAGTCGGGGGTGGGGGCATGGTCGTTGGGAACCCGATAAATGTGGACCCCGCGGCGCTCCTCGTAGGGGGCCGTTCCGGGGTGGTCGGCGGTGATCACGGAGACCCGGTGCCCCTGGGCCACCAGCGCCTCGGAGATCTCCTCCACATGGCGAGAGATGCCCCCGATGATGCGGGGGGGATATTCCCAAGAAAGCATGCAAATGTGCATCATGGCCACCCTTTCAATTTTTTCGATTTTTCTGCTCACTTCAATCTTCCTTTTTCGGACGCCGAATCATCAACCCTTCCACCGCCTGCTCGACGGAACCGCCGGCGAGGATGCGACACACCTGCTCGGCGATGGGCATCTCGACCGAGTGGAGGCGGGCGAGTTCGACTGCCTCCCTGGCCGTGGGAACGCCCTCGGCCGTGATCCCGGTTTGCTCGATCTCTTCCCAGGGCTTTCCTTCGGCGAGCAACTTCCCGACCCGGTGGTTGCGGGAGAGTGGGCTACTGCAAGTAGCCACCAGGTCCCCGAGGCCCGCCAGACCGGCGAAGGTCGCCGGATTGGCCCCCATGGCGGTTCCCAGGCGACTGATTTCGGCCAGCCCCCTGGTCATAAGGGCCGCCTTGGCGTTGTCCCCGAGCCCCAGGCCGTCGAGGGCGCCCGCGGCGAGGGCAATGACGTTCTTGAGCGCCCCGCCCAGCTCGACCCCCACCAGGTCGTCGTTGGTGTAGACCCGGAAGCGGTCCGAATTGAAGGCTTCTTGCCCGATCTCGGCACCCTCCCCGGCGATGACCGTCGAGGCGGGCAACCCTCGCTCGATTTCCGGAGCCAGGTTGGGACCGGAAAGAGCCAAGATTCTTCTGCCCGGCAGTTCTTCGGAGAGCACCTGGCTCATCCTCTTGTGGCTACCGAGTTCCAAGCCCTTGGTTCCGCAAATGACGGGGACCTCTCCCAGGAAGGGCGCGACCGAGCGGGCCGCGCCTCTCAGAAACTGGGAGGGAACGGCCATCACCATCAGGGAGCAATCAAGGCAATCCGCCCTTTCGAAGGTGGAGGCAATCCCGCTGAGCGCCAGGAATTCTTTTTCCTCGAAGTCCCGAGCCCCCAAAATAACTTCGTGGCCCTTCTCGCGCAAGAGGCCGGCCAGGGTCCGCCCCCAGCTTCCCACCCCGAGCAGAAAAACTTTTATTTTCACTATGGTCGCTCCTTGAGGTAGCGGAGAATGCGCTCGAGGGCGTCGAGGGAACCGAAACCGCCCGATTTGGTCACCAGGCGAAGTCCGCTCGAGGATACCCCGAGGGGGATCGCGGGCAGGACCTCGTCCACGATGCGCAGCCAGCCGATTTGTTCGCAGGCGGCAAAGGCCGTTTGTCCGCCCATCAATACCATTCCGCCCAATTCCATCCCCTGCAACCGCCTGGCGATCGCCCCCAGGGCGCCCGACAGCATGGCTCCCACTCCGAGGGCGTCCATTCCGAGCTCATGGCCCAGCTTGAGGGCCATGGTCACCTGCAGCGGGTTGCGGACCGTGGTGATGGCCACGTCCAACCCGGCGAGGATCTGCTGCAGGGCCCTCCGGGCGAACTCCTCGGGGTCGAAATCGGCCAGGAGAACCCGATGGACGTCGACCTGGAGTACCCGGCAATTCAATCGATCCAACTGCCCCAGGGAAACCGGGTTGGTCGAACCGTTCAGGATCACCACCGGCTTTCCCTTGGCCAGGCTGATCGGGCGGGCGCTCTGGATGAGCCACCTCGTTTGCAGGGCCAGCGCCAAACCGGCCGAACCGACCGGAAGAATCTTTCTCGGGGAAAGGCGGATGGCCTCTGCGATCGCCGAGAGGTCCTTGGGCCTCGAAGCGTCGGCCACCAAGATCTTTTTCTTGCAGGCGGCTATCGCGGCGGCGATGAAGGCGGGCCCCTTCGCCACGACCCTGTAATCGACCAACTCACCCTTCAGCAGGGTCGGGAGATGGGACTCCTGCGCGGGACTACCCACTTCTTCCCCGTAAGGGGTCAAGGAGACGGGCACCCCGCCCACCAGCTGAATCCCCGACACGGTGGTTCGATCCGCCTGGGGAAAGGCCGGGGCCACCACGGCCAGTTCGCTCTCGGCAGCCGCCAAGGTTTCTTCGATCTCCGCCCTCAAGTTGCCCCTCAGGGTGGAGTCGACTTTCTTGTAAAAGTTCGAAAAACCCTGTAGGCGCAGCCACTCGACCGACTCCGCCACCCTGCGCCGGGCGCGTTCCTCGTCGAGGTCACGACTGTCGGTGTTGACGGCGATGGCCGTCAACCCGGGCGGAACCTCTCCGCCGGGTACGGGGGCGACCCAGGTCTCATGCCCCCCCCGGAAAAACTGCAGCGCCGTGTCACAGGCGCCGGTCAAGTCATCGGCGATGATCGCCAAGCGGTACCCCTTGTTCAGAAAGACGCCTCCGATTCCATCGATGCTTCCTCGTCCCTCTTGCTACCCAGCAGGCGGAGCTGGTTGGCGGAGATGACCGGCATCTCGTGCTTGACCCCGTTGGCGTCGGTCCAGCGAGAAAACTCGAGCCGCCCCAGGATGCCGACCAGGCTTCCCTTGCGGACGTACTCGCCGGCCACTTCGGCCTGCTTGCCCCAGAGTTCGATGCGGAACCAATCCGTGGAGTCGTTCCCCTCGGTGCGCTTGACGGGACGGTTGACGGCCAAGCTGAAGGTGGTCTTCACCTTTCCGGTTTCGAAATACTTCATTTCGGGGTCCTGACCGACCCTACCGACCAGCACCACTGAGTTCAACATGGGTCCTCCTCATCAAGGTCTCGAAAGAAGGCGGGAGCGCGAACGAGACGCCCGATCCACCAGAAATTTACGCTTTCAATTATATCACAAAAAGTTAACCTCCAGGCAGCCTTCCCCCCCCTCGATTACACGGGAGGAAGGGTTAATTTTTTTGCTATAATCGGCTCCATGGAAATCATCGCCAGCCATTCCCCTCTCGACTTCGATGGCCTGGCCTGCATGGTCGCCGCCCGTCTGCTTTATCCGGAGGCGGTGGCGATAGCGGGCCATGAGCTCGCCCCCCAGGTCGCCGCCTTCCTCGCTCTCGGTCGGGAAAGGCTCGACCTCCCTTATCCCGAGGAAATCCCGCCCCACTCGGTCGAAAAAGTGATCCTGGTGGACACGCAGAGTCCCGAACGGGTGGAAGGACTTTCGAAATTATTGTCCGACTCCGTGGAATGGCATTGCTTCGACCACCATCCCCCCGATCCCCGAAGGGTCTTCGAAGGCGGCGAGATAAGGACGGTCGGGGCGGCCACCACCCTCTTGGTGGGCGAACTCCTGCAACGGGGGCTCTTCGTGAAACCCTTCGAGGCCACGCTTTTCGCCCTCGGCATCCACCAGGACACCGGAAACCTCACCCATCCCTCCACCCAGCCGGAAGATGCCAGAGCCCTGGCCGTCCTCCTCGAATGGGGGGCGGATCTCAACCGGATTACGGAGTTCTCCCGGCTTTCCCCGCGACAAAACGAGCTCTTGAAAAGCCTGGAAAAAAACGCGCGCATCCGGGAGGTCGGCGAAAAGATCGTCCTCACCTGCTTCAGCGAGGGGGATCACGTCGAGGGAGCCGCCGATGCGGTCGATCACCTGGCCCACCTCCACGGAGCGGACGTCGCCCTCGCCGCCGTCAAAATCGACGGAAAAACCCTGGTCGTGGGAAGATCCAATTGCTTCGACGTCCGGACCCTGCTTCTTCCCCTGGAAGGCAAGGGACACCCCGGCGCCGCCGCGGGACACACGAAAATGTCCCCCCCGGAAGCCATCGATTTTCTCGAAAAAAGAGTCTTGGATTTCTTGCCCCCCCCCCTGCGGGCCCTGGAAGTCATGAACGGTCCCGTCCGCACGGTGGACAGTTCGGAAAAGGCGATCGTCGCGCTGGAGCGCCTGGTTTATTTCGGACACGGGGCCCTCGCCATCACCGAAAATGAAAGGGTTTGCGGGATGATCTCCCGTAAGGACCTCGAAAAGGCGGTACGGCATGGACTATCCGAGGAGCCGGTGGGCTCGCTCGGAGATCGAAGGGTCATCTCGGTTCTTCCCGACGCCCCCCTTTCTCAGCTCCTTTCCCTGATGGGAAGGCACGGAGTCGGACGCCTGCTGGTCACCGAAAATGAAAAGTTGCTGGGGATCATCACCCGCTCGGACCTGATCTGGGCTCTCGAAGCTCACCCCCAGGCCGAAAAGGCTCTTTATTTGGGGGACCTCCTCGAGAAGCTCTGGCCGCCCGCCGCCCTGGCCATCCTCCAGGAAGCCCGCTCTTTTTCCTCCCTCCCTCTCTACCTGGTGGGAGGAGCCGTACGGGACCTCCTCTTGGGCCGGCCGAACCTCGACATCGACCTCGTCGTCGAAGGGGACGCCATCCGGTTAGCCGAGAGCTGGGCAAAACAAAAAGACTACCTCTGCATCCCGCACCCCCCCTTCGGCACGGCCCTGCTCGTCACCCCGAACGGCTTCGACATCGACGTGGCCATGGCCCGCGAGGAATACTACCCCCATCCCAACGCCCTGCCGATCGTGGAGCCCGCCTCCATCCGCCAGGACCTCTTCCGGCGCGACTTCGCGGTGAACGCCATGGGGCTCGACCTTTCTCGTGGAAAACTGGTCGACCCCTTCGGCGGCCGGGAAGACCTGGAAAAAAAAGTCTTGCGGGTGCTCCACCGATTGAGCTTCATCGAGGACCCGACCCGCATCCTGAGGGGGATACGCCTGGCGGTCCGTTTGGGCTTCTCCTTCGAGGAAAACAGCCAGAATCTCGCGAGATACTCCGCCTCTCGCCTGGGGGAAACCGGTGGCGAACGCTTCAAGAGGGAACTGCGGCGCCTGCTCGAGGAAGGGGGAAATCAAGGCATCTTCCTTCTTTTCCAGCTCGAGGCCGAACAGCTGATCAACCGGGGAATAAAACGCCCCGCTCCCGGACTGTTTCGGAGATACTTCCACCTGAAAAAGCTCTTCGAAGCGAGAATCGAGGGGCGCTACTGGCTGGCTGGCCTGGCCCTGCTGCTTCTGGGCACCGAAGTGAGCTGTTGCGAGCGCCTCCTCCTGGGGGAGAAGGAAAAGGAAGTCCTGAAAGACTGCCTGGAAGCCGATAATCTTTTTCCTTTGCCCGAGAAGAACAGCGCGCGCTACTTCCTCTTGAAAAACCTAAGGCCCGAAGTCCTTCTCTTCCTGGCGGCGCTCGCTTCTTCCCGCGAGCGCAAGAAAATCCTTTCCTTCTTCTTCCGGCTGCGAGGGGTTGTCCTCGAAGAAGTGAACGGCTACACTTTGAAGGAGTTGGGCGTCCCGCCGGGCCCCCTTTACCGCGTCCTCCTCGACGAAATCCTGGCCGCCAAGCTGGACGGAAAAATCGGGAAAGCCGAAGAAGTTTCTTTGGCGAAGAAACTCGCCTCCATTTATCTCTGAAGGGAAATCTTTTTGCTGCTGAACGGAAAAGACCTCGAGAGCATCATCCAAGAACTCTTGATCTACTTCCCCATCTTCTTGATCTCGATCACCCTGCACGAGTTCTGCCATGCCCTGGCGGCCGATCGCCTGGGTGACCGCACCGCCCGCCTGGCCGGCAGGTTGACGGTCAATCCCCTGGCCCACCTGGACCTACTGGGGACCCTGATGCTGCTGGTCGCTCCTTTCGGTTGGGCCAAGCCGGTCCCCATCGACCCCCGCAACCTCAAAGGCCGCTTCAGCATGCTGCTCGTTTCCGGGGCCGGCCCCCTGGCCAACCTCCTTCTGGCGGTAGTCGGAATCCTGATCCTCAAACATTCCCCCGCCTTCCAGGCCCTGCCTGCCGACAAGCTCGGCATGCTGGTGCTCATGAACATGCAACTCCTGGAAGCCATCCCCCTGGCCGTCCCCTTGTTGGTGCTGGTCCTCATCAACACCGTGCTGATGATCTTCAACCTCCTGCCCATCCCCCCCCTGGACGGCTTCGGCATCCTCTCCGACCTCCTGCCCGAGAAGTGGCGCCACGCCTACTACCAGCTCTTGCCTTACGGGGTGATCCTGCTGGTGCTCTTCATGGTGGTTCCCTTCGCCCGCCATGCCTTCAACGCGGCCATCGTGACCACCATCCAGGCATTGGTGGCGATCGTCCCCTGATGACCCGCCTGAAACAGGGATATTTTCATCTTTTCGGGCGCCTGAACGCCTTCGAAGAAGCCTGGGTGGCAGGCCTGCTAGGTGAAGGGGAATTCCCTTTCTTCGAAAAAATGCATCGCGCCGATCGCTTCCACTGCTGCCGGGTGGCCCAGTGCCTCGAGAAGGCCGGCGCGCCCCTCCATGTCCTCAAGGCGGCTCTCCTGCATGATTTCGGCAAGCCGGCCTCCTACGGGCTGCTTTCTCGCACTCTGGCCGTGCTGAATTTCCCCTTCGCGCTGGAAGTCAAAAAGAATCACCCCCGCGAGGGGGCGAAAAAGCTGGAAGGGGTTTTGGGGAAAGAAGCCCTCGAATTGATCCTTTTTCACCACGAAAAAGAAAAAAAGGTCGTCGTAACTTTTCCCTGGCTGGACAAGTTGCAGGAAGCGGACGGCTTGAATTAATCGAGAAGTTCTTCCAGTCGCTGGAGCAATAGCTCCGGTTGCCCCTGCAAGAAAAAAACCTTGTCTCTCGATTTTTCGCCGCCCGTGATCTCGACCTGGCTCTTGGCTATCTTGAAGTTTTTGGCCAGGAATTCCCGGCAGGCCTGGTTGGCGGCATTGTCGACGGGAGGGGCGGTCAGGCGGAGCTTGAGGCGACAGTCCTTTCCTTCCCCTATCAAACCATCGATGCCGTTTCGGCTAGCCCTGGGTTGGAGCCGGACGGCAAGTCGGATACCGGTTGGGAAAAGGGTAGCGGGCAGATTCATCTCAAAAAAAACCACAAAAAAAGAGGGGGAACACTCCCCCTCGATTGTAGCAGAGAACTTACATTCTTTCGGCGAAGGTCGGCTGACCGACCGGCATGTCCCACTGGATCTCGCCGTTGCCGTTGACTTCGATGACGCGGTCGTTGCCGGTGTCGGCGATCAGGGTGTTGCCGTTGGCGAGGCGGACGGCGCTACCGGGGTTCATCAGCTTGGAATCGCCTTCTTCCTGACTACCGTCTTCCATCATCCCGAAGCTCCAGGCGACCATGTTGTTGGCGTTGACTTCCATCACCCGGCTGTTGCCGGAATCGGTGATCAGGGTGTTGCCGTTGGCGAGGCGG
>DOBT01000176.1 GCA_003503675.1 Cyanobacteria bacterium UBA8530 | reverse complement strand
CCTGTCCTGAGCTTGTCGAAGGGTATCGAAGGACACACCCTCGCTGTCAATTTGCTGTATTTTTTAGCGGTGGACCTGTCCCACATGTTCCGGTTGGTTGGGGGAGGGACGGCCGCACCCCGTCAACATGAGGCTGCTCATGACGACGGCGCTCAAGATCAAAACCGTAAAGCGGGAAAGCATGGTTATCCTCCTTCGATCGACTCTCATTCCATCTTAATCGCCCCCTGGAATAAATACTTGCTATTTTTCCTTAAAGGTTTCGTGAAAACTGCAGGAGCAGGGAAAAGGGCTGGGAAAGGGGGAGGTCTCCGCTTCGGATCAGAGGGACCTGCAGGCTGGCCATGAGGTCCTGATCCGGGGCGATCGCCCAGGAAAGCCCGGGCCCCACCGTCAAGGACTGGCTCTTTGAGCCTTGATCAAGCATTCCATCCGTCGAGGAACCCAAAGAATCACTCCAGAGGGCCTCGAGCGCGAGGTTGAATTTTTCGCCCAGATCGGAGTTCCAGGCACAGCCGACGAAGCGGCAATCCGAGGGGTGAATTCTTTTTCCTTCCTCTTCCCGCTCGAGGGCCCTCGAATATCCCAGCAAAGCGTTGAAAATCCCCGGACCCGCATCGAGCTTGAGCATCAGGCTCGGGGTGAAGTTGAAGCCCCCATTGATGCCGAAGCGACCGGGAAAGGCCGTCGGCGCCATGAATTGCGTCCCGAAAGCCGCCTGGAACGTCGAGTCCTCTTCCCCCCAAAACAGCACCTTGCAATAAGCTTCCGAATCCCCCAGGCCGCCGGAAGAATTCTTCTCTTCCCGGAGAAAGGAGAGTGGCAGGGTGGTTCTCAGCATAACCCGCTCGGTCAGGCCATAGCGGAACTCCTGAGCGAACTGGCCTAGAAAACCGGCGTCCCTGGCCTCCAGCGGTGCGATCCTTCCCTCCTCGACCTTCTGGGTGTTCGGAAAAAGGAAAAAGATGGAATTGAGTTGCCAGCGGCTTTTTTCCAGGACTCCCTGGTCTTCGAAGGCGACCGTGCTCGCTTCGGCGGGGAGGCAGAAAACCAAAAGAAAAAGAAGCGACGCGCCCCTTACTGCTTTACCGATATGTTTCTTCGTCCTCAAATCAACGCCTTCCTATTTCATATTTTTGTAGCCATCTCTCCTTCAAGATGACCGGATAATCGGGATAAAAGCCGAAAAGGTTCAATAGCAGTCGCCATCCCGTCCACTTCGGAAAGTCCAGGCGGTTGAGGAGGTCCAGCTGATAGATGAGCGGATTGGCGCTCGGAAGGCCGACTTGCGGTCCGGCCTTTCTCAGTTGCGCTTCGAGGGCGTTGCCCTGCACCCCGCAAGAATAGAAGCGGGGATTGCCGATCATTCCGCTCACCACGGTGTAGTAGCCGAAGGTACGGCAGTAGAGAGGACGGGCGGGATAGATGGCGCAGTTGCCTTTTTCGAGGAAAGGGCAGGGTAGCCCCCCGAGCTTCGGGACGAAGGAAATGGGCCGGTCGACGATCCACTGGATCAAAGAAAGCTGCTTCGTTTTTTTCTTGAAGTCTCGCCGGAAGTTTCCCAGAATCCTCTCGCGTCCCTCTTCCTCCATCCCGTCCAAAAAAACTTCGATGGTCCGCCATTCCAGGGGAGAAATGTTGAAGAGGGCGATGGGAAAGTAGCAGCAACGGCTGCATCCCGCGGCACAGACCGAGCCCGGGACAGCCTCCTTGATCGCCTCGTTCATCGTGTCGATCAGGAAGTAAAGGTCGTTGCGATCTCCGCTTTCACCGATGTTGGTGGCATTGGGAACAAAGCCGCGCATGAACTCCAGGGCCTCGACCAGGGGATGGGGCGGAACTTCGATTCTCTCGAGGGTCTCCTTGAAGGAGTTCAATTTCTCATTTCCAGGCGGCACGCTCCTCCTTGATGGGCAGGTAGAAGGCCCCGCAATGGTCCGGCATCGTTTCCCCTTTTTCCTTTTCGGAATCGTAGGAGGAAAGGTCGATGTTGGTGCGGTAGATGGTGAGGGGGAAGTCCTCGGCCGCCAGCCGGCACTCGATTTCCAGAATAGGGCTTTCCGGGTAATAGTAGCCGTAGAGTTGTACCTCGATCCAGGGCATCCTGAGGTAGGGATGCTGGATGCGGTTGAATCCGATGTGCTGGAGTTCGTTTTTCGAGGCTTCCGAAGGGTTGAGCTCCCCTCCGATCTTCCGGATGAATTCGAGCCCCGGGTTGAGGCCCTTCAGGCTGAGATAGGTGTTCTTGGCGAGCACCCGACCCACGTTCTCGACCTGGAGTTCCATCTCGACGACGAACTCCTTGCGGCCGGGCTGGTGTTCGTTGCTTCCGACGTCCAGGCTCTTGATGAAAAAATAGGGATAAAGCTTCGAGCGCATGCGCTTTTGAAAGAGATCGGCGATTTCCCAATGCTCCATCTCTTCCGATTTGAAATTGAAGCGCTTGTAGTATTTCTTGGTTTTCTTGAACTGGTGGGGCGGCATCTCCGACTGGGGGATGTCGATCAGGTAGATGGCCATCCCGTTGCTCAGGGGATGGCGAATCGGCTCGATGTGGACGTGGATGCGGGGCTCGGAGTTTCCCTGAATCTTGTTCTCGAGTTGCTCCTTCGATAGGCTGGCCAGGCACCAGGTGATTTCACCGGGAAAAATCTTCAAGTGATTGGCCGGATCCTGGATCTCCGAGATCCCGAGGATGATCAGGCCACCGCCGGAATTGGCGAAGGCCGTGACGTCCTTGACGATGTCCTCCAGGCGCATTTCGGGACGGTATTCCTTGTAATCGAGGTTCCAGGCTTCCTCGTTCTTCTGCTCGATGAAGTTCAGGATGTCCCGGTGGTCGATCTCGCTCGGACTCTTTTGGAAATAGTCCTCGATGAACCCCATCTAGATCTTGCCCAAGAAGCCGTGGGAACGCTCCAGGAAGCGGGTCATCTCATCCCCCTTCAGGCCGTTGTGAGCCAGGCGCGCCAGGTCGTAGATTTGCTCCAAAAGCAACTTCGATTCCTCCACTTTTCCTTCCTCGTCGAGACCGAAGAACCTCTGGACCACCGTATTGGTTTGGTTGACGATCAGGGTTTGCCCCACATCGGGCGCATTCTCCTTCTGCATGAAGGCGGCCATCTCCTTGAAGCGGCGCGCGTACTCCGGTTGCACGATCACCGCCGAAATCGCCTCGGACTTCAGGCTCTCCACCTTGACCTCGATGTTTTCGATTTCCAACAGCTCCTTGATCCGCTCGGATAAAAGCTCAATATTTTTTTCGTCGCCCTTCGAGCTGCTCGAGTCGATCAAATTGTCGGTCAACTGGGAGTCGATGCGCTGGAACTTGAGCGGCATTCGCCTGAACTCGAGGAATTGAATGAAGTGGTTGTCGATCATGGAGGAAAGGTTCAAGGCCTCCAGCCCCTGCGACTTGAAGAGGTTCAAATAAGTGGATTGCTTTTCTTCGTCCGAAAAATAGAAGACGACGTCCTTATTTTTTTCCTTGTTCTTTTCCAGGTACTGATCGAGGGTGAGATAGCCGCCCTCGGAGGACTTGAAGATCAGGAAATCCTTGACGGCCTCGTAGAATTTCTCGTGCTCCATGGCGCCGAATTTGATGAAGAGGTGGATGTCCTCCCAGAGCCGCTGGTATTGTTCCTTGTCGCTCTGATAGAGGGCCTTGAGACGGCTGGCGATCTTTTTGGTGATGTGCTCGGAGATCTTGCGGACGTAGGGATCGTTTTGTAGCATCGAGCGGGATACGTTCAGGGGGATGTCCGGGCAATCGATCATTCCCTGCAGGACGGTCAAAAACTTCGGGATGAGGTCCTGGGTGTTGTCCGAGACGTAGACCTGGTTGCAGTAGAGCTGGACTTCGCCCTTCGAGCCGTCGAGCTCGTGCAGGATCTTGGGGAAATAGAGGATGCCCTGGAGACGGAAGGGATAGTCGACGTTGAGGTGGATCCAGAAGAGCGGATCCTCCTTGCCGGGGAAATGCTTTTTATAGAATTCCTTGTATTCTTCTTCCTTGATGGTGTTGGGGGTCCTGGTCCAGATGGGGGTACGCTCGTTTTGAAGCTCTCCGTTCAAAAGGATGGGGACGGGAAGGAAGTTGCAGTAGCGCTTGATGATTTCGGTAATTCTTCCCCGGTCGAGGAACTCGGCGCAATCCGGGGAGATCGTCAGGATGACTTCGGTGCCCCGCTCTTCCTTCTCGGATTCCTCCAGGAGATATTCCGTGCCTCCCTCGCAGCTCCAGTGGGCGGCGACGGAACCCTTCCGATAGGATTTCGAGACGATCTCGACCTTTTCCGCGACCATGAAGGCGGAGTAGAAGCCCAATCCGAAGTGCCCGATGATCTGGTTGTTCTCGTTGTTTTCCTTGTAGCGCTCAAGGAAGTCCTCGGCGCCCGAGAAGGCGATTTGATTGATGTATTTCTTGATTTCCCCCTCGTCCATGCCGATGCCGTTGTCCCGAATGGAAAGGGTGCCTTTTTCCTGATCCAATTCGACCTGGATCGAATATTCCTGGTTTCCCTCGATCTCTTCGGAAAGGGCCACTTTTTTCACCTTGGTGATGGCGTCCACCGCGTTGGAGATCAGTTCGCGCAGAAAGATTTCCTTATCCGAATAAAGCCATTGCTTGATGATGGGCAGGATGTTCTCGGTGTGGATCGAGATCTGTCCGGTTTCTGTCGACATGTTTTTTTCCTCTTTCGCTGGATGAAGCTGGCGATTCCGAAAATTATAGATCAGTTGAGCGAGGTGTTGTCAAGCTTGCGGTGGCCTGGGAGGGGCGCTTGCGATCGATGCGGTTGGTGACGAAACTGGCGGGACAGAGGCAATGGAAACGCCTGAGGCGGTGTGGCTTGCGGTAGTGGAACTCCTTCCCGCAGCGGCCGCAGCGGAGACGGTAGGCGATCTCGGTTCCGCTGAAGAGGTGGTGGAAGAAGGTGTTCCAGTAAACCCCGAGCAGGCAGAATAGGGTGATGGCGGGAACGGTGAAAAGGATGGTGACCAGCAGCAGGCTGGCCAGGAGGAATGCCGGGGTCATGAGGATCATGGCCGAAAGGGCGATGATGCGGGAGAGCAATCGTGGTCGAAAGCGCTCCTGGCTGAGGATGTCCCCGTTGAGGGTGGGCTGGGAAGCCAGGATCGAGGATTCCTGTTTTTCGTTATTCTTCGTCACTTTCGAATGGCCCCCGCCAAAGCGACCAGGCGCTGCCAGAGCGCGCGGTGGACCCACTTCGAGCCCCAGGCGGTCTGGATATAGGGAGGGATCAGTCTTCCCGAGGCGGTGGGGGTGTAATCGAACTCGCCCCGGAAGATCCTCGCTATCAAGGGATAAACCAGCTTCGGTTGATCGTTCGTCCTCACCAGGCCGAAGTGCTGCTCCAGCTTGAGGAGGGAGTGGTTGGTGACCGTGGGAGGGGCATCGTAGAGTTCGTAGAGGTTGACTAGGTTGATCTTGTTGTGGGGGAAGCGGTCCCGGCGCAACTGCCGGGCCAGATGAGGAAGGGAAGAGGCATACCATTCCACCATGGTCTCCTCGGTGTGGTCGTCGCGGAAGAGGTTGGAGAAGTTTTTCGGCCAGCCGAAATTGACGTTGTTGCAGGAGGAATAGCCGGTCTCCCCGATCATGACGGTCTTGCGGTACCAGCGGCTCTTGGGGTCGTTGACCTTCCCGCCCAGGATGTCGAGCGAGGTCCATTCCAGGGGGCTGCAGCCAGGAGTCCAGGTGCCGGGGTAGTGGTCGATGGCGATCGCGTCGATGCAATCCCCCGCTTCCATCAGCATCCGCTCGGTGAACTCGTCCCAGTCCACCCAGGAGGGAAAGGAAAGGGGCAAAAAGTTCGACAAATTGGCCAGAACGTTGAAGATCAGGAAAGAACCCGTTTCCAGCTCTTCGCGGGCGATGCGGAAGATCCCCCCCAGCAGGTCCCAGCGAACCCCCACGGCCAGATCAAATCCGCCCAGCCGGAGGTGCTTGAAGAGGTTGAAGTCCCCCTTGGCGACCGAAAAGTAGTTGTTCGGCTCGTTCCAAATCTGAAAGAAGCGCAGCTGGCCCCCGAATTCCTTGGATACCAGGCGGCAGAAAGAACGCCAGCATTCCAGGAAGGCGTTCGGATCGCTCTTGGATAGCTTTTGAGCCCAGTCGGGCGGGGTATAAAGGATCGCCATGGTTTGGAAACCCTCGCGGGAAAGGCGCTCGAAAAGGTCGCTGTAGAACCGGACGGCCTCCCTTTGGATTTGTCCGGGCGACGGCTCGAGCCAAGCCCAGAGGATATCGAGACGGACGAAGTCCGCTCCGAGAGCCTTCAGGTGGATCAAGGTACGATCCACCCCCTCTTCCATCTCCGAAAGACGCAAGGTGGGGGAAAGCCTGAGGGGATTGACGTTGACGGACCAATGAATNNCAAGGAAGGGGAGAGCCTGAGGGGGTTGACGTTGACGGACCAGTGAATGGAATCGCGCATATCGCTTCATCCTACTTAATGCGATGAAGCCTGTAAAGTATCGCTCGCGCTCATCGGCGATGTTCGCCGGACCTAAGGCTTGTGCTATGATTTACTCATGGAGGAATAGATGGAGCCAAACGCCGACAATGAACTACTACTGCTTTTCGTGGAGGAGGCCAAGGAAAACCTCTTCGGTCTGGAAAGCGATCTGATTCAGATCGAGGCCGATGGCGCCCAAGCCAATTCCGACCTGGTGCACAAGGTTTTTCGCGCCATCCATTCCATAAAGGGGGCCGCGGGCTGCCTCAGCCTCACCAGCGAATCCCGCACCCTTTCGGCCACCAAGGATCTTTCCCATCGCCTGGAGAACCTGCTCGTCCTCATCCGTGACAGGGTCCTGCTCCCCTCCCCCGGCATCACCAACATCCTCCTCGAAGGGATCGACCTCCTGTCCAGGATGGTCGACTGCATCGGCGCCGAGAAGGAGCCGGAGGACGAGGAAAACCTGGCCGGGCAACTGACCCGTCTCGATGCCGTGATCTCCGCCTTCGGCGGCGATGCCCCGCCGAAATCCGTCCTGGAGCTCGGGGGAGATCGTCCCCAAGGCCAGGGATTATTATCCGACGACGCCGATACCGAACAGTCCATCCTGAATCAAAAAGCCCCGAAGGATCAGGCCGCTCAGGCCCAGAACTCGATCCGGGTGGACACGACCCGTCTCAGCCAGCTCCTCAACACCATCGGGGAGGTGGTGATCGTGCAGACCTACATGCTTCAGATCACCAACAAGTTCACCGGTAGCGCCGCCAAGGAACTGAGAGCGGTGCTGGCCTGGCTGGATCGCAACACCCGCAGCCTGCAGCTCCAGATCATGGGCATCCGCAAGGTCCCCATCGGCCCGGCCCTGGGGATCTACCGCCGCATCGTCCGCGACCTCGCCCTTTCCCTGGGAAAGATGGCGGAGCTCTCCCTCGAGGGCGAGGGGTTCGAGGTGGACAAGACCATCATCGAGCGTCTGGGCGATCCCCTCAAACACATGATCCGCAACTCCGTCGACCACGGCCTGGAAAGCCCGGAGGAACGAAGACGTCTCGGCAAGAGCGAGACCGGTTCGATCACTCTCAAGGCCAACGTGGTGGGGACCAACCTCATCCTCGACGTCATCGACGACGGCAAGGGGCTCGATACCGACGCCATCCTGGCCAAGGCCCAAAGACTCGGCCTGGTCGGGGAGGGAACGATGCGCGAGGATCAGATCCTTTCCTTGATTTGCCATCCGGGCTTCTCCACCGCCGAGGTGGTGACCGACGTNNGTGGGGATGGACGTCGTGAAGCGCAACATCGAAGAGCTGCGCGGCCGCCTCGAAATCTTCAGCGAACGGGGCAAGGGCACCACTTTCCGCATCCGCATCCCCTCCACCATGGCTACCGTCATCGTCAACGGCCTTTTGGTCAAGGTCGCGGAAAACCACTTCGTTCTCCCCCTGGCCCAGGTCGAGGAGTGCCTGGAGTTCAAAGAGAGCGATCGAAGCCAGGACCGCCGCGACCTCTTCAAGCTTCGGGAGGAATTCGTTCCCTTCCTGCGCCTGCGGCGGCTCTTCCGGTTTCCGGACGCCGATCGCTGGGAGCAGATCGTGGTGGTAAAGGCCGCCGAAGAGCGGGTCGGCCTGGTGGTGGATCAGGTCTTGGGGGAGATCCAGACGGTTTTCAAGCCGCTGGACAGTTCTTTGGTCAAGGCGGATTTCTTCTCCGGCTCGACCATCATGGGCAACAGCGAGATTGCCCTCATTCTCGACGTCGCGCGCGCGATCAAGGCCGCCAGAGAAGAAGAAGCGGCGCACCTCAGTGTTTTATAGGATGGAGTAGAAATTGGCTTTCACGTATTTCTTTCGCGACTTGCAGACCCTCGAATTGTGTGTCGAGCACCTGATGCCGACCATTTCTGGCCGCCAGAACATCAAGGTTTGGGACGCCGGTTGCGCCATGGGCCCCGAACCCTACACCCTGGCCATCCTTTTGGCGGAAAAGATGGGCCGCTTCTCTTTCCGAAACCTGCGCATCGACGCCACCGACATCGACGGCAGCAACCTCTTCGAGAAGATCATCGCCGACGGGATCTACTCGAGGGAAGAGGTCGAGCGCATTCCCGCGGACATCTTCCAGAAGTACTTCGCCCCCGCCCCCGACAAGCCGGGCTCTTCCCAGATCGACCTCGCCCTGCGCAACCGGGTCTTTTTCAGCAAGCACGACCTGCTTTCCCTGAAGCCGGTCGGCGACGACTTCAGCCTGATCGTCTGCAAGAACGTCCTGTTGCATTTCTCGCCCGAGGAGAGGGTCGGGGTGTACAAGATGTTCCACGGGGCCCTGGCCGAGGGCGGCTTCCTGATCAACGAGCAGACCCAGAAGCTTNNAAGCTTCCCGCCGAGTGCGCCCACCTCTTCGAACAAGTAACCAACCACGCCCAGTTGCTTCGGAAAGCTCGTTGATGAAGGTACTCAACCTTACCAAAGGCAGCAAGGTCTATACCTCGAACGTCTTCCTGATCCTCGGGGACTGGAACGCCATCGAAGACGTCAACACCCTGGTCGATGCGGGCCGCGACCCCCTCTTGCTGAACGCGATCAACAAGGTTTCGACCGGGGTGGGCAAACATCAGATCGAGCAGGTGGTCCTGACCCATTGCCACTACGACCACGCCAACCTCGTCCCCCAGATCAAGGAAACCTACGGTGCGAAGGCCTTCGCCTACACCTCTTCCCTCGTCGGCATCGACGTCATCCTCAAGGGGGGCGAGCAGTTGAGGATGGGCGATCGCTATTTCGAAGTGCTCTACACGCCGGGGCACAGCAGCGATTCGATCTGTCTGTACTGTGCCGCGGAGAAAGTGCTGTTCTCGGGAGATACCCCCGTGTCCGTCGTCACCCCCGGTGGCTCCCACGAGGAGGGTTTCGTCCAGGCACTGGAGGGTCTTTGCCGCCGGGATATCGAGACCATATACCCGGGCCACGGGGATCCCATCCTGGATGGCAACGCTCTACTGAGAAGAACCCTGAAGAACGTCCGGAGCGGTCGGATCATTCCAAACAACGAAGGGAAGGAGAACAGAGGCTAGCGATACAATTCCCATCAAGTGAGTTTTGTCTTCCCCGCTTTTCTATAAAGGAGACGTTGTTTTGAGTTGGTTCAATAACTTGAAAATCGGCGCCAAGATCACCGCATCCTTCGCGATTGCCCTGGTATTGATGGCCACTTTCGGAATCGCATCGAGTCTCAATCTCAAGAACCTGGCTAACGACAATACTGAATTTTATTCGGAAATCCTGCTTCCCATCGAGCATATTTCCAGTGCCTCAACCTGTTTTCAGAGGATGCGTGGAAACCTGCGCGATATCATCCTGGACAACAAAATGAGCGACATGCTCAATCACCAGGAAAGAATTAAATATTTTCAGGACAACCTCAAGAAGGACCTCGCGGAATTCGAGAAAACCATCAGCAATCCCGAACTTAGCGCGGAATACAAAGATTTGACCTCGAAACTCGCAATGTTCGAAAACGACAACAACAAAATCCAGATGCTCGCCCTTTCACGCAAAAAGAACGAAGCTCTGCAGTTGATGCGCGGCGAAGCCTTTCAATTATCTCAGGACATAGATGCCTCGCTGAAGAAGTTGACCGATAAAAGCAGTGCCCTGGCGAAAGAAAAATCCGACGGCAATATGAAGGCGGCCAATTTCGCCATCAATCTGACGCTCGTCCTCCTCCTCCTCGCCGCCCTGATCGCCGCCTTCCTGATCGCGTTCTTCAAAAAGAACATCTCCGGGATCATCGAAGGAATCCTCGGCGAAA
>DOBT01000066.1 GCA_003503675.1 Cyanobacteria bacterium UBA8530 | reverse complement strand
TGATGGGACCGACCCCGCTCTTTCCCGATAGCAGGGCTTCCCAGAAGTTTTCGATGTCGTTCCCGATGGGCGAGACGACTCCCACCCCGGTCACTACCACGCGGTTTTTCATTTTTTCCTTTTTAGGCGATGAGCTCGTCGCTCTTCACCGCTCACTGAACTAAGCCGGTTGACAAACGAAGAGGTAGTCGATGATTTGCTTGACGTTGGCGATCTTCTCGGCTTCCTCGTCGGGAATCTCGACGCCGAACTCCTCCTCCAGGGCCATGATCAGCTCGACGGTGTCGAGGGAGTCGGCCCCGAGATCCTCGGATAAGCTCGCGGTGAGAGTTACCTGCTCGGGGGTGACTCCCAGTTGCTCGACGATGACCTTCTGCACGCGGGCAAAGTTTTCCTGTTCGTTCATTTTTCTTCCCTTTCCATAGGTAGCTCGGAATATTCCGGCGAAGGCAGGCTCTCTGCTTCTTGGACCAATTCGGCCATCAAATCGCTGACTTTTACGATTCCTTCGACTTTGTAGGAATTGCTTCCGGAAAAAATCAACCCTTCTTCAAGGTCGCCCTTGACCGCGCAGATAAGCGCCTGGGATATGCAATAGGGCGTGTCCTTGGGATCGCAGGTTTTCAGGCAGTTATAACATTTGCTTATTTTTTCACTGCCATTCTTCATCTTCTCGGTAAAGGCATTTCTTATCGCCCTTCCCGGCATGCCAACGGGGCTGTTTACCAGGTGTATATCTTCTTTTCTGGCCTCGACGTAGGCCTTTTTGAATTTTTCGTCTGCATCGCATTCATCCGTCGCGACGAAGCGGGTGGACATTTGAACCCCATCCGCGCCGGCTGCCAGGCAGGCGGCGATGTCCTTTCCGTAGAAAATACCGCCTGCGCAAACTACCGGGATTTTTTTCCGGTACTTCTCCTCGAAAGGCTTCAAAACCGCGAGAACTTCGGTCAAGATGTCTTTAAGGTCGATTTCATTTTCTTCAAGCTGCTCAAGGGTGAAACCCAGGTGACCACCGGCCTCCGGTCCTTCGACGATGATCAAATCCGGTAACCTCTGGTATTTTTTCTCCCACATCTTGGTGATGACTTGCGCGGCCCTGGCTGAAGAAACGATGGGGGCGATTTTAGTGTCGGAGCCCTTTACCAGCCCGGGTAGCGTAGAGGGCAGGCCTGCCCCGGAAATAATGAGGTCGATTTTTTCCTCTACGGCTACGGCGACGAGTTGATCGTATTCTGTGCCCGCCACCAGGAGGTTTAAGCCGATTATGCCCTTTGGACTGAGCTCTTTGGCTGTTCTGATATGTTTTCTGAGCGCCCTGATGTTAGCGGCCCTGGCGTTGTTGTTGTGGTCCGGCTCGTCAAAACCGATCTGCACTCCGGAAATGACGCCGATTCCACCGCAATTAGCCACTGCCGCGGCCAGTCTCGACCTGGAAATACCTATCCCCATGCCGCCCTGAATTATTGGTATTTTTGCTATTAAATCGCCGATGACCAGGGGCCTTAGTTTCATGATCTTTCCTTGCAGCATCCCCCTTCGAAGTTCTTTCCTTCGAAGAACAAGTAAATACCTATAGCTTGCAGGTCTGCAAGATCGATTCTCAAGGCCTGCCTTTTGATTCTAAGGCAAGCTACGCTATTTCAGCGTGTCCATACTTGCTATGATAAAGAATTTCTGATCGCTAGAGCGATAAACGAGTGCACAAGTCCCCTTCCATCCGGGTTTCCCTCCTACGCGGGAACGAGGTCGGTGTTTGATAATCGCTCCAGGCAGCCTCAGGCTTTGAGGGCCGAAATCGCTTCTTTCAAGTCTTCTTTTCCGAAAACCGAGGAGCCGGCCACCAGGACCTCGGCCCCCGCGGCCTTGACCAGGGCGGCGGATTCCCGATCGATCCCGCCGTCCACCGAAATCAGGATGGGACGATTGCCCCGGATTCTTCGGAACTCTTCGATCTTTCCGAGGACGGAGGAAATGAACTTCTGGCCTCCGAAACCGGGGTTGACGGTCATGAAGAGGACCAGGTCGAGCTGGTCGAGGACGTATTCGAGCCCGGTGAGGGGAGTGGAAGGGTTGAGGGCGACCCCGCTCTTGGCGCCGAGCTTCCTTATTTCGCCCAGGGTCCGGTGCAGGTGGGGACAAACCTCGGCATGCACCGTGATCAGGTCCGCGCCGGCTTCGCGATAGGCCTTGAGAGAACTGTCGGGGCTCTCGATCATGAGGTGGACGTCGAAGGGTAGGGCGGAATGCTTCCTCATGGCTTTGATGACCGGCGGGCCGAAGGTCAGGTTAGAAACGAAGTGACCGTCCATGACGTCGAGGTGGATCCAGTCGGCTTCGGCCTTCTCGACCCTTTCGAGTTCGAGGCTCAACTCGGCGAAGTCGGCGGAAAGCATCGAGGGGGCGACGATCATCTCTTTTCCTCCAAAAAATCCAGGGCTTCCCTGGCCGCGGCCTGTTCGGCGGCTTTCTTCGAAGCGCCCTCCCCTTTTCCCAAAAGCTGGTCCAGAAGCCAGACCTCGACGAAGAAAACCCTGGCGTGGATGGGCCCCTCTTCCTTTATCTGGCGGTATTCCGGCAGCAGGGAGTGGCGGGCCTGGGTCCATTCCTGGAGAAGGGCCTTGGAGTTCTCCTCGCCCGGCCGCAGGGCGGTCTCCTCGAGTTCTTCCTTGAGCAGGGACTTGATGAGCCGGGTGGCCATCCCCATTCCATCCCGGAGGTAGACGGCCGCGAAGAGGGCTTCGAGGGCGCTGGCCAGGGTCCCCACCTTCTTTTCACCCCCCGAGCGCCTTTCGGCCGCACCGAGGATCAGGTGCTTCCCCAATTCGATGCGCTCGGCGACTTCGGCCAAACAGCGGTCGGAGACGACCTTGGCGCGGATCTGGGTCAGTTTCCCTTCCGGGAGGAGGGGATAGTCGTGAAACAGCCAGGAAGAGACCACCAGCTTGAGGACGGCGTCTCCCAGGAACTCCAGGCGTTCGTAGTTCTCGGAGCCGGCGGAGCTGTGGGTCAGAGCCTTTTCGAAGAGGTCGAAGTAGTCAAGATTCGGGGACCCTCCGATTCCGAGGGTCCCCAGCCACGATTTCCCTTCCGCCTTCATCAGGGCTGGAAGCGCTTGAAGAGCAAGCAGGCATTGT
>DOBT01000220.1:22185-41843 GCA_003503675.1 Cyanobacteria bacterium UBA8530 | reverse complement strand
GTTGTCCTGCGGGTTGTCCTGCGGGCATCGGCGCCGGTTGGCTTTCGGCGACGGCGAAGGAGGGGATGATCACGCTGGCGGCGACCGCCAGGATAGGGAGGATGAACCTGGATTTCATGTGCACTCCTTTTCGAAGAACCTGCTAGACGCCATTTACGGAAAGACCGAGGGCAATAAGATTCTATACACTAAATCAAAGGAAGGCAAGCCGTTCGGTTACTTTTCCGGGGGTTTGGAGTCTTTCCAGTCCGAGCCCAGAATGACCGTGAAATCGGAATAGATGTCGCCGAGGCTCGCTTCGACCTTCTTTCCGACCCCGAGTGCCTCGAGGATCGAATCGGCCTTTTCGAGATCCCCGAGCTGGACGATGACCTGGGTCTCGGCCTGGTTTTCCGTCCTTTTTATCTCGCGGATGACGTAGCCGCTCGATTCCAGCCTCCTGCGGGCCTCCTTCACGGCCAGACGCTTGCCGCAGCCATCGAAGATCGAGACGGTGGGCCGTCGGGGGGAAGCGCTTACTTCGGGGGTGGGAGCCTTGAGGCTGCCCCTGAAGTGAGCGCTCAAGTATTCCTGGATCGGGGAAAGATCGGCATTCCAAAAGCTCAGGCCATCGATGTTCTGGAAGGCTCCGGGAATCATGACCATCTGGAAGTCGCGAGAGCCCTTGAGGCCCTTTCCGAAATTGACGAGTTGCAGGATTTCCATGGGGCCGAGGTCGGTCTTGGAATTCTTGTTGATGATCTGGAGGAGGGTGGGGGCCTTCAACAGGACGGCGGGGCGCAAGAACTGGTCCACCAGTTCCATGAGGAACTTTTGTTGGCGCTGCACCCTTCCGATGTCTCCCAGTTCGTCGTGGCGGAAGCGCAGATACTCCTGGGCCTGCTTCCCCGACAGGTGATGGCTGCCTTTTTGGAAGTCGATGTGCAGGTCGCCGTGGTGATCCTGGTAATAGACCCTTTTCGGGATGGTGACGTCTACCCCGCCGATGGCGTCGATGGCTTCGATGAGGCCGCGGGTGTTGAGCAGGATGTAGCGGTGGACGGGGACGGTGAGGTACTGGCTGACGGTCTTCATCGCCAAGGTGGGGCCCCCGTAGGGGTTGGCGGCGTTGATCTTGAAGACCCGGTGGCCCGGGATTGGCACGCGGGTGTCGCGCGGGATGGACAGGCCCTTCACCTTGTTGGTTCGGGGGTCGATGTTGAGAAGCAGCATGGTATCGGTGTTGCCCGTCAGCCCGGGAGAGCGGTTGCTGTTGGCGACGTCGGTTCCCATGACCAGGAGGTTGATGGGATCCCGCATGCCGTTCCAGGCCAGGGGAGGGGGTTGCAGGCTCTCGTCGGTGGAAAGGATGATCCCGGTGGCGGTTCCCAAGAGTCCGCCCAGAAAGAGCCCGGCGATCGCCGCCAATAGGACGCCGAGCCAGACCTTTCTTTTTTTGGGCCGCCTGGTTTTCTTACGGATTGATTTCACAGCTTGTCATTGAAGCATTTTTGCCGATGCCTTGGCAACAGAGACGCGGCGTTACTTCCCCTTGCGGTTGAGGAGGCCCTTCAATCCCTTGAGTTTGTCCATCGAGTCCCCCAGCTTTTCCATGGGGTTGCCGAGCTTCTCGATCAGGGGGTTGTGGCCGATTTTCTCGATCAGGGGGTTGCTGCCGAGCTTCTCCATNNCGGGGGCGGTGGGGCCGCGTGCACACGCAAATCCTGGTGCTCCTGGGCATTGGTGGGGGCGGGAAAGAGGAGGGCGATTTCGATGTCCTTTTTGAAGACCTCATGGAAGTTGCAGAGGGGGTAGATCTTGCCCTGTATCTTGGCCAGATCGAAATCGACCAGGCGTGATCCGGCCTGGTCCGGGTCCATTTCCTCCAATAGTCCGGATAGAAAAGCCAGGCCCTCTTTGACGGCCTTGGCCGCGTCGTGGTACTGGTAGACGGCGATCTGCACCCTTCTCTTGGCGGTGGGGTTTCCGTTGATGGTCCGGAAGACGGCCTCCCCGATCTGTTTTTCCTTGCTGCCAGGATTGGAGGCGGCCGCGGCGGCGGCCGTCTTCGGGTCGCAGCGATCGACGGCCCACTGGAGGATCTTGATTCGCTGCTGGAACTTGTCGATGATGATCTGGCAGGTCCGGAGCTGGTCGAGCCCGGAGTTGAGCTGGCGCTGCACGGAATCCGGTGCGGAATTGAGGGGGCGGGTGTTTCTTTTCTTCGGGGGGCCCAGAGGGGCGGTCTCGGAGCGCACGAAGGAGTCCGAGTAACTGCTTGCCATACCGAAAGAGGCCTTGTTCAGAGGCTGGGTTTTTTGAGGAATGTAGTTGTCCGAGCCGTCGCTCACGTTGTGGACCTCTCAAGAGACGACAGGGGGTGTTAAGATTATTCCGATTATACCCCGCACCCACGGTTTCAAACAAGCGGAGGAGGGAGGAGAGCCGCGATGGCAGACGCACTGATGATGATCTCCCCGGTCGTCCTGGGCCTTTTTTTGGGGATCGCGGCCGACCGGCGTTTCGGCACCGCTCCTCTCTTCACCCTGGGACTGCTCCTTCTGGGGTTCGTCACCGGCTTCTATTCGATGTACAGGCGCTCGAAGAATGAATGAACGCTTCGCTCCCAGGGTGATCTTGCTGTCGCTGCCCCTGGCGATTTTCGCGATTCTTCTCCTGCTGATTCTCGGCAGACAGTCCCTGGCCTTGGGCATGTTTCTCGGTTGGCTTTGGGGGGTGCTCTATTTCCTCCAGCTCGTTCGAGGGGTGAAGCGCTTTCCGCGGGCCGGGTTGGGCAGCTTCCCGCGCTTGCTTTTTGCGGCGCTAGGTTTTATCCTCTTCTTGAAACTCGGCCCACCGGTGTTTTTGGGCGCTCTCATCGGCTTCTTTCTCTATAAACCGCCGATGGTCATCATCTTGGCCCTCGGCCCTAAGGAATGAAACATGGAACATGAACTCCCGGTCTGGCACCTTTTCGGCCTCATCGTCAACTCCGACACCGTCCTGACCAGCTGGGCGGTGATGGCCTTGATCCTGATCGTCGGAGCCGTCGCGGCTCGCCGCATCCAGCAGGTTCCGAGCTCTCGCCAATCGCTGGTCGAGATAGTCGTCGATCTGGCCCAGGGCCTGGTACGGGATCAGATCGGACCCCAGACCGCTCGCTACATCGGCTTCATCGGTTCGCTCTTCCTTTTCATCCTCTTGTCGAACTGGCTGGCCATCCTGCCCTGGAAAATTCTCGTGATCTTCGGCGCTCGCGACGTGCTGCCCCCCACCAGCGACGTGAACACCCCCGCGGCGCTCGCCCTCATCACGGTCGGTTCCTACTTCTACTACGGCATCTCCAAGAAGGGCCTATCCTACTTCAAGCACTACCTGCAGCCGGTGTGGGTCTTCCTGCCCCTCAACATCCTCGAGGACTTCTCCCGTCCCCTGGCGCTCACCTTCCGTTTGTTCGGCAACGTCACCGCCGAGCACCTGGTGGTCGGAGTGCTCTCCCTGCTGGTTCCCCTCTTGATTCCGCTCCCCATGATGGCGCTGGGCCTTCTGACCGGGGCGATTCAAGCCTATGTCTTCGCTCTGCTCGCCGCTTCTTACATCGGCGGAGCGGTTCGTGATTCCCATTGATAGAAAGGAAAAGAAATGGCAACTGAATTGATGGTGGCCGCCTCGGTCATCGGAGCCTCGTTGGCGGTCGGACTCGCCGCGATCGGTCCCGGTCTGGGACAGGGAATGGCTGCCGGCAAGGCTCTCGAGGGCTTGGCCCGTCAACCGGAGGCGGAAGGAAAGCTGCGCGGCATGTTGATCCTCTCCCTCGCCTTCCTCGAGACCTTGACGATTTACGGCCTGGTCGTGGCTCTGGTGTTGATTTTCGCCAATCCCCTCCTCAAATAAGCTAAAACATGCACGTTTCGCTGGAATTCAACGGGACCATCCTGGTTCAGGCCATCTCCTTCCTGGTTTTCGTCTTTCTGATGGAGCGCTTCTTCTTTCGCCCCGTCACCGCCGCCATCGAGAAGCGACAGGCCTATGTCGCGGATTGCCAGTTGGCCGCGAAGAGAATGAGCGAAGAGAGCCAAAGGCTTCGGGATGCCCATCTGGCCTTCACCAAGGAAGCGGCCCAAAAGGCCCAGGTCGTCATCACCCGCGCGGTGTCCGACGCGGAAGGCGACCGCAGGGACGCTCTTTCCCAGGCTTCCGCGGAGGCCAGGGCCATGTTGGATAGCGCCCGCCGGGAGATCGCCGAAGAGAAGGAAAGGGCCAGGCTCTCTCTTTCCAAGGATATCGAGGGCCTGCGCGACATGATCGAGAAAAGGGTCTTGGAAAAGAAATGAACGAAAAGATCCTAGAAGCCGCCTTTCAGCTTTTCAATTTCCTCGTCCTGGCCTGGTTGTTGGTCCGTTTCGGCAAGCCGCCGATCCGGGCGATGCTCGAGGCCAAGAGCCTCGAGGTGGCCGCGAATATCCGTCAGGGCGAGGAAAGCAGGAAAACGAGCGAGATGGCCCTCGCCGAGGCCAAGAATCGCGAAGAGGCCGCCATGGTCGAAGTCGTCGAGATCGCCCGAAGGGCCGAGACGATGGGCAAGGATCTCAAGAAGGAGATCGAAGCCTCCCTGCAACAGGAGGCCGAGCGCATCCGCCAGAACACCCGGGAGGCCATCCTCCTGGAAACCCGCCTCGCCGTCGCCGAACTCCGCCAGGAAACGATTGCCAAGGCCTTCGGGCAAGCCGAAGAAAGGCTGAGCAACCTGGACGAAGAGACGCACTCTCGGTTGCTGCTCGATTTCGCCAGAAAGGCCGGACAATAATTGCGCCAAGTCGTCGCGGAGCGCTACGCTCTAGCCTTTTTCGAGCTTTCGGTCGAACTCGGCAAACTCGAAGAAACCTTTCTCGAGCTCAAGGAAGCGGCGGATGTCTTTCGCTCGAACCCCGAGCTCGTGGGGATGCTGACCCATCCCCTCATCGCGGCTTCCGAGAAGAAGGACTTGATCCTTCGTTTGTTGCCCGGGGCCAGCCCTGAACTAGCGAATTTCCTGAAGGTCCTGGTCGATAAAGGAAGATTCAACCTGATTTCCGAGATCGATGGGCTTTTTGCCCGGCGCTATCGCGAGGCCTCCCGGAAATTGGTGGCCGAGGTCGTCAGCGCCCGCAAACTGGACCAGGAGCAGGGAAAAAACATTCGGGAGAGCCTGGTGAAACTGTACGGGCGTGAAGTGACCCTCGAGGAGAGGGTCGATCCCGCGGTCTTGGGCGGGGCTCGCGTTCGAATCGGAGATCAGGTCCTGGACGATACCCTGGCCGGCAGGCTGGAAGCCTTGCGTTTTAATCTCATCCGTTCAGATGGAGGAAAATTGTGATAAGCATTCGGCCCGACGAGATCAGCGCCGTCATCAAGGAACAAATCCAGCATTACCAGGCCGAGCTCGGCGTCGCCCATGTGGGGACGGTGCTCGAGGTCGGCGACGGCATCGCCCGTATCTACGGGCTCGAAAAGGCCATGCTCGGCGAGTTGCTCGATTTCGGGCAGGGCATCTTCGGGATGGCCTTCAACCTGGAGGAAGACAACGTCGGGGCCGTCATTTTGGGCGACTTCACCAAGATCAAGGAAGGCATGGAGGTCAAGAGCACCGGCCGAATCGCGCAGGTGCCCGTTGGCAAGGGGCTGTTGGGCCGGGTGGTCAACGCCATCGGCGAGCCCATCGACGGCAAGGGCCCTCTCAAGACCGAAGAATACCGTCCGGTCGAATTCACGGCTCCCGGCATCGTCGACCGCCAAGGAGTCAAAGAGCCCCTTCAAACCGGCCTGATGGCCATCGACGCCATGACCCCCATCGGGCGCGGCCAGCGCGAGCTGATCATCGGGGACCGGGGAACGGGCAAGACGGCGATCGCCCTCGACGCCATCCTCAACCAGAAGGGCAAGGATGTCGTCTGCGTCTACGTGGCGGTGGGCCAAAAGACTTCCTCGGTGGCCCGCGTCATCCAGGCTCTGGAAGAGCACGGCGCCATGGACTACACCATCGTGGTGATGGCTTCCTCCGACGATCCCGCTCCCTTGCAGTACATCGCCCCCTATGCCGGTTGCGCCATGGCCGAGGCCTTCATGTACGACGGCAAGCACGCCCTGATCGTCTACGACGACCTTACCAAGCAAGCCTGGGCCTACCGAGAGATGTCCCTGTTGCTGCGTCGTCCGCCGGGACGCGAGGCTTATCCGGGCGACGTCTTCTACCTCCATTCCCGTCTGCTGGAGCGCTCCGCGAAATTGAACGACGAGAAGGGCGGCGGCTCCTTGACCGCGTTGCCCATCATCGAGACCCAGGCGGCCGACGTCTCGGCTTACATTCCCACCAACGTCATCTCCATCACNNCAGATCTTCCTCGAGACCGACCTCTTCAACGCCGGGATCCGACCGGCCATCAACGTCGGCATCTCGGTTTCCCGCGTCGGCGGGGCGGCTCAGACCAAGGCGATGAAGAAGGTTGCCGGGAAACTCAGGCTCGACCTGGCCCAGTACCGCGAGCTGGCCGCCTTCGCCCAGTTCTCCTCCGACCTCGACAAGGCCACCCAGGCTCAGATTTCCCGGGGGCAGCGCCTCACGGAATTGTTGAAGCAGCTCGCCATGCGCCCCATGACGGTGGGCGCCCAGGTCGTCATCCTTTACGCCGGCACCCAGTCGCTTTTGGATTCCGTTCCGGTCAACCGCATCACGGCCTTCAAGAACGAGTTCTTGGCTTATCTGCGCGGCCAACGCCCCGAGATCGAGGCGGAGATCAACGCGACTCTGGCGGTGAGCGAGGAAACCGAAAAGAAAATCAAGGAAGCCGTGAGCACTTTCCTCTCGACCTTTTTCGGGGTGAAGAGTTTTGCCTAACATCCGCGAGATCCGGAGTCGCGTTCGGAGCATCAAGAGCACCGAGCAGATCACCAAGGCCATGGAGATGGTGGCGGCAGCCAAGGTTCGGCGCGCCCAGGAAAGGGTTTTGGCGGTTCGCCCCTATGCCGAAAAGCTGCAAGGGATTTTCAGGGAGTTGGTCGGAAACTTGCCCCCCGACTACGAGTCCCCGCTCCTGGTCGAACGTCCCGTCCGCAAGGTCGGGCTGGTCGTCATGTCCTCCGACAAGGGACTGGCGGGAAGCTACCACGTCAACATCGTTCGGCTGGCTCTCGCCCGCGCGGCGGAATGGGAGCGACGGGGGGTCGAGGTCGGCTTCTTCGCGGTCGGATCCAAGGGAATACAGCTTCTGAAGCGCTCCGGCCCTTCCCTTTTCGCGGCTTACCAGGGCTTCGGCGCCATCCCTTCCGCCGCCGAGGCGCGGGGCTTGGCGGCGGACCTGGTCGACAAGTTCGAAAAAGGGGAGGTCGATCGCATCGAGATCCTCTACACCCGCTTCCATTCCCTCGTCAGGTATCAACCGACCGTCGCCGATTTCCTGCCCGCCTCGATCATCGAGGAGGGCGAAGCCAGGAAGGAAGAGTCCGGGCAACACCTCTTCGAGCCTTCCGCGGGCTTCGTCTTCGATCGCCTGGTGCCCAAGCAGCTGGAGACGGAAATCTATCGCAGCCTCCTCGAGTCGGCCGCCTCCGAGCAAGCGGCCCGCATGACCGCCATGGGCAGCGCTTCGAAGAACGCGAAGGAAATGATCCGCACCCTCTCGATCCTCTACAACAAGGCTCGCCAAGCGTCGATCACCAGGGAGATCCTGGAAGTCGTCGGCGGGGCGGAAGCGCTGAAAGGATAAAAGAATGAGTCAAGGAGTCGTCACCCGGGTGATGGGCCCTGTTCTGGACGTGACCTTCCCCCAGGGCCAGCTGCCCGAGATCTACCACGCCGTGACCATCGACGAGGTCAACGACGCGGGGGTAAAGATTCACCTGACCGCCGAGGTTCAGCTCCATCTGGGTGACAATCAGGTGCGCGCGGTCGCCATGTCGAGCACCGACGGCCTGATGAGGGGGATGAAGGTCCAGGACACCGGTTCTCCCATCACCGTGCCGGTCGGGGACGGCACCCTGGGGCGCATCTTCAACGTGCTGGGGGACGCCATCGATCAGTTGCCCGAGCCGGAAACGACCGAGCGCTGGGCCATCCACCGCGACGCCCCCAAGTTGATCGACCTGGAGGTCAAGCCCCAGCTCTTCGAGACCGGCATCAAGGTGGTCGATCTGCTCGCCCCCTATTCCAAGGGAGGCAAGGTCGGGTTGTTCGGAGGGGCGGGGGTCGGCAAGACCGTCATCATTCAGGAATTGATTCACAACATCGCCCTGCATCACGGGGGGGTCTCGGTTTTCGGCGGGGTGGGGGAGCGCACCCGCGAGGGCAACGACCTTTACCGCGAGATGAAGGAAAGCGGCGTCCTCGAGAACACCGTGCTGGTCTACGGCCAGATGAACGAGCCGCCCGGAGCCAGAATGCGGGTCGGCCTCTCCGCCCTCACCATGGCCGAATACTTCCGTGACGAGAAGCATCAGGATGTCTTGCTCTTCATCGACAACATCTTCCNNATGCCCTCGGCCGTAGGCTACCAGCCCACTTTGGCTACCGAGATGGGCGCTCTGCAAGAGCGCATCACGTCCACCAAGCACGCCTCGATCACTTCAGTGCAAGCCATTTACGTGCCGGCCGACGACATCACCGATCCGGCGCCGGCCACTGCCTTCATTCATCTGGATGCCACCACCGTCCTTTCCCGCCAGATCTCGGAGCTGGGGATCTACCCCGCCGTCGATCCGTTGGCCTCCACCTCCCGTTTGCTCGATCCCGACGTGGTCGGCGAGGAGCATTACTTCGTGGCCCGCGAGGTGCAGCGCATCCTCCAGCGCTACAAGGAATTGCAGGACATCATCGCCATCATGGGCATGGAGGAGTTGGCCGAGGAAGACAAGCTGGTGGTCAACCGCGCCCGCAAGCTGCAGAAGTTCCTGAGCCAGCCCTTCTTCGTCGCCGAGGTCTTCACGGGCACTGCAGGCCGTTACGTCAAGCTCGAGGACACCATCCGCTCCTTCAAGGAGATCGTCGAGGGCAAGCACGACACCCTTCCCGAGCAGGCGTTCCTCATGGTCGGGACCATCGAGGAAGCCGTGGAACGGGCCCGGCAGATGGCGGCCGTCTGATGTCCTTCAAGTTGGAGATCGTCACCCCGGACCGGACGGTGATCAGCGAAGAGGTCGATTTCCTCAGGGTAAGGGGCACGGAAGGGGAACTGGGCATCCTTCCCGGCCATGCTCCCTTGTTCGCCGTGCTCGAGATCGACATCCTCCAGTTCAGGAGAGATGCGAAAGAAGAGGTGGTGGCCCTCATGGGCGGCTTCATGGAAGTCGGTCCGGACCAGGTCTCCATCGTTTCCGACGGGGCCGAGCGCGCGGTGGAAATCGATGTCCTGAGAGCCAGGGCGGCCAAGGAGAGGGCCGAGGCCCAGCTCGCCAAGGTCAAGGACGTCGGAGCCGAAGTAGCCCTGCAAAGGGCCCTCATCCGCCTTCAGGCGGCACAGGGAAGCCGGGCGATCTGAATTTTCCAAAAGGGCGATCGATTGATCGCCCTTTTTCGTAGCCTTACTCGGTCGGCTTGGCGGGGATTTCCGTGGCGACTTCCTCTTCTTTTTGGATTTCTTCCTCGATGAAGTAGGGGACGGGGGCGGTCGGGATCTCGGTGAGGGGCTGGGCGGGCAGAGGTTTCTTCCTCTTGTAGAGCAGGGCGATGATCTTGGCGACGGCCCCGAAGAGATCGGCGGGGATGTCCTGGTCTATCTCCACCTGCAGGTAGAGGGCGCGGGCCGTCGGGGGATCCTCGACCACCGTGATGAAGTTCTCCTCGGCGATGCGGCGGATTTCGAGGGCGACCCGGTTCTTGCCCTTGGCGATGACCTTGGGGGCCTTCATGCCGCGCTTCGGCTTGTATTCGAGGGCCACGGCGTAGTGGGTGGGATTGGTGACCACCACGTCGGCGTTGGGGACGGCCTGCTGCATGGCCCCCATGGCCATCTCCATCTGCTTCTGGCGCAGGCGGGCCTTCACCATCGGGTCGCCTTCCAGTTTCTTGTACTCGTCCTTGATCTCCTGCTTGGACATCCTCAGGCCCTTCTCGTACTGCCAGCGCTGGAAGAAGTAGTCGATGAGGGCGAGCCCCACCATGGCCAGGGCCACCCTCTGCGCGATGGTCACCACCATGTTTCCAGCCAACCCCAGGGCCATGGCGGGATGCATGGTGCCCGAGAGGAGGATGGGGCCGATCTTGTCCTTGATGACCCCGAAGATGGTGGAGGAGATGATCAGGATCTTGAGGAAGGCCTTGAGGAGTTCGACCACCTGCTTGACGTTGAAGATCTTCTTGAAACCGGTGAAGGGGTTGAGCTTCTTGATGTTCTCCTCGATGGAGAGGGCCTTGGTGGAGAAGAGGATGCCGATCTGGGCCAGGTTGCCGATGTAGGCCGCCGCGAAGGAAAAGGCCGCCAGGGGGGCGACGCAGAGGAAGAGCACCAGCATGGCCTTGAGCAGGAAGGCCATGGCCAGGGCGAAGGAGAAATTGAGGGCCTTGTCGGACAGGGTTTCGTAGGTTTCCTTGAAGAAGCCGTAGAGCAGGGTGTAGGCGTTCTGGCCGACGAAGTTGATGGTCGAGGCGAAAACGAAAAGCAGCAGGGCGATGATCGCGTCTTGGCTCTTGAGGACGTTTCCCCTTTGGCGAGCTTCCTCCCGCTTGTGGTCGGTCGCCGGTTCGGTTTTCTCCTCCCCCAGAAGCTCACCCCCTTTCTTTGGTGACGGCTGACACGGTTTTTCTCACCTTGGCCGCGTTATGTTGTCCCCATGATGGATTTTCTAGAATCGATCGATGCTTTTCGAGACCACCTGGTGGTGGAGAGGGGCCTTTCCGAGCACACTCTCTCAGCATATTACCAGGATTTGAGGCAATTCGCCGATTTCCTGGCGACTGTCGGGATAGGGGACTGGGCCAAGGCCGATCGCCTGAGCATTCAGAAGTTCCTGCGCTTTCTGAAGGAACGCCGTTTGGCCGCCAGCACCATCGCCCGCAAGATCGCCACTTTGAAGACTTTTTACCATTTCCTCCTGCGCGAGCGCCAAATCGCGGTCGATCCCACCCTGGATCTGGAACGCCCCAAAACCACCCGCTACCTCCCCAAGGTCCTTTCCCAGAGCGAGGTCGTTCGCCTCATCGAAGGGATGGAGAGCCTGAGGGGACGTGCCATCCTCGAGTTGTTCTATGCCGGCGGACTACGGGTCTCGGAGCTGATCAATCTGGACGTCGAGGACCTCAACCTGAAGTCCGGCATCCTGCGCTGCGTGGGCAAGGGGGACAAGGAAAGGATCGTTCCCGTCAATTCGGTGGCGATAGAGGCGATCGAAAAATATTTGGAAGAGCGAAAAAGCAAGAAGTGCGCGATCCGCTCCAAGGCCTTGTTCCTCAATTACGCCGGGGGAAGGCTCACGCGGCAGGGGATATGGAAGCTGGTAAAGGACGCCGCCGTGTCGGCCGGCATCTCGAAGGACATCACTCCCCACACCCTCCGCCACTCCTTCGCCACCCACCTACTGGAAAACGGCGCCGATTTGCGCTCGGTCCAGGAGATGCTCGGCCATGCCGACATCTCGACGACCCAGCTTTATACCCACGTCTCGAAGAGGCGCCTGCGCGAAGTCTACGAAAAAGTCTTCGATTGAAAGAACAACCCTCGAAAAACTAAAGTTTTCTTGGTGCCCTGCCGAAGGGATCAGATGGAATCGCCCTGAAAGGGAGGAGGCGTCGTGATAAGAGGGATTTACACCGCGGCGGCCAACATGTTGGCCCAGTCCCTGAAGCAGGACACCATCGCCAACAACCTCGCCAACGTCAACACCTCCGGCTTCAAGGGGGATTTCTCGGTTTTTCGCAGTCGCATGGACCAGGCACTTTCCCGCCAGCAAGGGGGAGAGAGCGCCGCCGTAGGAACCCTGACCACCGGGATGTGGGTGGACGTTCAGGCCACCCGCTTCGAAGCGGGCTCGATGCGTTCCACCGACAACCCCCTCGATCTGGCCATGGACGGGGAAGGCTTCTTCACGGTTTCCCGCAACGGGGAGACCCTCTACACCCGGGACGGGAACCTGAGGCGGTCCCAGGATGGTTTCCTGACCGACGGGGCCGGCAACATGGTTCTGGGGAAAGAGGGTCCGATTCGCCTCCCCCTCGAAAAGGTCTCGATCGGGCGGGACGGTTCCATCGCCGTTCGCGGCAAGGCTTTCGCCAAGCTCAATCTATCCGCCTTCGATTCCCCTTCCGCTCAGTTGACCAAGGCGGGCGGGGGACTTTTTCGTCTCTCCTCCGGGGTGGCCCGGGGCGCGAAGGGACAGGTTTGCCAGGGTTGGCTCGAAGCCTCGAATGTCGAGCCGGTACGGGAGATGGTGGACATGATCAGCGCCATGCGCTCCTACGAGGCCAGCCAAAGAATGATTCAGGTTCAGGACGAGTCCCTGGGGAAGGCCATCAGCGAGGTTGCTAAATAGTGAGAAGTACGTTCCACTACTCACTTTTCACTTCTCACTACTCACTCGTAGAAAAGGAAAGGTAGGCATAAAGCCATGATGGGAGCCCTTTGGACCGCCGCCTCCGGCATGCGGGCGCAGCAATTGAACCTCGACGTCACCTCCAACAACCTCGCCAACGTCAACACCACGGGCTTCAAGAGGGCCCGCGCCGAGTTCCAGGACCTGATGTACCGCACCATCCGGGATTCCGGTGCCCCCCAGTCGGGGTCCGTCGTTCCCTCCAGCATTCAGGTCGGCATGGGGGTCGGTCCGGGTGCCGTCCAGCGCATCAGCAGCCAGGGCGAATTCGTTCAGACCGAGAACTCCACCGACCTCGTGATCGAGGGTGAGGGCTTCTTCCAGGTGACGCGCCCGGACGGAACGCTGGCCTATACCCGCGACGGCTCCTTCAGGAAGGACGGCAACGGCCAACTCATGACCGGGGACGGCCTTCTCCTCTCTCCGAACATCTCGATTCCCGCCACGGCCAAGGACGTCGTCATCGGGGCCGACGGGACGGTTTCGGTGAACATCGGGGGCACCCTATCCTCGGTCGGGCAAATCCAGCTCGCCCGCTTTTCAAACTCGGCCGGCCTCAACGCCGTCGGCCACAACCTCCTGACCCCCACCGCCGCTTCCGGCGACGCCGTCACCGGGGTCCCGCAGGCCGAGGGCTTCGGTTCGATCTTGCAGGGCTATACCGAGAACTCCAACGTCAAGGTGGTCGAGGAGATGGTCAACCTGATCATCGCCCAGAGGGCCTACGAGGCCAACTCCAAGTCGATCCAGTCGGCCGACGAGATGCTCGGGCAGGCCAACACCCTGAAGCGCTGATAAATGGATTTGAAGATCGGGCCGTCCGAAACCCCTAACAACCCGAATCCCGCGCAAATGAAGCTGAAGAAGGCCTGCAAGGACTTCGAGGCGATCATGGTCGGCCAGCTGTTGGCCCTCGCGCAGCCGAAGCGGTCTTCCGAGACTCTAGGTGGCTCTTCGACGGATCAGACCTATCAAGGAATGTTGTATGATGAGCTTGCCAAGAGGATATCCGCAGGCCCCGGCATGGGGGTTGCGGAAGTCCTCTACCGTCAGTTGAAGGACCAGGTCGCTTCAACTTCGATTCCGGAGGGAGAGAAGGAAGATGTCCATCGCCAACTGCCCCCGCTGCAATAAGATCTTTCGCAAGAGCGCGGGCGTCATGATCTGCCAGGCTTGCCTCGATGCCGAGGAAGGCGATTTCCAGAAAGTTTATGCCTTCCTCAAGGAGAACCTCTCCGCCACCGTCAGCGAGATCCAGTTCGCCACCGAGGTCGAGGAGAAGCTGATCCTGAAGTTCCTTCAAGACGGTCGTTTGGCCGGGACCGGCGCCAAGCTCTCCCCCAATTGCCAGGGTTGCGGCGGCGCCATCTCCTCGGGTCGCTTCTGCATGAACTGCCTGCAGAAGAAAAGGGATCAGTTGATCAATCCCGTTGCCGATCGCCCGGAGAAAAACCCCGATATCGGATTGCCGGCCGCCAAGGACGACGGGGGGGTTCGCCACCAGTTGCGCACCGAGAAGTATCTCCGGGACCGCTAAATAAATTATTTTTCCCCTTAAGTTTTCCGGGGGGCTGCCGAAAGAAAAAATAGGGAGGTTTCTCCCCGCTGAAAACGAGGAAATGGGGTGAATGCGTTGAAGATCTCGAATGAACAGCTACAACAGATTCAGCAGGCGCATGGAGTCAAATCCAAGAGCAAGGTAGGGAGCGTCTTTCAGACGGGCGCCGTTCAAAAAGCGGATGCCGTCTCGGTTTCCCTGGCGGGCAAGGACATCCAAAAAGCCCTCCAGGCGCTCTCCTCCATGCCGGAACCGGTCAGAACCAATCTGGTCGAAGGCTTGAAGCAGCGGATCGCCGACGGTTCTTACCGGCCCGATGCCGGCTCGATCGCCGACGGTCTCTTGAAGCCCCGCGAATAAAGCGGAAAGAGGGGACTGCAAATGGAAGAGCTGTTGAAACGCCTGGAAGAGGTCTTGAAGGCGGAGGGAAACGCTTATGCCTCCTTCTGTAACCGCCTGCCCCTCAAGATAGGCCTGATCAAGCGCAATCAGGCCGTTCAACTCGAGCGCATGCTGGCCCAGGAGGAGCCTCAGCTCCAGTCCTTGCTCGAGAACGAGCGGGAAAGAGCGAAGGTCGTCCAGGCGATCGCCCGGCAATTGAATCTCGATTCGCCCACCTGGCAAGACCTCCTGCCCCGCCTCGCTCCCGATCAGCAAGCCCGCCTGAATCCCTTGATCGAGCGCCTGCGTCTCTTTTCCGCCAAGTTGAAAGAGGGCAACTGGTTGTATTCCCAGTTGCTCCAGGCCGCCATCGGTTACGTGGACTACTCCATCGGCGTCGTCGCCAGCGCCTTTTCCACCTGTGAGACTTCTTACGGGGAGCCCGAAATTCGGGAAACGCCGAGTCTGATCCTGGACTGGATAGCATAAGGGGGTTGCCGTGAGTTTTTTTGGCTTCAGCATCGCCAACAGCGGACTGATGACCCAACAAAGGGCGATCGAGACTCTATCCCACAACATCGCCAACGCCAACACCCCCGGCTATTCGCGCCAGACCACCACCATCGTCGCCTCAACCCCCATCAGTTCCGCCGGAAGGGCCGGCATGCTCGGGACGGGCGCCGCCACCGCGTCGATCGATCGCCAGCGCAACGGCTTCCTCGACCTTCAGTACCGCAACGAGAACACCAAGCTGGGTGAGCACGAGATGGTCGCCAACACCATCGCTCAGGTGGAGGGGGTGTTCGCGGAGCCTTCCGAAAGCGGCCTCAGGATGATGACGGAGCGCTTCTGGACCTCCTTGCACGACCTTTCCCTCAATCCTGAGAGCATCGCGGCCCGCGGCAGCGTCTCGGAAACCGGGGCGGCCCTGGCAACCTCTCTCAACGCCGTCCAGCAGAACCTCAAGGGAGTGCGCGACGACCTGAACATGCGGATAAACAACTCGGTCACCGACGCCAACATCCTGGCCAACCAGATCTCCGGTCTCAATTCCCAGATCGCCAACATCACCACCCTCGGCCAACAGCCGAACGACCTGAAGGACCAGAGAGACCTGGCCCTGGACAAGCTCTCCCGCTTGATGGACGTCAAGGTGAAAGAAAGCAACGACGGTTCCATCAAGGTCACCGTCGCCGGTCGAGTCCTGGTCGAGGGAAGTGTCGCGGTCCCTCTGACCACCCAGCAGAACGGCGGGGGCGACGGCTACGTCGACATCCTCGCCTCCGGGGTCCCCATCCAGGCCGGCGAGATCCAGGGGGAGCTGAAGGGGTTGCTCGATCTGCGGGACGGCATCCTTTCCGACGACCACCCCGACAGCATCATGTACAAGCTGAACCATTTGGCCACCGGGTTGGCGGGTGCGGTGAACGCCCAGCACAGGCTCGGCTACGACCTGAACGGCAGCGCCGGGGAAGACTTCTTCACCAGCAGGGCCGGAGCCGTCATCGACGCCAGCAGCATCCAGGTCAATCCCCACTTCCAGAACGGCGTTCTCGGCCTGAACAAGATCGCGGCCGCCTCCTCCTCCACCGCAGGGCAGGGCGACAACACCAACATCCTGGCGCTCATCGCCATCAAGAACAAGGCCGTCATGAGCGGCGGGAAGTCCACCCTCGACGATTACTACAAGGAGAGCATCACCTCTCTCGGAATCCGGGGTCAGGCCGCCGGCAGGATGGTGACCAACCAGCAGAACCTGCTCGACTTCGTTTCGGGCCAGCGGGAATCCACCTCGGGAATCAGCATGGACGAGGAGATGAGCGACCTTATCCGCTATCAGCATGCTTACAACGCCTCGGCCAGAGTGCTCTCGATCATGGACACGCTGCTTCAGGGCATCATCCAAGGGAGGTAGCGATGCGGGTCACCAACAAGTATCTTTCCCAAAACCTTCTCTCCAACCTCAACCGCAACCTGAATCAGCTTCAGGACACCCAGCAGAAGCTGTCCAGCGGAAAGAGCGTCTCGAAGCCGTCCGACGACCCGGTGAGGGTGAACCAGTCCCTCAACCTGGCAACGGCCATCGCCGACAACGACCAGTACGTCCGAAACATCGATTTCACCACGGCCTGGATGGAAACCAACGACTCCACCATGGGGCAGCACGTGGACGGCCTCCAGCGCGCCCGCGAGCTGGCCGTGCGCGGGGCGTCCGGCTCTTTGTCCGACACCGATCGCAAGGCGATCGCCGCCGAGGTCGATCAAATCAGGGAGCAGGAGCGCCAGATCGCCAATACCCAGTACAGCGGGCGTTTCATCTTCGGCGGCTACAAGACCACCGTCCCCTCGACCCTCGCCAACCCCAACGGCGACCTCTATCCGAGCGACGTCACCCAGGCCCCCAACGATTCCGGCAAGCTCGAGTTCGAGCTGAGTCCCGGAACCCGCTTGGCCTACAACACCAGCGGCGTCGAGCTCTTCGGAGACACTTCCACCGACGACAACGTCTTCAAGGTACTTGACGATATCTCTTCCGAGCTGAAGAATGGAGAGGGACAGAAGGTTTCCGCATCGCTGGCCAAGCTGGACAAATGGATCGACATCGCCAACGAGGAGAGGGCGATTGGAGGGGGAAAGCTTTCCCGCATGGAGTTGAGCAAGAACCGCCTCCTGGACGCCAACATCTCGCTTCAGAAGCTGCGATCGGAAAATGAGGACGTCGACATGGCTTTGACCATCTCGAACCTGAACATGCAGCAAAACGTCTACCAGGCCGCTCTGTCCGTCGGAGCGAAGGTGCTGCAACCCTCGTTGATGGATTTCCTCAGGTAGTTTGAAAGGCTCGAAGAGATTTTTATGGAGTTGAAAAACCCGCAGTTCCGCTCGGTCGAAATCAAGGAGAAGGACGTCGTCCTTTTTCCGAACGGCATTCCCGGTTTCGAGGGAATCACCCGCTTCGTGGTGGTCGAGGACGACGATTTCGCGCCCCTTTGTTGGCTGGTTCCCGTCGACGACCCCGAGGTCGCCTTCGCGGTGGTCGATCCCCGGACCTTCTTTCCCGATTACCACGTGGTCCTTCCCCAGTCCGAACAGGATGCCCTCCGCCTCCAGAACGAGGAGGATGCCCGGGTACTGGTGATCGTGGTCGTCTCGACCGATCCCACCGAGATCACCGCCAACCTCATGGGGCCGCTGGTGATCAATTCCAAGGCCGGGTTGGGCAAGCAGGTGGTTTTGGCCGATTCGGGCTATCCCGTTCGCACCCCCCTGCTTTCCGAAGCCCTTCTCAAGTGCGCGAAGTGAGGTTCTCTTGCTGGTATTGAGTCGCAAGGTCAATCAAAGCATCGTCATCGGGGAAGACATCGAAGTGATGGTGATCGAGATCAAGGGAGACACCGTCAAGATCGGTCTCAAGGCCCCCCGCAGCGTTCCGGTCTACCGTTCCGAGGTGTACGCGGAGATAAGGGCCGAGAACCAAAGGGCCTGCTCCTCCCAGGGCGTGGCCGCGGCCGAGGTCCTGAAGAAGGCTCTCACCAAGCCTTTGACCCCCCTCGAGTGATGTTCGGGACCATTCTCGGCTTTATCCTCGAGCAGGGCTCGGCACGGGTCACCGAAATCAGCCGGACCTTCGAGCTTCCTCCCTCCATGGCCGCCAGCCTGGTCCTGCAACTGGAGGACTTGGGCTTCATCGAGGAGTGCGAAAAAAGTGAGGGCGGCTGCGGTCAAGGCTGCGGTGATTCTTGTCATGGAGGTCATGCCTGCGCTTCCGGCGGCTGTCGGATCAATCCCCCTTACCGTCTCACCCAGGCCGGTCGGGATTACCTGAAGAAATGAAAAAGCCGACGCCCTGAGCGTCGGCTTTTCTTTATTTCTTTTCCGCGGCTTTCTTGCCTTCCGAGATCAACTGGCGCACCCGCTGACCGCCTTTTTGGCCGATCTCTCTCATGTGCTCCCGGTTCTTGCTGACGGTTTCCCCGCCCTTTTTCCCGATCTGGGAATAGAATTCCGCGCCGTATTCCTGTTTGACCTTGTTGCCGCCGAGCTTTCCTGCTTCGCGGACGGACATATCGCCTTTCTTCTCGGGCATGGCCGACCTCCCTCCGAAAAACCTCTTATTCGGGCTTATGATGACTCCTGTCCCTTCATTCGTCAACGGCCGCTTTCCTAGCGGACCCAAACCCGGTTGCGCCCGGCCCTCTTTGCGCGGCCAAGAGCGGCGTTGGCATCCTGAAGCACGGTCGAGGAGTCCCTGGTCGGTTCGGGGAAGGCGGTGATCCCGATGGAAAGAGTGAGGTGGCAGGATTCGCCGACCTTGGCGGGGAAATCGGTTTGCGCCACCGTTTCCCGGATCTTCTCGGCGATGACGGTGCTTTGTTCCTGGGTCTTTCCCGGCAGGATGAGCCCGAACTCCTCGCCTCCCAGGCGCCCGGCGATGTCCTGGGGGCCCGTGAAGCGGCGCAGGATCTGCATCTGCTGGTCAGGTTCCTGGACCAGGTCCTCATAGCGCAGAAAGTGAATGCGCTCGCGCAGCCCTGAGGCGCGGTNNCCGATCTTCTGGATCGCCTCGTCCCCCAGGGAATGCCCGTATTGCTCGTTGTAGAGGCAGAAGTGGTCCATGTCCAGCATGAGGAGGCCCAGGGGGCAGTTGCTTCGCGAGGACTGCTCCAGGTCGATCGAGAGCTTTTCCTGGAAGTGGCGTAGGTTGGGCAGGCCGGTGAGGGAATCGATGGTGGAGTGCTCCTGGTACTGGGTCTTGAGCTGGGTGCACTCGAGGGCCAGGGCCACGTAGCTGGCGATGGTCTCGAGCGCCTGCACGTGCTCGTTGTTGAAGTGCTGCGCCCGGTGGGAGTGGTTGATGAGGACCCCGAGCAGGCGATCGCCCTGCTCGATGGGCACCGCCAGGGCCGAGCAAAAACCGGCGTCGCGGATCCAGTGGGGAATGGAGAAGCGGTTCTCCGAGTCGTAATCGGAGACGGCGGTGGCGATCCGGCGGTAGGAAACGTAGCCGACCAGCCCTTCCCCCCCGATGGGGATGATCTCGCTGGCCGGGGGACGCGAACGCCCGGCGGAGGCCGAGAAGACCATGTTCTGGCCGTTCTGGGCCAGCCAGATGGAGGTGACGTCCGCTCCCATCATTTTTTTGGCGCTCTCTACCGCCTTCTGCATCACCCCGCCCGGGGTGAGG
>DOBT01000220.1:9239-22105 GCA_003503675.1 Cyanobacteria bacterium UBA8530 | reverse complement strand
TCGACCACGGTGGGATCGAACTGCTTCCCGCTCGATTGATGAAGGTCCTCGGCGATCTCCTCCTTGGTCCTGGCGCGGCGGTAGACCCGGTGGTGGCACATGACGTCGAAGGCGTCGGCCAGTCCGAGGATTCGGGCCGGCAGCGGGATATCCTCCCCGGCCAGACGGTCGGGGTAGCCGCTCCCGTCCCAGCGCTCGTGGTGGTGCCGGATACCCGGGATGACCGCTCTGAGGCCGCGCACCGGCTGGATGATCTGGGCCCCCTTGGCGGGGTGCTGCATCATCAGCTGGCGCTCCGCGCGGTTGAGAGCGCCCGGCTTGTGGAGGACGGCGTCCGCGATCCCGATCTTGCCGATGTCGTGCAGGAGACCGGAAACGAAAATCTCGTCGATGTCTTCCTGGGGAAGCTTCATCTCCGTCGCCAGTTTCTTGGCGATGCCGGCCACGTTGGTGGAGTGGTTGTGGGTGTAGGAATCGCGGGCGTCCAGCGCCTGGGCCAGGGTCAATACCAGGTCGAGCGAGATTCGCGCGTTGCTCTCGAAGAGCTGCGCGTTCCAGATCGAGGCGGCCGCCTGGGAGCAGATGGTGGACAAGAGGTAGGCGTGGGATTCCCCGAAGCGGCGCTTCTCGTCCCGGTTGGCGGCGCAGGCCACCCCCAGGATGCGGTTCTGGACCTTGAGGGGGGCCGCTATCAAGTGTTTGAACCCCAGGCCCTCCAGGGTCGGCTCGTTTTCGGAAACCGCAGAAACGATCGCGCGTTGGGTTTCACCGCTCTTGTAGGCCTGGGCGACGATCCCCCCCGCTTCGAGCGAAAAAAGCAGGCTCTTCTCGATTTCCCCCCCCTGGTTCTTGAGGGACTTGATCTCGAGGAAAGCCTCGTTTTCCTCCACCGGCTGGAGCAAGGCGCAGAAGTCGGCCCCCAGGAGGGTCGAGATCTCCTCGACCACCGTGGCGAGCACTTCGTCCAGTTCGGGATCGGTGATGATGGCGGAGGCGATCCGGTAGAGCCCGGTCAGTTCGTCCTTCAGCTGATTGGTCAATTCCCGCTCCAGGGACCATTCCTTGGCGCTTTCCCAGAGTACCGAGTCGATCGCCTGCGAGATGGCCTGGAAGAGCCAGAGCAACTCATGGGAAGCCATGACATGGCTCTTCAGCTCTTCCCGCACGCTCCAGTAAAGCAGGGAGAAGGTCGAGAAGAACTGATCGATGGTGAGGCGTTCCCGCAGATCGGCCATGACGTGGTGGAAGGCGGCCATCTCGGGGGTGATCCGGGTGTCCGGGGAATGGCGCTGGGCCAGTATGGTGGCGAGGAAGCGCTCGACGACCGCCCGGCGCTCGATCGGTTCCAGCGCCAGGTTGGGCGATTGCCGACTCCAACGCTCTCTGACCCCGTCGCCGATGTCGAGGATCAGCTTTTTGAGTCTCGACGCATCGGGGGGGGGCGGATCCGCGAAGAGGGGATCGTCCATGGGGGCTCCATCGGCTTGAATAGGGGGCTTCATCCCCTCAGTTTAACAGCAACCGAGACGGGGATCAAGGATTGGTGCCGACGTAGAGCTCCCGGTAGTTCCAGAAGGAGGCGAAGACTCTCCGGACGTAGTCGCGCGTCTCCCGGTAGGGGATGGACTCGATAAAGCAGTCGGGGTCGTCGAGGATCCCGGCGAAACGGGTCGTCCATCCCTTCACCGCGCCGGTTCCGGCGTTGTAGCCGGCGACCGAGAGGTAATCCCTGCCCGGGAAGCAACTGCGGCTATAGGCGAGATAAATGGCGCCCCGACCGAGGTTGGCCCGGGGGTCCGTCAAGGGACGGTTTTTCAATTCCCCCATCAATCCGTCCATTCCCTTGGCCGTGCTGGGCATCAACTGGGCCAATCCCACCGCGCCCACCGGGGAAATCGCCCGGGGATCGAAACGGGATTCCTCTCTCACCAGGGCCGCCAACAAGAGGGGGTTCAGCTTTTTCTCGCGGCAAGCCTCCAAGAGGAAGGGACGATAGCCGAGAGGATAGAGGAGGTGGGGCTTGCCGCCGTTGTTCCTGATGGCCCCGCCGTGATCGCCTTGCAAGGCCTTCAGCCAGCCTATCAGGCTTTTTTCCTTCGCCAGGCGTTCGATATCCTTGTGCTGCCGCAGGAAGAACAGCTCGCCACCCGCCGGAGGCAGGGTGACGGCCTTTCCTTCACCCGCGATGAGGGAGGCTTCTTCGGGAGGCAAGCCCGCGCTCCATTCGGGGCGAACGGCTTTCGCCTCCAGGAAACCCCCGGTGTCGAAAGGATTTTCGAGGTTTTTCCCTTCGAGGCGAGCGAGGGCCTGCCTAGCTCTGAACCCGTAGAAGCCTTTTTCGTCCCAGGCGGCGGCTTTCCGGTAATGCTCGGGGCTTCTCGAGGGATTTCCATTCGTTTTGCCCAGCCAGTAGGCGGCGCGGGCCCCCTGGGGGCCGTTGGGGAAGTGCTTGAGCAAGTTCTCCAGCGCCCCGGGGTCCCTGGAATGCCAGAACCTCTTCCAGCCCGCGTCGGCCGCTTCCTGGCTGCGAGGGAAACGCCCGATCAGCTCGCTCTCCACCTTGAGCGCCGAATCGATCCGATCCGAGCGGCGGTGGAAGCGCGCCAGCAGGGAGAGGGCGTCACAGGAAAGAGAATTATCGAACAGGCTCGCCTTTCGATAGGCTTCCCCCGCTCCGGTCTTCTTCAGGTCTTCCAGGATCTGGCCGAGGGTGATGAGGGCCTTCTGCTTGAACTCGGAATCCCCGAGCAGTCCCCTGATCCATTTTTCGGCGGAAGCGGGATCGCCTCCCTGCCAGAGGGCCCGGCCGTAATAGTAACGGGCCCGGCTGGACGAAATGCCGGAAAGAAGACGGGCGGCTTTCCCGTACTCTCCCCTCTTGTAAAGGGAGAGGCCGATCTCACTTTTTTCTTCCGCGGAAAGGTCGAAATCCGCCAGGGCCTGGGAGACTTCGCTGAAATGAGGGCCATTGGGGAAATTCTTTCGGTAAAACCGGTAGTTCTCCGGAGACTTCTTCTCCCGGGACAAAAGGAAGGCGGCTTCCTCGGCCTCCGGCTTCGCCTTCTCCTGGCTCAGTTTCTCGAGCAATTCGAGGCTCTTGTTCTTTTTCGCCCAGGCCAGCATGGCGGAGGAAGCGAGAGGACTGTTCGCTTTTATCAGGAAGTCGAGGGAAGGGCGATCGCCCTTCTCGGCGAGCCGAACCTTGGCCCAATCCCCCAGAATCCCCTCGCAGGCGGCTATTTCCCCGAGAAGAAAGGAACTCTCTTTTCCGAGGCTTTCGAGGATTTCGGCCCGAACGACCTTGGCGCGCAGGGAATTTCGGTTCCCCGCTTCTCTTCCCGAGTATTCTNNGTATTCCTCGAGCTTCGCGGCCAGGCCTTCCCAGTCCCCCTTTTCCGGCTCTCGCTCCCTGAAGTCCTGGTACTGGTCCAGGAGGGCCTGCAGTTCGCGCAGGGAGGCGGCGTGGCGGGCCAGGGCGATCGAGGCGGCCGAGCCGACCTCGGGGTCGCTCAGAAGGGAGCGCCAGAGGAGGATCGCCTCCTGGTTCTTTCCGATCGAGTAGTCCGAATGGGCCAACCAGAGTTGGGACCAGGAGTCCCGGAGAGGAGCGAGCGAGCGGATGGCGACCTCATGCCGCCCCAGTTCGGAGGCCAGGCGTCCTTGAAGGTTGGAAAGCGGCGGTGCCATTCCATTGAGGAGGGGAACCAGGAGAAAAAGGATGGTTTTTTTCATAGCTCTCAAGATACCATGGATCGGCTGCGCGGAAGCCCGCCTTTTTTAAATAATCAGCATGGCGTCGCCAAAGGAGAAGAAACGGTAATTTTTCTCGACGGCTTCCTCGTAGGCCGCCAGAACGATCTCCCGGCCCTCGCCGGGCTTCTTCATTTCCACGAAGGCGCTCACCAGCATCAGTAGGGTGGATTTCGGCAGGTGGAAGTTGGTGAGCAGGGCATCCACCGCCTTGAAGGCGAAGCCGGGCTTGATGAAAATGTTCGTTTGGCCGCTTTGGGGGAGGACCCTTCCCGTTTCGGCGCAGTGCTCGAGGGTGCGCGCCACGGTGGTCCCCACCGCCACGACCTTGTTGCCCCTCTTCCTGGTTTCCTCGATGCACGAGGCCGTTTCCGGGGAAAGCCAGAATCGCTCGGAATGCATGGCGTGATCCTCGACCCTTTCGACTGAAACCGGCCGGAAGGTCCCGATTCCCACGTGCAGGGTGAGGAATCTCACTTCGATCCCCTTTTGCTTCAGCTCTTCCAGCAGCCCTTCCGTGAAGTGCAAACCCGCCGTGGGGGCTGCGACCGAGCCCTCCGGAGAGGCATAGACGGTTTGATAGCGCCCTTCCTCGCTGCTTCTTTCGCTGATGTAGGGGGGCAAGGGCATTTCACCCAGGGAATGGATCAGCTCGAAGACGCTTTTCTCGCCCGAGAAGAAAACTTTTTTCTCCCCGTCCGGGCGATCCTCCAGCACTTCGCCTTTCAACGCCCCTTCCCCGAAAAGAATCAGGCTTCCTTTTCTCAGGCGTTTGGCCGGTCTGGCCAGGGCCGTCCAGACGTCTTTTTCGACTTCTTCCAGCAAAAGCAGTTCGGTGCGCCCCCCGCCCTCCCTTTTGCCGTAAAGGCGGGCGGGCAAGACTTTGGTATCGTTGAGAACCAGGAGATCCCCTTGGTTCAAGCGAGCGAGGAGGTTTCGAAAGAAAGCATGTTCGAGGGATCCCCCCAGTCGATCCAAAACCAAAAGCCTGCTTTCGTCGCGGCGAGCGGCGGGGGTCTGGGCGATCCTCTCGGGGGGGAGTTCGAAGTCGAAGTCGGAGACGAGGGTCATTTTTTTCTTTCTAAAAATTTTTCAGCTTCCGGGGGCGGCGAGGCGGTCCAGGCTGGCCGTGGGGTAATAGTGCCGGAGGATCTGGGGATAAAGGTAGCCTTTTTCCCCCAGGGCCTTGGCGCCCCACTGGGAGAGCCCCAATCCGTGGCCGAAGCCGCGGCCGGAGAAGGTGAAGGCGTTCAGGTCGCTCTGGACGTTGAAGAGGGTGGAGAAGAGCCCGGTGGCCTTGCGGAACTGTTCCCCGGTCATGGTCTTCTCGGTGGAGCCGACCACCTTGAGGTGGGAGATCCTGCCGGAATACCCCCTCTGCAGGGGAAGGATCTCTCTCACGCTCCCCATCCCGAGCAAAGAGGACAGGGCTTCTTTCGAGAAGGTCTTCTGCCAGAGGTAGCGCGGGGCCTCCTGATCGAAATCGGGAACGGCCTGGAGGTAGGGGATGGCTTTTCCCCAAACGGTCTCGCTGCTCTCGGTGTAGCCCCCCGCGCAGGAGTGGTAGTAGGCCCGGATGACCCGGCCGTTGTAGGTGACGACTTCCCCCCGGGTGGAGTCGACCGCCTGGTTGCTCGGGATGCGTTCGTTTTGCGCCCCTCCGTAGACCTGATTGTCGATGGTGGGGCGCAGGTCGAAGCCCTGTCTGGCGAAGAGGCCCAGGTTGGCGATGGCGTAGGTGCGGGCCGCGATCGCCTGCGCCTTGAGGCTTTCGATGGGCCAGCTCGCCGGCATCTCGCTCGGCACCACCCCGTAGAGGTATTCGTCGATGGGAAGCCGGTTGATTACCAGCAGGCCGGGCCGGAACTCCCCTTCCCCCCGGTACCACTTGCCCGCCAGAAAGATCAGCGGGATGCCCTGGGAGGAAATGACGGGCTTCAGCGTGAGGGGGAAGGCCGCGGTGAAAAGCTTCTTCTTGGGGTCGAAAAGGGTGGCCTTGCCCCTTTTATCCTCGATCTGCCAGCACTCCAGGGGAGCGACCCGGCAAACTTCTTTTCCCCTCGAATCGAGGACCCTGGCCGGAACCGAACAACCGAAGGAGACCCTGCCGGCATGCTCGACCAGGCCGATCCGGACGAAGAGAGGCGCGGCCTGGGAAAAGGCGGGAAGGGGCCAGAGAAGAAGGATGGTCAGGAGAAGGGAAAATTTTTTCAAGGTTTCTCGCTCATAGCTTGCTCCCTCCATTCAAGCTCCGGCCGAGAGCCCCGTCAAGAGGCTTTCCGGCGTTTTTACAGCTGTACGCCCATCCTGAGGGGGGGCCAGAAGCGGAAGAAGGCTCTTCCGATGATGTTCTTCCGGGGCAGGAATCCCCAGACGTGGCTGTCCACGCTGTTGTTGCGGTTGTCGCCCATGACGAAGAGCTGGTCCTTGGGGACGGTGATCTTGGCCATGACGTAGCCGGGGGCTTCCTTGACGTAGTTCTCGCTCAGGGGTTTGTCGTTGAGGAAGACCTTGCCGTCCTTGACCTCGACGGTGTCGAGGGGAGTGCCGACGATCCGCTTGATGAAGGCGTTGCGGGGGCCGAAGCTGCTCTGGACGGGGGGGTCGAAGACGATGATGTCCCCTCGCACGGGGGAGCGGAAATGGTAGGAGACCTTCTCGACCAGGAGGCGATCGCCCACTTCGAGGGTGGGGAGCATGGACTCGGAGGGGATGAAGCGGGCTTCGGCGATGGTCGCCCGGATGAAAAGGGCGAGCAGGATGGCGACGACGAAGCTCTCGATGGTCTCGGCGAACTTGGATTTGGGGCGTTGAAGCCAGTTCTTTATTTTTCTGATGCTCTCCACTGCTCTCTACTTTCGTTTTCAAAAGGAATCAAAGCCATTGTAGCAGGCGCGGCGGATTTTGCTAGAAGCGGAACAGGCCCATGGCGCTCGCTGCGGCGGCGCAGGCCAGTGCCGAGAGGCCGAGCAGCCAGGGATTGCCGCGTTTCAGGGCGGCGGCCGTGGCGCAGATCAGGGCGATGGAAACGAAGAGGTGGGCAAACGGGTCGAAAGCCCCTATTTGGGCGAGCAGGGAGAAGAGCAGGAAGGGGATGGAGGCGCTCGAAAGCCACTTCATCAGGAACTGGACCAGTTCGGGGCTGAGCCAGGGCTGGGAGGTCCTTCGGAAGGTGCCCTGGCCGGTGAAGAAGAACAGCATGGCCGAGGCGAAGGCGAAGTCGAGCAAAACCATCCCCATCAGCAGGAAGGCCGCGGTGGCCAGGTGCCAGCCGAAGGGCAAGGCGCTGGATTTCAGTCCCAGGTAGAGCAGCCCCAAAAGCGAGGCGGGCAGTCCCAGGGTTCGGGTGGAAAGAGGAATCTCGAGCGACCAGTACCAGAGGATGAGCCACCAGACGGCCATCCACCATACGGAAAAGCGGCCGGTCGTGGCCAGGTGGCCCACCAGGAGAATCCCGCTCGAAAGCCAGGCGATCGCCATGGAGGTCTGGGCGAAAGAGCGCAGGGCGAAGCGGAGGGAGAGGCCATGCAGGAAGAAGGCGATCGCCAGGGAGAGGGTGGTGAGATCGAGCAGGAAGCGCTCGAAGTCAGTCCAGGCCATGCTTCAGTCCCAGGAGGGCATAGATGGGAATGGGGTCCCGTCGTCCCTTGATGGGAACGATCCCCAGGGAGCGGACCTCGATCAATCCTCCGGTCCGTTCGAAGGTGCATCCGCTGAGGATGACGTCGGTCTGGTAGTTTTTATTCAGTTCCTCGAGGCGGGAGGCGGTGTTGACGGCATCGCCGATGACGGTCAGTTCGCGTCGTTGGGGGCCGCCGATCTCGCCGATGATCACCGGCCCGCTCGAGATCCCGATGCGGATCTTGACGGGGCGCTTCCCCTCGGCCATCCACTTTTCCTGGATGACCGCCAGGACCTTGTTCATTTCGAGGGCGCAGAGAACGGCCGAACGAGCCCCTCTTTCGAGGGACTCGTCCTTCCATACCATCAGCATGGCATCGCCGATGTACTTGTCCAGGATGCCTTCATGGCGGTAAACCACGGCGGTCATGGCGGCAAAGTACTCGTTCAGCCACGCGACCACTTCGGCGGGGGGAAGGCGCTCGGTGATTCCCGTGAAACCCTCGATGTCCGAGAACATCACGGTGACGTCGCGGCACTCCCCCTGTACTTCGCTCTTCTTGCGCCGCCCGAGCACTTAGAAGCTTAAGCTGCCGGATAGCGCGGCGGCGGCGGCCTTGAAGCCGGGATCAACCCCGGCCCCCAGGTTCATCTTCAGGGCCCACATGTTGAGGCCCAGGCCGAGGTTCAGAGAATTGTTCTCGCCCCCGATCTGAGTGCCGGCCCGCAAGGCGACGGGGCCCAACCCCCATTCACCGCCCAGACGAAGGGCGGGAGGGATGTCGCTGAACTCCTGTTCCAGGTCGGCCGCCAATCGAATTCCGAGCAAGGCCTTGTAGCTCGCTCCCATGCGGATGGCGAGGGGCTCGGTGTCCCGGTAGGTGACGCTCTCGGCTTTCGAGGGGCTGTCGGTGAACTTGCTGGTCGCGCCGTCCCAGGTGGTGTGGCGGACGGTCTGGGTGGCCGGCCAGAACACCAGGGGGTTGACCAGGGTCGCCCCGACGGTGAGGCGATCGTCCAGCTGGGCCATGGCCCCCAGGTCGCAACCGAAACCGGTCGAGGAGGCCTTGGTGGTGGTGACGTCCATCTCGACGGGGATGTCCTTCACCAGTTGCTGGCTGGCCGAGCTGAAGTCGCTGAACTTTTCCGGGGTCGGGTTGGCGGCGAAGCTCTGGACCTGGTTGCGAAGGTTGGCGTAGGCGGTCCCGAAGTTTCCCTTGGCCTGGATGCGGATGGTTTCGGGCAGGCCGACCGTTTCCGTCTTGTCTCCGAAGGGGAGGGTGGGGGCGCTACCGCCCATGGAGAAGGGGTCGAGGGCGGAGAAGACCTTCAGGTTGGTGCCGACCGAGAACCTGGCGTTCGGGAAGAAGGGGAGCTTGGGGGGCTTGATCTGGTGGGAGGCGGTCAGGACGGTGGTGATGTAGGCTCCCGCGTCGAGGGAGACCTCGGCCTTCTTGTCCTTGGAATTGAGCAGATCCCCCATCCCGGAATCGAGGTCGGTGATGACCCCGTTCACCTCGTCCTTGATGGTCCCGATGTTTACGTCGTTCTTGCCGAACTCGCTCTGGATGGTGGCGAGGCGGACGGCGATCTTCTTGTCGGTCCCGTTGAAGGAGTCGTAGGCGTTCCCGACGGCGTCGAGGAAGTCGCCGGCCTGGAAGCGGGTTTCCCCGTTCACCTTGCCCCAGACGCTGAGGCCGACGTTGGCCTTGCCCTGGTCCTTGAAGGGGGTGGGAATGGGGAAGGAGACCCCGAAGAGGCCCAAATCAACGTTGCCCCCGAGGCGGAAGTCGCCGTCCTTGATGAAATCGGGGACCTTGGGGAGGGGGTTCTTGGTCGGGTCCTTCTGGTAGTCCTGGATGGAGGTGAGCGTGGTGTTGAGGGCGGACACCTCGGAAATGCCGACGGCGTTGTTGCCCAGGCGGATCCCGAACTGGGTGGGAAGGTAGAAGAAGCCGTTGCCCTGAGAGAGGCCGGCCGGATTCCAGGAGGGAGAGTTGGCGTCGTTGGCCACGGCGGTGGCGGCGTTGCCCATTCCGAGGGAGCGGGCGTCCATGGCGGTTACGGCCAGGGCTGGGGTCGATATCAGGCAGGTTCCCGCCAGGAAAGTGAGTGAAGACGAGCGAAACATGGGTCGTCCTTTCTTATTGTACCTGGAAGAATCTGGGGGTTTGCATGTTGCCCAGGGCGAAGGCGGTCTGATCGGTGGTGTAGACGATGGGGGTGACGGTCCAGGCGTAGAACTTGTTGGCTTCGAGGGGAACGGTCTTGTCGCCGTCCTTCGTTTGCAGGACCGCGGCATCGCCCTTCATGGCGTCGAGCAGTTCGGTGGCCAGGGGAATGTCGCTCTTGGCGCCCATTTCGATCGAGACGGCGCTGCCGGAACTGTGCTTGGCGGGATCGATCAGCGCGGAATACTTTACGTTGGCGGTGGTGGGGGTGAACTTGATGTTGTTCGGGTCGCTGAAGCTGCCGGGGTCGAGCTCGGCCACGGTGATCATGTAGGCCAGGGCCTTTTTGCTGTCCAGGCTGGGATTGAGGCGTTGCCATTCGAAGGTGGGCTTGCGGGTGGACAACTTGCTTTGCCCGAGCGGGTCGTTGTCCGGTTTTAGCAACTGGGCGGTCTCGCTGATGGCGTCGATGGGGGAGATGGAGCGGGTGACCTTGCTGTCGTCGTCGAACTTGAGGTCGTAGCTGTAGTTCATGCCGGTGAGGACGGGCGGCTCGCTGAGGTCCTCGACGAAGGAGACGCCGGAAGCGGGGGTGAAGGTTACCTCGAAGCTGCTGCCCCGGTAGCGGGAGATTTCTTTTATTTTTCCGTTGGGGCGGAACCAGGTCAGGTAGACATGCGCCTTGTTGGTGAGGGTGAAGGCGCGGGCGATGGTGATTCCCTGTTCCTGTACCGTTTTTTGGAGAGAGTTGAAAGCGTCCATGGTGGCGCATCCACCCAGTAGAACGATTCCGAGGGCCAAAGGGATAAGGGGCTTGGTCACAGATTCCTCCTCATTTGGCATGGTAAATCTAGGGGGGATGCGGATCAGAACGATCACCCCCTGATTATAACAATTCATTTCGAGCAAGCAATAGCGGGGGCTCGGGTTTACCCAAAAATTAACCCGATCGGCATGGACTACCGCTCTTCCCTTTGATAGGATGGCAAAAACCCGGGAGCTGGAAGGAGAAATATGGAATGCTGAATTCGATCGAGAAGGTTCTTCTCAGCGAGAACCAGATAAAGGAACGGATCAAGGAGATGGGGGCTTCGATCGCCAAGGATTACGAGGGCAAGGATCTTTTGCTCATCGGTATCCTCAGGGGAGTCGCCCTCTTCATCGGGGACATTTCGCGCGCCATCCCAATGCCTCTGGAGATCGACTTCATGGCCATTTCCAGCTACGGCGCCTCCACCCGCAGCTCCGGCGTGGTCCGCATCCTGAAGGACCTCGACTCCTCGATCACCGGTCGCCATGTCCTGATCGTGGAGGACATCGTCGACACCGGCCTCACCCTTTCCTACCTGATCCGCATGCTGCAGGACCGTCGGCCCGCCTCCCTCGAGATCTGCGCCCTGCTCGACAAGCCCGCCCGGCGCCTGGTCGATGTCGACGTGAAGCACAAGGGCTTCACCATCCCCGATCACTTCGTGGTGGGCTACGGCCTGGATTACGGTCAAAAATTCCGCAATCTGCCCTTCGTGGGCATCCTCAAGCCCGAAGTCTACAGCAAGTAAAACAGGGAATTCGAGCCATTCGCTCTTCGCGGTGAAGGACTACGGCAAGGGAAAGCATGTGATATACTACCTTTAACAGCATGCGGAAGAAGGCTCCGCGAGCCTATCCGTATGCCCTTCGAATCGAGATCGACGGCCAAGAGTGGGTACATCCCACTCTTTCTACTAGGGGGTTGGGTGACGAAAGAATCTGATAAGGCCGGAATCACCGATCGGGTCTATGACCTTTTTAGTCCTCTCGCCGAGGAGCGGGGCTTGAAGGCCGTCGACGTCGAATGGGTGAACGAGGGGGGGAGCTGGATTCTCCGTGCCTTCCTGGACAAGGAAGGCGGGGTGACCCACCAGGACTGCATGGAAATCAGCCGCAGTCTGGGCGAAGCCCTCGAGGATGTCATTCCCAACGCCTACGTCCTGGAAGTCTCTTCCCCGGGTCTCGAGAGGGTTCTCAAGTCGGAGCGGGATTTTCGCTACTTCCGGGGGAAGAAGGTACTGGTCAAAACCAGTCCTCCTTTCGAGAAGCAGCGGGATTGGCTCGGAGAGCTGGGAGAGGTGGATTCCGAAGGGATTTCCCTTTCCGTCTCGGGAAAGGAAATCCGCATCCCGCGCCAACAAATTGCTAGAGTCCGGCTTTCGCTGGATTAAGGGGGGATAACGCCATGCAGGGGAACTTCAAGGAGATCTTCAAGCAACTCCAGAGGGAAAGGGGGATAGCCCCCGAAGTCCTCAAGGAGGCGCTGGAGGCCGCGTTGCTTTCGGCCTACAAAAAAACGAGCGCGCCTTGCGCCAACGCGTCGGTTTCCCTCGATCTGGACAACAACCAGTGGCGAGTCCTCGATTGTCGTCTGGTCATCGAGGACGAGACCCAGATCGAGAACCCCGAGAGCCAAATCTCGCTTGCCGAAGCCAGGGAGCTGGAGCCCGAGATCGAGGCGGGACAGACCCTCGAGATCGAGGTGACCCCACCCGACTTCGGCCGTCTGGCCGCCCAGATGGCCAAGCAGGTCATCACCCAGCGCCTCCGCGAGGCGGAACGCAAGGCCGTCACCGGGCAGTACAAATCCAAGGAGGGGGAGACCATCATCGGGACCGTCCAACGTTTCGAGGGACGCTCGATCATCGTTTCCTTCGGCAAGGTCGAGGGCCTCGTTCCTCCCAGCGAACAGGTCCCCGGCGAATCCTTCCGAGTGGGGGATCGCATCAAGGTCCTTTTGCGCGAAGTCAAGGAAACCCCTCGCGAGATGCAGCTCATCCTTTCGAGGTCCGATGCCGGCCTGGTGCGCGAACTGTTCGAGCTGGAAATCCCCGAAGTGCTCGACGGAATGGTCATCATCGAGGCGATCGCCCGTGAAGCCGGCTATCGCACCAAGATAGCCGTCCGCTCCAAGGACGGTACCGTCGACCCCATCGGAGCCTGCGTGGGCGCCAGGGGGGGCCGCATCCAATCCATCACCAACGAGCTGCGCAACGAGAAGATCGACATCATCCGCTTTTCCTCCGATCCGAAGGAATTCATCGCCAACGCCCTCTCCCCGGCCAAGGTGGTCTCGGTCACGGCCAGTCCCGCGGAGAAGTCCGCACGGGTGGTGGTTCCGGATTCGCAGCTTTCCCTGGCCATCGGCCGCGAGGGCCAGAACNNAAGATCGACATCAAGAGCGAGACCCAGAACCGGGAAATTCAGGCATCCATCCTGTCCTCGGCCATGGACGGGATCACCGGCAGCGATGCCTAGTCGTTTTTCACCGCAGCGGCGATGCGTTAGTTGTCG
>DOBT01000220.1:8415-9191 GCA_003503675.1 Cyanobacteria bacterium UBA8530 | reverse complement strand
TCCCTGCATCAATCCCTTCCAGAGGCCCTGACCAAGGACCTGGCGGCATTGGGCGAAGAGTATGCCACGGGGCGGGGCTAGCCGGAACTGGAAGAAGGGACAAGAATGGGCAAAATTAGAGTCTACGAGCTAGCAAAGCAACTCAACGTCGTGAGCAAGGATCTCGTGCAACTCCTCTCGGGGATGGGCTACGAGATCAAAAACCATATGAGCGTCCTTTCCGACGAAATGGCCGAGAAGGCACTCGAGAANNAGAGAAGCTGACGGCACCCGTTTCCGGTCCCGTTTCCGTCCCGGTGGTCGAGGAAGTCCATGAAGAAGCGGAAGTCGTTCCCGAGCACCATGAAGAGGAAGTCGTTTTCTCCGAGCTCGAACTGCAGGTTCTCGAGAACGAGAAGCCCGCGCCCACCCTCATCAAGCAGCCCAAGAAGGACGAGAGCCGCCCGGTCGTGAAGCCCAAGCCTCCCGAAACCCGGCGCCCCGGCAAGCATCAAGATCGCCGCGATCGCCGCCCCCCCGTCGAAACCACCACCTCGACCGTCGCCAAGATCGTCAAGCTCTCGGGCTCCATCACCGTCAAGGATCTGGCCGAGAAGATGGGCCTGCGGGAAACCGAGATCATCAAGCGCCTCTTCATCAAGGGCATCATGGCCACCATCAACCAGACCCTCGAGATCGAGACCGCCGAGATGATCGCCACCGAGTTCGGCTACGCCTTCGAACTGGTCGATCCCACCGAAGCGGAAATCATCGCCGAGGAGGCCGAGGACGAGGAC
>DOBT01000220.1:0-8300 GCA_003503675.1 Cyanobacteria bacterium UBA8530 | reverse complement strand
ACAAGATCGACAAGCCCGGCGCCAACCCCGACGAAGTGAAGCAGCAGCTCACCAAGTTCGAACTGGTTGCGGAAGAGTGGGGCGGCGAGACCGTCATGGTCCCCGTCTCCGCCAAGCAGAAAACCGGTTTGGACCAGTTGCTCGAGATGATTCTCCTGGTGGCCGAGGTTCAAGAACTCAAGGCCAACCCCAAGAAGATGGCCCGCGGGATCATCGTCGAAGCCGAACTCGACAAGGGAATGGGCCCGGTCGCCACCGTGCTCATCCAGAACGGCACCCTCCACATCGGCGACAACTTCGTGGTCGGCAGTGTGGCGGGCAAGGTTCGCGCCCTCATCAACGAGCGAGGCAAGCGCATCCGGGAAGCCGGGCCGGCCATGCCGGTCGAGGTCCTCGGCATGCCGACCGTTCCCCAGGCGGGAGACACCTTCCGCGTGGTCGAGGACGAAAAGACCGCCAAGCAAATCGCCCACCAGCGCGTCGAGTTCGATCGCAGCCAGCGCATGCAGCAGTCCCGCAAGGTCTCCCTCGACGACCTCTACGCCCGCATCCAGGAAGGCAAGATCAAGGACCTCAAGCTGATCATCAAGGGCGACGTCAAGGGGTCGGTCGAAGCCATCGAGCAATCCCTGGGCAACCTCAACAAGGAAGAGGGCGTGGCCGTCAAGGTCATCCACGGCGGGACGGGGGATATCTCCGAGGCCGACGTGATGCTGGCCGCCGCTTCGGACGCCCTGGTAATCGGTTTCAACGTCAAGGCCGACGAACGAGCGCGCCGCATGGCCGCCGCCGAGCAGGTCGACATCCGCTCCTACAACATCATCTACAAGCTCCTCGAGGACATCGAGGCCGCCATGAAGGGAATGTTGGAGCCGGTGTACGAAGAGGTCTTCCTCGGGAAGGCCGAGGTCCGTCAAACCTTCACCGTCGGCAAGACCGCGGTCATCGCGGGCTGCTACGTCACCGAGGGCAAGATGACCCGCAACTGCAACGTCCGGGTCTTCCGGGGGACCGAAAAGCTTTGGGAAGGAAAACTCGATTCCCTGAAGCGATTCAAGGAGGATGCCCGCGAAGTGCTCACCGGATACGAGTGCGGCATTTCCTTCGAGAAGTTCAATAACCTTCAGGAGAAGGACATCATCGAGGGATACACAATGCAGGCAAAGCCGCGCTAAAGCGAGGAACCCATGAGCCAACAAAGAGCCGATAGGGTGGCGGAAGCCATCAAAAGGGAAATCAGCGACCTGATCCAGCAAGGGCGCATCAAAGACGTCCGGGTGAGCGGTCTGATTTCGATCACCGACGTGGAGGTCTCGGGCGACCTCCACCATGCCAAGGTCTACGTCTCCATCTTCGGGGAACCGGCCGCGCAACAGCAAACCATGGAAGGCCTTCAGTCGGCCGTGGGGTTCATCCGCTCCGTGCTGGGCAAGAACATGACGCTGCGCTTCACCCCGGAACTCCACTTCATGCTCGATCAATCCGCGGAGCGATTCGCGAACATCGACGCCCTCCTCAACCGCATCAAGCAGGGCGAGGGTGAGAAAACCGAGGGAAATGAACAAAGCGACGAAGAAAATCCCTCGGACCATCCTTGAAGCCCTCGAAGAGCGTGATTGGATAATCGCCCTCCATGCCAGCCCCGACGGTGACGCCGTCGGGTCTGGCTTGGCTTTGGCCGAACTCGTGCGCCTCCTCGGGAGGCGCTCTCTCATCGTCTGCGCGGACCCCGTCCCTCAGAAATATTGCTTCCTCGCCGGATCAAACGGGATCACCAGTGAGGTCCCCCAAAGGCCGGGCTGGGGCCTGCTTTGCGTCGATGCCGCCGACCTCGAGCGCCTGGGCGACCTGAAGCCCCTGCTCGCGGGTTTCTCCCCGGTACTCAACATCGATCACCACATCAGCAACCGAGGCTTCGGGGATCTCAACTGGGTGGAGCCGGTGGCCGCCGCCGGGGAGCTGGTCGCGCGCCTCTTCGAAGAATCCGGGTTCGACCTCTCTCTCGCCGCGGAAGCCCTTTACGTCGCGATTTCCACCGATAGCGGCTCCTTTCGCTATTCCTCGACCACTCCCGATACCCACCGAATCGCCGCCCGCCTCCTGGAAGCGGGGGTCGAACCCGGTCGCATCAATAGCTTGATCTACGATTCGATGCCCCTCTCCACCCTTTGCCTCCATACCAGGGTGCTCTCCGGGGTGAAGAGGATCGGGACCGCCGCCTATGCCGCCGTGACTCGCGCCATGCTCGGGGAATGCGAAGCCCAGGAATCCGAAACCGAGGGGATCGTCGAAAAGATCCGCGCCATCCAGGGAGTAGAAGTGGCCTTCCTCCTGCGAGAAACCTCGAAAGGCCAGGTCAAGGCCAGCCTGCGCTCCAAGGGCGCCGTCGACGTCAACCGCCTCGCCGCCCGATTCGGCGGCGGCGGCCTTACCCAGGCCGCCGGCTGCACCTTCCCGGGCTCCCTCGAAGAAGCGGAAAAAAAAATGATTCAAGCCCTCCATGAAGCCTGAAAAAAGGAACGTGATTTTGCTGGGCCTCTTCGATGCCTGAGGTGATCAGCGGTTTCCTCAACGTTCTCAAGCCTCCCGGTATGACCGCCCACGACGTGGTCGCCGTTTTGCGCCGCATCCTCAAAACCCGCCGCATCGGCCATGCCGGGACCCTCGATCCGGCTGCCGCCGGGGTGCTCCCCGTCGCCGTCGGTCAGGCGACGAGGCTGATCCAGTATTTGCGCCATGACAAGGAGTATTTGGGCGAGGTTCTCTTCGGGATCTCGACCGATACCCTGGACAGCACCGGGGAAATCGTCGAAATAAAGGGAATGAACCTCGACTCTTCTTCGGTCGAGGAAATTTTGCCGCGTTTCCGGGGGGAGATCGAGCAACGGGTTCCCATGGTCTCGGCGGTGCAGATCGACGGAAAGCGCCTATATGCCCTCGCGCGCGCCGGCATCGAGATCGAAAGGCCCGTTCGGAAGGCCGAAATTTACTCCCTCGAACTCCGTCGTTTCTTCGAAGGCGAATTCCCGCGCGCCCTATTCAGGGTCCACTNNGAGATGGGGCTCGCCCTGGATGGCCGCGCCTGTCTCTCTTTTCTCCTTCGTACCATGGCCTGCGGCTTCCCCCTTTCCGAGGCCCTCACCCTCGAGGAAATCAAAGAACGGGCAGAGGAAGGCGGCGCATTCCTGATTCCCTTCGAAAAGGCCCTTTTTCATCTCGATGCCCTGGTTCTGGAAAAAGAAGCGATTGCGCGTTTCTTGCACGGTCAGAGCCTTGCCAACCCCGGGCTGAAGGGCAACGTTCGGGTGATGGGTGAAAATGTCTTTCTCGGCATCGCCGTGGCCGAAGGAGAAAACTTGAAGCCCCGGGTCGTCTTCAACGAGGAGAACACATGAACTCGAAGGCCTGGCTGATCCCCCTGCTCTTGCTCTCGGTAGGCTGCAACAGAATGGCTGCCAAGGCCTCTTCCGAGCGGAGCGATAATTTCAGGGCCCTTTCCACGGGACAATTCCTGCGTCTTCCCGCTCTTTGGATGGTCCAGGGGACCAGTGCCCAGGTCACCCTTTCCACCCAAGGCGAGGCCCGGCTTTTCTACGGTCCCAAGGGAAGCCCTCTCACCAAGGAAGCCCCGAATCAAGGCCAGGGAAACGATTTCCGCTTCCTCCTGAGCGGCTTGACGCCCGATAGCGATTGGACCTATCAGGTGAACGCCGAAAACGGGGAAGGCGAAAAGATCTCCTTCCGGACGGCGAACGTCGGCAAGCCTTTTTCTTTCGCCGTCTTCGGGGATTCGCGGCCCAATGACGGCGACGAGCCGCCCGAGGACTTCGGAAGGGTGGTGGCGGCCATGGCGAAGCAGTCACCGGTCTTTGCGGTGGGGGTCGGGGACAACGTTCAGTTGACTCCCGGCGGCTTCCTCTCGATCACGGATAAATTGGTGAGGGGCCGTTACGACGCCTACCTCCGCGCCCTCAACCCGCTCGGAAGGAGTGTCCCGGTCTTCATGGCCGCCGGCAACCATGACCGCACCTGGGATCCGACCGCCCTCAAGGGTTTCAAAGAAGCCTTCGTCCTTCCCCAGAACGGAACGAGCACCTACTACAGCTGGGATTACGCCAACGTTCATTTGGTGGTGCTGGATAGCGAGAAGGCTTACGAAAAGGTCGATCTGGGCGCGGCGCAGTTGAACTGGCTGGCGAAAGACCTGGCGAGCAGCAAGCAACCCGTAAAATTGGTTTTCCTTCACCGCCCCCTCTTCGGCGGCGCCCACTCCAACGACTTCGAGCATTCGAATCAGCCTCAGCGCTCCGAATTGATCGCCCTCTTCAAAAAGAACGGGGTGTCGGCGGTCTTCTGCGGTCACGACCACTACTACCGCCACCTCGAGGTCGAAGGCATCGACTGGACGGTGACCGGGGGAGCCGGCGCGCCGGAAGCCTACTCGGCGCCGACTGGCGGCTTCGTGGGGCCCCACTTCCTCCTGGTCAAGGTGGGCGAAAAGGGAATCTCGACTAAGGTCTATTCGGATTCGGGCGAAGAAAAGGATTCCTGGTAAAGTCGACCTGATGGGATTTGTTCGTGCCGTCGACATAGAGAAGTAGCTGCAGTGGCAGCCCCAGGCTACCGAGTCCTGGGATGAGATATTGACAAAAGAAGGGCTTGGGTCAGGATTTGATCCAAGCCCTTCTTTTGTCTCTCACTCTGCCTCAAACGGACAAGAGTTACGCAAGTCTGGCTGAAACGCTCCTATCGCCTCCCCTTTCCTTCCTTCGGCGTCGTTCCTTCTTGACCGGGCGCACGTCTTCCGGCCACCACGTAGTCGGGATGGCCGGAAGACGCGCCTGACGGCGAGATGCGGTGCCGCCAATCGTCTCTTTTTGGCGTCCCTGGCGAACCACGAACATATAGGCCATGAAGAAGAGCTCCGTATGGTTGCGCCAGGAAACTCCGAAACTGGCAATCGTGAAGCCCCAACTGCTGGCGGCTCGCCCGAAACAGACACTCAATCTGCCATCGGTGCCCGTACCACCGCTCGATCGTGCCGCGTCCCCACTTGGGATTGCTGCCGACAAGGTAGCGATGCTCCTTGTCGGCCTTATGTCGGAAGGCAATTATCCGGATCGGCCCCCATCCCTTGAGTTCCGCCTTGACGCTGCGAGTGAGCCGAGGTGCATTGCCTTCCCTAGCGAGCTTTGCCCAATCCTGAGGATGGAAGATTTTGCCCCTTTACTTCAACCGCCTGTTCCCCTTGATTCGGCTCACCCATTCCCATTTCACCCGCTTGAGGAACTTCAGCACCGGATCGGCCAGATAGTTGGCGTCGAAAAGGACCGCTTGGGGCTTGAATCCTCGCTGGTGAGCCCACCGCAACAACTTCACGGCAAGCTGGATCTTGGCCTTGAAGGGCGTTCCATCGAAGGCATCCGCTGAGGGCTTGCCCTTCGTGTCGCGAGTCCGAGGCTTCTTCCAAAACCGGAAAGCCAGAGGGATCAGAATCTCGCCATCGGTCCAGCCCATCACGACCGGTTCNNTTTTCTTCCCAAGGGAACTGCTGTACAGCCAGGTGATGCCCTCGATTTTGGGACCCGTCTTGTCCTGTACCACGTCGTCGATCGCAAGCCAGCCCACCTCTCGGTTGACCATCGTCAGTGCGATCATCTGTGCCAATCCACCCAACGCAGGGCCGATCAGAAGCCATCTCAAGGCATCGTGCGAAACCGCCGCACCCTCGGCCATTGCCAAACAACTGGCAGATCCGCCGATCCAGAGCAATCCCGCCAAGTAAGACGCCACCAGGCACTTCGGCACATGCAGACCCCGGGGGTTCAGTCCCAGCAGCCATTTCAAGACCGAGCGGTAGAGCAACAGGTACGAGAGCCGTGGTATCGTAAGGGGTGGGGTGTTTTTCATCGGCAGCTAACTCCTGCATCGGTACCACAGAGTCGGTACCATAGTGATGGAAAGCGCCCCATTCTCCTCCCGGAGCTCCACTATGGCAAGCCCCGCCGTTTATCGCTATCGCTGGAATCATGCCGTCATGCGCCTTTCAGGCAACCTTGCGTAACTCTTGTAACAACGAAAAATCCCGAATTGGCATCAATGCCAATTCGGGATAAGAGTTTATAATTTCTCCCTTTCAGTATCTTCAAACTAAAGAAAGGCTTAGTAAATTCCAGAATTGAAGGCCCAATTAACATGGTTATCCCCCAAATAAGTCAAAGTACTGTTGGTCCTTGAATTGGTGATGGTGACTCCATTTGGCTTAGCCACACCAACTGTACCCGTAGTTCCATAGCCTGTACAATGTCCATTCTTGAAAGTGGCAAATGATGCGGTTACATTATGGCTAGAGTCGTATGGCCAGATATAACGATTCTGGGAATCATTATATACTTTGAAGAAGTTGGTTCCACTGAGAGCGCTGTACCCGTCAAGAACCCAGCTTGTGAAGATAGAATCTTGTCGACCCGTTATGTTGGATCCGATCACCAGTGGATTAGTTGATCTATTCTGAGCGAGCATAACAACATTTGCTGCGTTCAGGACGCGAATGCGCGGATCATAGGCTTGATTCACACAACCTGCACCACCAACGTACTGAGGATTAGAAGTGCCAACATTAGGATCTCCGTAGCTGAAGTCAGACCCGTAAATTAGGCTTTCACGGACATCCCAGTTGGATATCGCAGGATTAGTAGCGAATGCTAAAGCCGCTGCAGCTGCGACTAGCGGAGCAGAGAACGAGGTTCCCCAGTTCCAGCCAGAAATACCGACATCAGAGGGGTTCTCTTCGCTGACAATTGTTACCCCTGCTTCGTAAGAGGAACATACATCGATGCGCTGACCGCGAGCAGATCCTCCGCCATACGGGTCTGTTCCAAAGTCTTCATTTTTGCCGATGCCACCGCAGACAACTGCGCCCGTAAAGATGCTGCCGTCATATCCCCATTCTTCCTTTTGATTACTCGATGAGGTTACCATTAGCTTGTTCGCAAGACGGACATAATTGTAAGCATCGCGGTAGAGGAGAAAAGTCTCGTTATTGGTGCTATGTCCCATACTGCAACTAACGACTCGAACACCAGTTACATCACAGGCACGTTTGATTGCATTTGCAATGACAATATCGCTCCAAAAGTCGGGCGCTATTGCTTCTGCCCGGATTGGGACGATGGTTGCGTGAGGAGCTCCCCCCGCCCAGCCGATGCCGTTATTGATTTGACTTGCCAATACTGAGGTGACTTCTGTGCCATGAACCATATTGTGGTTAAGGCGTGCCAACGTAGTGTCAACTGAAGTTCCCCCGTTATAATCAAAGATCGTGGCTGAATTCACTAGATCGTAAGTAGGACGATCTAGCGCGGATCCAGTATTAAACCCTGTATCAACGACGCCAACCTTGACAGAATTATTCAGCCCATAGTTGCATTGAGTCCAGGCCTTAACAAATGACATGCGCTGCAAGTACCAAGCTCGATTTGCCTGATCGTAGGTGTTTGTTTGCCAAGTGGTCGCATCATAGGGAATACCTGGGTCTTGCGTTGTTGGCTGGAAATATTCTGGTGAATTCAGTCCGCTATGCCCCATAATATCGACAGCCTGAACGATATCTTCGTCATTAAGCTCTTTTATGACTTTCATTGCTTCACTTACTGAAGTATCCTTAAAGTGCAGGGATATCTTTGATTTTTCGTTAATGACATCCTTGCCATCGTTTCTGGATTCAAGCAGCTTTTCTTGTATATCGGCTTCATCATCAGACATTGTGTCGGCAGTGGCGTAGACATAGGCAGCAACGATGCCTTTGCGAGTGGATAGCAATTTATTGAGTTTGTTTTCCTTAACACCTTTACGATCAGTTTTTACAATAAAGCCTTTCCTGGAATCCGATATTTCGTAGTTCAAGCCAGCTGCGTCGGCGAGATTGGTGGTCAAGCGGACTCCTGCAGCGTTCTTGAAGAAAACCACTAAATTAATGTCGCCAATATTCTTTTTTTTGATCTTTTTTGAGGTTTCAAAAGCTTCTTCAGCGCGTTTTTGTAGTTCATTTGTGTCAAATTTATTGAATTGCGGATCAGGCTTTTTATNNGCAGGCTTGGTTCCGCATCCTGTGACAAGGGTGCCGATGGCCAGAAATGAAAGAATAGTATGTTTTGTACAGCGTCTCAAGAATGCTTTCTCCTTTGATAATGCAAACAATTGCCACATAACCAGGCTGTGAGGAAATGACTTGTAATTTTCTAGAAAACCATGAAGAATCATACAGCATCCTTGCGTAGTTGTCACGAACATTATGGTAG
>DOBT01000218.1:7049-20413 GCA_003503675.1 Cyanobacteria bacterium UBA8530 | reverse complement strand
AAAGGAAGAGGAAAAGATCGCGGCCTTCAAAGAGGCCGATCGTCTCAAGGATGAGTTTCTTTCTGTTGTATCTCATGAATTCCGCAGCCCTCTAACTTCAATATCCGGATATGTGGACATTCTCAACCGAGGTTACGATGGTGGATTAAACGATGGGCAAAAAAAACACCTCAGCAAAATTCAGCAGGGATCCAACGTACTCCTCCGCCTTGTTGAAGACCTCCTTGATTTCTCCAAACTCGAAAGCAACTCCCTGAAATTTGATTATATCAACAATGACCTTTATGAAACAGTCGAAGACGTTATAGAATTAGTCCTACCTCAAGCGCAAAAAGCGGAAGTCGAAATCATGGCCCTGCTTCCCGAAGAACCATTGATCATCCGACTGGACCCGGGAAGGATAGGCCAGGTTCTGACGAACCTTATCGAAAACGCCCTCAAACATACGCCGTCCGGTGGAAAAATCACCATCACGGTTGAAGAAAAAAAGGATAGTGTCAGAGTAAAGATCAAAGACAACGGCTCGGGCATCAACAGCCGTGATGTTTCTAAAGTCTTCTCAAGGTTCTATCAGGTCGATTCGAGCAAGACCCGCAGGAATAAAGGCGTGGGCTTGGGCTTATCCATCGCCAAGGCCATCGTCGAAGCCCACTCCGGCGAAATAGGGGTTGAAAGTGAGTTCGGCAAGGGAAGCACTTTCTGGTTCACTTTGCCCTTACTCAGGATATTCGAAACCCATCCCCTTTCTCCCGAAGAAGCCTCCACTCACCACTAATTGTTCCGAAGTTCACTTTTTCTCGATCTTCTCCCGGAGCTCTTCCGAGCGGATGGTCCAGAGCCGGGACTTTCTGGCGCTCAGGTGCCTTAGCCGGAAGGCGAGGAAGGCTTCCGTCAAACCGAAGGCGATCGCCATCGCTCCGATGGTCCACATGGCGACAAGCGCTCCCACCGAGGGACTGGAAGCGACCATGAGCCCCAGGACGGCCACGATCAAGCCGTTTATCCCCAACAGCCAGGCATTCCCCCCGCTTTCGCGTTCCAGAACGGCCGAAGCGATGCGGAGTCCCCCCGTGACCAGCGCCCAGGCGCCGAGCAAATAAAGGAGGGAGACGGCGGTGAGCTCCGGGTAAATCAGGGCGAAGACTCCTGAGAATACCCCGGCGATCGCCTCGGCGGCCAGCAGGGCTTTCGACAGATAGGGGCGCTCGGAAAAAGCGATGATCCCCGAGAGCAAACTGGCCGCCAGGGCATAGAGCCCGAAAAGGACGATCAGAAAGGCGAGGGTGATGTCGGGGATGGCGATGGCCAGCACCCCGAAGATGATGGTCGCCAATCCCCGTAAGGCGAGAAATTGCCAGTTCCTTCCCAAAGCGAAGAGCATAGGCACCCCCTTTTTACCGAACGACGGTTTCCTTTCCGCGGTTCGACAGTGAAAGGGTAGCATAAAGCCTTTCGCGCAGGGAGTTTCGACCGGCCCTTTCTGGAAAAGCCGATTTTTTGTAGAGATCGAGCAAAGGATGGGAGGCGATGGATCTCTTGGATCCCCTTTTCAGGCGAATTCCTTCTTGATTTCCTTCAAGAGCTTCGCATCGGTCAAGACGTCGTAGCCGGTGAGCGCCAGGGCGGTTGCGCCTTGTTTCAGGGCTTCATGGGCTTTTTCGGTGATCACGGCCTGGGCGAAATCCTTGGTGTGGCCGATCATTTCTTTTCCCGCGACCCCGATGTAGGGGTGGATGGCGGGAACGACCTGGCTGACGTTGCCCATGTCGATCGAGCCCATGCTCGGCTTGGGGGAATGGATCTCCTCGATTCCTATCTTTTTCAGATTTTCGTTGAAGGCCCGCGACAAAACCTTGTTCGTCTTCATGTCGTCGTAGGAAATCTCGTAGTAGCTGATTTCCAACTCGGCGCCGGTCATCAGGGCGGCACCGCGGGCGATGTTCTTCACTTTTTCGGCCACCAGGTCGAGGACTTCCCGCTTGGCGGCCCGGACGTAGAAGCGAGCTTCGGCGTATTCCGGAACGATGTTGGCTGCCTTGCCGCCCTCGGTGATGATGCCGTGCATGCGCACGTCGGAGGAAACGTGCTGCCGGAGGGCGTTGATGCCGTTGAAGGTCAGGATGGCCGCGTCGAGGGCGTTGATGCCGGCCTCGGGGGATGCGGCGGCATGGCTGGCCCTACCCTTGAAGGAGAACTGCAGGGCGTCCATGGCCAGGGAGTTGCCGCTTTCCTCGGTGTTTCCCTCGGGGTGCAGGATCATGGCGGCGTCGATGCCCTCGAAATAGCCTTTTTCGGCCAACTCGACCTTGGCTCCGTCGGTTTCCTCGGCGGGGGTCCCGAAGACCACGATCTTTCCGCCGATTTCCGGCAGGAACTCCGCGAGGATCGCCGCAGCCCCCACGCTCATCGCTCCGATCATGTTGTGTCCGCAGCCGTGGCCGATCTCGGGCAGGGCGTCGTACTCGCAGAGATAGGCGACGCTGGGACCGGTTTTTCCGCTGTCCAGTACCGCCTTGAAGGCGGTGGGGCGCTCTTCCAGGCCCATCTTCACCTCGAAGCCATGGGACTTGAGGAAATTCGTCAGCTTTTCGGCGGCCTGAAACTCTTGGTTGCCCAGTTCGGGGTGACCGTGGATGAAGTCGCTGATCTCGGTGATTCTTTTCCCTATTTGATTCGCTGCTTCGATGATTCTTTCTTTCATTTCGGTCCTTCTCCATGTGGGGGCGACGCTCTCGTGCTATATTAGCGGACAATCGAGAGATTGTGAAAGGATTCTGATTTTGGAGGTCAACATGCGCCGTGCCGCTCTCTTCGCTTTTGCCGGGATCTTCCTTTTTTCTTTTTCGCCCGTGGCCGTTGCCGAGTCGGAAGCGGTCTTCCAGAAGCGCATGGAGAGGCTGGAAACTCAACTCGCACGCCAGGAATTCAAGCAAGCGCGTTTTGATGAGGTCCGCCGCTTCTGCCGCTCTTGCATTGACAAAAACTTCGACGACTTCTTCGCCACCCTCGATTCCGGAACTCAGGCCGACCTCCAGGCGTTGATAGGATCGAATCCGATCAATCTGCCCCCCGAAGTGAAAAAAATCGCCATGGAGAACTATTCCCGCCTCTATCTCGGGATCCTCAACGGCAAGAACGACCTCAAGCTCCGCGACGTCCAGCTTCTCGATCTTGACCTCAAGGCGAGCGATCCCGTGCTCGGCGCCATCTCGGTAAAAATGTCTTTCCGCGGCAAGCCGATCGGCGCCTCTTTCCGGCTGATCGAAAGGGATGGCAACTGGAAGATCGACCTCGGGCTCCACGAAAGAATCGCCGGTTTCAAGCAGGAGGGAGAACGCTATCGCGAGGCCCGCTTCAGCGAAGCCCGGAGTTTCTGTCGATTTATCGCCTTCGAGGATTTTGACGCTTTCCTGGCTTCTCTCGATAAAGACAGCCGTGAGAACGTTCTTTCTTCCTGTCGTTCCCTGAGGCCCTCGGAACAAAGTCCCTCCGCTCAAACGAAAAAATCTTTTTCCAAGGCTTTTCGGCGCTTCCTGGCCCTTCGGCTGCAAGACCTCGATTCCCTCACTTTCGACCTGAAACTGCTGACCGATCCCGAGAAGATCACCGATTCTTCCGTTCCCAAGGTCATCGAAGTGAAACCCCTGCTCGCGGGAAAAGAAATCGGGGCTATTTTCCGCCTTCACGAGGAAACCGCGGGCTGGAAGGTGGAATTGGGAAAAGAAGAGATCGAAAAGCTGATTTCCGATCTCAAAAAGTGAAGGACCAGCCGAAGCCGTTTTTCCCGAAGAGGGAAGAGGATATCTTCGCCGCTCCCAGGCCCACCGCGGCTCCCGCCAGGACGTCGCTCGGGTAGTGTAGGCCGTTGTAGACCCGCGAATAAGCGACCAAAGTGGCCCAGGTGTAGGCGGGGATGGCCCAGTTTGGGTTTCTTTCGGCGATCGCCGCAGCTCCCGCGAAGGCGATCGCCGCATGGGTCGAAGGAAAACCGCTGGAATCCTCTTTCCCCTGCGGAGTGCGGATATCGTAAAGGTTTTCGTAGGGCCGCTGTCTTCGAACGACTTCCTTCATTCCCCAGGAAAGGAAATAGCCCATTCCCTCGGCCGCGGCGACGGAAAAAAGGAATTTGCCGTCCCGGCCCAGGCCGCCGGCGACCAGGGGAACCAATACCAGTTGGGTTCGCTCGGAGAGTATCCCGTTGAAGGTGTCGCAGAGAGGGGAATGCCGCCGATTGATTTCTTCGAGAATGTTTTCATCCAGGGTTTCCCCGTAGGCCGGGGCTGCCGAAAGAAGGAGAAGCGCCATTCCGACGGTTCTTTTTTTCAAATTTTCTTTTCGTCCGAGGCGGGCATGCTCCAGGAGCGGCTGGCGGCTATCATGGCCAGGGTGGCCCTGATGAGCTTGGCCATGGCGGGAAGCTGGTTGGACAAACGGTTGTAGTCGTCGAGCGGGAAGTACCAGAGCCGGACGTCGTTGACGGCCATGACGGTAGCGATGCGGCCCGATTGCTTGTAAATCAGTTCCATTTCGCCCAGGACCATGGAGGGTCCCAGTCGGGCGAGAGTCGTGACCTTGCCGCTGGTGACGTTCTGGACTTCGGCCAGGCCGTCGAGAATGAGGTAGAAACCGGTGGGCGGGTCGCCCGCGCTCATGATTGGCTCGCCGGCTTTCACGGCGACGGGGATGGCTATCTGGGCGAGATTGACCAGGTGTTCTTCCGCCAGGCCGTTGAACAGTTCGACCTTGCGCATGATCTCGGTCCAGCGCTTCAGTTGATCCACCGGGGGCTTCCAGATGGCGTTGGCGCGGGGAGAGCGGCCGGCGACGTTGGCGCAGAACTTGCGGGCGAGTTCCGGGAACTGGCGGACCAGTTTACCGTAGTCGCCGTAATTGAAGCGCAGGAGGGTGGTGGCCTGCAGGGCCTTGACGTTCATCATCTGGACCGACTGGCTGTAGACCAGGGGCATCTCGCCAATCAGGTTGCCCTGCCCCAGCTGGGCGATGGGAATGGTCTCCGCGCCGTTTTGCAGGGAGAGTTCGACCTGTCCTCCGGCCAAGAGGTAGAAACAATAGGCCCTGTCCCCCGTTTTTACGATGATTTCGCCGGCCTTGAAGCGGTGTTTGGTGGCTATTTGGAAGAAGGAGGCGGTTTCGTCATCGGTGAAGCCGGCCAGGGCCGGGATCTTGGCGAGGCGATCCAGGTTCAGGGTGGGCAAGGGGTTACCAGTTCTCGGCGAGGATCTCGAAGTAGGCGCGGGGATGCTGGCAGGCGGGGCAAGCGAGGGGGGCTTCTAAGCCGTCGTGGAGGTAGCCGCAGTTGAGGCAGCGCCAGGTGACGGCGGAGTCCTTCTTGAAGACGGCGTTCTTCTCGAGGTTGTCGAGCAATCCTAGGTATCTCTTTTCGTGCTGCTTTTCGGCCACGCTGATGGCTTTGAAGGCACTGGCGACGCTCTCGAAGCCTTCTTTGAGGGCGACTTCGGCGAAAGCGGGGTAGAGGGTGGACCATTCGTGGTGCTCGCCTCCCGCGGCGGCTCTCAGGTTGTCGAGGGTGGGCCGAATCGAACCGGAAGGGAAGGTGGCGGTTATTTCTCCCTCGCCGCCGGGTAAGAATTTAAAGAAGCGCTTGGCATGTTCCTTTTCCTGGTCCGCGGTTTCCTCGAAGATCCCGGCGATCTGAATCAGGCCTTCCTTCTTCGCCTGTCCGGCAAAGTAGGTATAGCGATTGCGGGCCTGGGATTCCCCCGCGAAAGCGGTCAAAAGATTTTTTTCCGTCTGGCTGCCCTTCAATTCCATTTTTTCTTCCTTCTCTATCGATCACACCCCTTTCTTTTTCCCATGAACGGCGTTATTTTTCAATAGCCGCTTTTTTCCGATCGCAGGCTGACCGCGGTCAAGGAGCGATCCGTGGGGGGGGAGTCGTCCAGGCGAACGCTGGATAAGCGCACCAGCAACAGGAAGAGCCCGGCGCAGAAGCAATGCAGGAACAGGATCGATGCTGTAAAGACGTTCATATCGCCTCCTAGGGGTCGAGTAGTTTGGAGAGGTTGATGCGACCGATGCCGTAGAGCGGATCGCGTCCGGGATCGCCGAGGTCGTCCGTCGCTGCCGCCAGGCGGTTCTCGATCTGGTCGAGATTCCAGTCGGGATGGAGGGCCATGAGGGTGGCTATCGCTCCCGTCACGAAGGGGGCTGCCATGGAAGTCCCCGAATAGGACTCGTAGCCGCCTTTGGGAACCGTCGAGAGGATGGCCGCCCCGGGGGCGGAATAGGTGACGCTTTCCCCGCGGTTGGAGAAGGGAGAAAGCCATTCCCAGTGCCGGAAGTTGCCGGTGGCCGAGACCGTGAGGCAGCCGGGGGTGTTGGCGGGATAGGTGACCTCCCCCCCGTTGTTGCCCGCCGCCGCGACGACCAGGGCTCCCTGCTTGCGGGCGTACTCCAGCGCGGTGGCGTAGAGAGGGTTGACCGAGGTGTTGTTGGAGTTGAAGCTCAGGTTGATGACCCTGGCCCCGTGATCGACGGCATAACGGATGCCCGCCAGGGCGGAGGCGTCGTTCCCGCCGTCCTGGTTGAGGACCTTGACCGCCAGTAGCCTGACGTTCCAGAGGACCCCGCAGACCCCTTTCTCGTTGTTGCCGGCCGCCCCGATGATCCCGGCCACGTGGGTTCCATGTCCCTCCCTGTCCATGACGTCCTCGTTGTTGTCCGCGAAGTTGAACCCTTTTATGACCCTTCCGGCGAGGTCGGGGTGCTCGTAATCGATGCCGGTATCCAAAACGGCGACCGTCACCTTCGAAGCGTCGATCAGGCGATCCCAGCAGGGTTGCGGCTTGATGCGCTCGAAGGCCCACTGGAGGCTCAGGAGAGGATCGTCAGGCTGTCCCATCTTGGGTAGGGGGCGGTTGGGCAGGGCCACCTCCACCCCCGGGTCGGCCCGCAGGGTTTTCAGGCTTTCCCCCGGGAGGAGGCGAATGACCAGGTATTTCTTCCCCATCTCGAAACGGTTGATGATCTGGCCTACCTCGGGCTCTCTCGTCACCCCCTCCTTGAGCATGGCGATGACCTCGCATTCATCCGAGGGCAACTGCAGAACGGGCGGGTTGGCGCAGCCCGCCAGGGTGAGGAACGACAGAACGATCGTTTTCGCGAGGCGCATCTTCTTCTCCCTCATGGCACGAAGAGTTCCAGCGTGCGTAGGACGTTGCTGCTCCCCGAGGTTCCCCCGATGACGAAGAGCCTGTCCCGGTAGACGACGCTCTTGCAGGCGGAGCGGGAGGTCGGCATCGGGGGACCGACTTTCCAGGAGTCGCTTTTCGGATCGTAGACCTCGAGCCTCGAGAGGTCGTGTCCGAGGTCGTCGACCCCCCCGAAGGCGAAGATCCTGTCGCCGATGGTCTCGGCGCAGAGCATGTTGCGCGCGGTCGGCATGGCAGCGCAGGTCGACCAGGTGTTTTGCTTGAAATCNNCTTCCACCACCGGGGTGCTCCCCGAGGCGACCGTTCCACCCAAAACGAACAGCCTTCCCTTCCAAACCGCCGTGGCCGCACCCGAGCGTGCCGTGGGCATGGGAGCGACCGTTATCCAGCGGTTCGAACGGGGGTCATAGGCCTCGATCAGGTTCGAGAGGCCCGAGCCGTTCTCGCCGCCGCAAACGAAGAAGCGTTCATTCAGGGCGGCGCCGGCGGCGCAACCCCGGCCGGTCGACATGGCCGGGCCGGTCTTCCAGGAATTCTCGCTCGGTGAGAAGGCCAGCAGGTCCTTGTAATAGCGGCCTCCGTCGAAGCCCCCGGCCACGAAGATGAGGTTTCCGAGGGTCGCCGAGGCGGCGAGATAGCGTGCCTTCGGGGGCTTGGGATGGTCGTTTTCCCAGCCTTCCCCCTTTTTCAGGTCGAAGGACTCCACCGTCCCTTCCCCGTCCCCGTCGATGGCGAAAATCCTGTCGTTCAGCAGGCCCGTGGCGAAGCCCGAGCGAGCGACGCTCATGGACGGAAGGGAATGCCAGCTGGCGTTCGTCACGAAGGATAGCAGCCAATCGCTGGGAAGAACGGGGCTCTGCGGGAGATTTCCCTTGCACCCGGAAACGAAAGCGATGAACAGCATGAGGTGGAGCAGACGCATATCCCTTCCTCCCGAAAGGCCTTCTTTCTTTCTCGCGTCCTCAATGTAGCGGGCGAGGGATGGGAAGGCATCATCAGAAAAGACGAAGGGGCTCGTTTTAAAAAAAGATTTTATTTCAGTTGGCCGGAGCGGAGGATGGAAATCAGCAGCCAGAGGCCCATGATGGCCGAAGCCAGGAAGATGATGAAGGAGAAGGCGGGAATCCCGGCGACCTTGGGGCCGGAGCGGGTGAGCATGGCGATCGCCCCCCCCATGACCAGGGCCGCCACCAGGATGGAGAAGGAGAGCTTGTTGCCGATCACCGTCAGGGTGCGCTCCAGGCGGGTCAGGTCCTTGATCTCGTACTCGATCCGCAGCTGGCCCGCGGTGGCCTGGGTGAGGAGGTCGTCCAGCTTGCGCGGCAGACGCCTCAGGATGGTTTTCCAATCCACCGCCATCTTGAGCAGTTCGAAGGAAGAGACGGCGTCGGTGAACTGCCGCTTCAAGTGACCCAGGATGAAGGGCTTGGCGTTCTGGACGAGCATGTAGTCCGGGTCCAGCTGGCGGCAGATGCCTTCGACCGTGACCATGACCCGAACCAGCATGAGGAAGGAGGAGGGCATCCGCACCCGGTACTTCAGCATGAGGTCGAGGACCTTCTGGAGCACCCTGCCCATCAAGATCTCGTGCACCGGTTTCCCGAGGGCTTCCCGCAGGAGGTGGTCGAATTCCATGGTCAGGGCGCGGCGATCCAGGCTTTCGGTGGGGTAGCCGTACTCGAGGATGCGGTCGGTCGCCTTCGCCGCGTCGAAATTCAGGGTGGCGAGCAAAAATTCGGTCAGGAGTTCCCGGGAGCGCGGGTCTAGCCGGCCGACCATGCCGTAGTCGATGACCGCCATGGTCGAACGTCGATCGCTCGCCTGGTAGAGGATGTTGCCGGGATGTGGATCGGCATGAAAGAAACCGTCGGCGAAGATCTGGCGCAAAAAGCAGTCCGTGAGGGTCTGGGCGATCTGCTTTCCCTGCTCCAGGGGGATCCCCCCGTTGAAAAGCGAGGAGAGCTTCGCCCCGCTCATGAACTCGAGGGCCAGGATCTTTCCCGTGGTGAACTCCCAGAATACCTTCGGCGCGGTGAGGGAAGCGCCGTAGTGACGGCGGATCGAGCCGCCGATCTCCTCGGTGTTGGAGGCTTCCAGGCGGAAATCCAGCTCGTTTCGGATCACCGTGGCGAACTCCTCGGCCAGCCCGAGCAGGTTGTTCCAGCGTCCCCAGTTGGTCCTGGCGGTGAGGAGGCGGGCGAATTCCAGCATGACCGCGATGTCGGCCTGAACGATCTGCCCGATGCCCGGTCGCTGGATCTTGACGATGGCCACCCGCTCGGCGCCCTCGCAGAGAAAGGTCACCTTGTAGGCCTGGGCCAGCGAACCGGAGGCGATGGGAACCGGATCGAAGGTCAGAAAGATTTCTTCGGCATGCTTCACGTCGGTGCCGTGGTGGGTGTTCCACTCCTCCAGAAGGACCGGCTCCATCTCGGCCCAGGAGCAAGGGGTGACCTGTTCCTGGAGCTTGGCGAGTTCGTCGATGTAGGCGGAGGGAATCAGGTCGGCCCGGGTGCTCAGGATCTGGCCGAGCTTGACGTAGGTGGGGCCGAGTTCCTCCAGGATGGTCCTTAAGACGGCCGGCAAGGGGATGACGATCTCGGAATCGGGATCGGTCTCGAGTTCCTTGCGGGCCAGAAAGGAGGAGAAAGCCAGCTTCTGCCGAAAGCGCGAAGGGAGGAAATCGATGAGGCTCAGCTTGAAAAGCAGAATGTCCCAGCCGTATTTGGCCAGGACCGAGGCGATCTCGACCCGCCGCTGATGGGGAGATGGAGGAACCTGAAGTGGAACGGCCATGCTCTCCTGTCTTCTTACAACTTACCCCCCTAGGTTAACACAATCCAAGTTTCCGAGAAAGGAAAGGCTTTGTAAACATGTCAGCACAAGGGCGCCCGTCGTGCGCTCCGTCACAATTACCCGCTTGCTCGCCAAGCAACCATCCTCTTAGACGCCTCTGAAAGGAAAAGAGTTAATTTTTTTCAAGATAGGGGGCGATGTCGATAAAAGGAGGGGATGAACGCTCGAGATCCCCTTTTCCGTTAAGCCGGTGCCTTTCTCACAGCATAAGTCGAAGAATGGGGTATATACTCAGCAGGCGTCCAGGCACGAGTTCGTGAAGCGAGATCCATGCCAGCCAAATTCCGCACGTTGCTTTCCTTGACCTTCCTTCTTCTTTCTTCGACCTTTTCCCTTCCCGCCTCGGCGGCCCAGGAAATCAAGGTCTCTTCCGGCACGATCCGGGTGATTCCGCTCAGCCATGCTTCCGCCGGGGTCCTGGTCGATCACGTCCGAGACTTGCTGGGCGAAAAAGGAGAGTTGAAAATCCTGGCCGACGGCCGCTCCAACGCACTCGTGGTCCGGGGTCCCGCAGATCTGGTGCAGGCGGCCGTGGTATTGATCGGGCAACTGGACACCCCCGAGAAGTTCAGGATTTTCCGCCTGAACTACCTCGATCCGGTCGAAGCGGTCGAGATCCTGGAGAGCAGCTTCTTCAACAGCGGCAAGGCTTCGAAGGTGGGGCCGCAGATCCGCGCCACCGTGACCACCCTGCCCGGCAATTCCTCGACCGGGGGACTGGGCGGGATCTCCGTTCCTCCCCCCGAAAAAAAAGATTTCACCGTCGCCGTCGCGAACCAATCCCCGAAGTTCGTTCCCATCTCCCGTGACAACACCCTCATGGTGATCGGCTCCTCTCAGGACTTCGTCATCGTCGAGAAGCTGCTCGCCAGCCTCGACAAGCGCGCGCGCCAGGTGGTGATCCAGACCCAGATCCTGGAGATAAACGACGTCGGGGAGGACACCCTCGGGGTCAACTTCAATACCCAGTCGGGCGGCATGGCCGGCGCGTCGGTGCAGGGGGGGAGCAACCGCTTCCAGTTCGACACCATTACCCGGAGGGCCTCCCAGCTCCAGTTCGAGATCAACGCCCTCATCAAGTCCAACAAGGCCAAGATGCTGGCAAGCCCCTCGGTACTGGCCATGAACGAGCGGAAATCCGCCATCCGAATCGTCGACAACATCATCGAGAAGATCGACTCGGTGACCACCACCAACGCCAACACCTCGGTCACCGCCAAGAGCATCACCCAGGGCTCCGCCGGTATCACCCTGGAGATCCTGCCCCGCATCAACGACGACGGCTACATCGTTCTTTCCGTCCACCCCGAGATCTCCTTCGTCCGCGAGAAGGTCCTCGGCCAGAACATGGAGCTCATGGCCACCCTCAAGAGCACTCGGGAGTTCCAAACCCAGGAGATCATGGTGCGCGACGGCGATACCCTGGTCATCGGGGGATTGATCCAGGACCGGACCTCGGAAGCCGTCGAAAAGCTACCCTGGCTCGGGGACATTCCGATTCTGGGGCGCTTTTTCCAGAGGCGCACCCTGGAAACCACCCGGACCGAGGTGCGCATCTTCATCACCCCCCAGATCCTTGCCGAGCCCGAGGAGAAGAAGCATGATCACCCAGCTCAATCCTAGACGCCGGAAAGCCCGCGATCCCGTTCGGGACGCCTTCCGCCTGCTGCGCCAATCCTTTGCCGTCCTCACGGCTCTCCTGGCCGCCAATTTGATCGGCTGCAACAACCTGAGCCTGACCCCCCGCTCGATCGTCACCATCAACGGCATCACCTCGGGGCGGATCGCCTGGCAAGGAACGACCACGGTCACCCGGGAACCGCCCAAGGTCACCCTGGCCCTGCAACCGGGCTCCACCCCCGTCACCTACTACCAGGGAGAGGCCCGCTACCTCCAGCCTTCCGGCCCGGCCCAGCTGCCCGAAGTGAAGTTCCCCTTCTCGGCCTATCTCGCCTTTCCCGACAGCGGAGGCGGCATCGGCGTCGCCACCCAGCCCATCACCAGGGAATTCACCCTGGACGGCATCATCACCCGCGAGATGATCGACTTTTCTTCCCGGCAGACCAAGAACCCCGAATCCTACGACATCACCGCCGTCATCACCCTCTGGGGCAAGAATTTTCAGGGCGACGAGATCAAGACCATCCTTCAAGTGCCCATCCTCTTCAACTACAGCGAATAAAAGAAAGGACCCGCCAAATTTTGGCGGGTCCTTTCTTTCTAGTGACTTCAATAAAATTGATTGAGAAGGTATAATTTCCCTTTCGAAAGGAAGGAAAATGAACGAGATCGAGAAGGTGAAAAAACTGGCGGTCGACCTGCGAACCGGCTATCCCCGCTCGCCCCGGACTCTGCTGGGAGGCTACGTGATCGCCGCCAGGGCCCTGGATAAGTGCCGGGCCGAGATCCTCGGATGGCAAGGGGAATACCACTACGCCTGTCCCCTCTCCCATTACTTCTTGGATTTCGCCTGCATCAACGACCAGATTTTCAAGGAATTCGTCGCCACCGGCGCCACCGACGCCGAGGTGGCCGAATGGATCGCCAAGAACGCGCTGGCGAGGGAGGCGGTGGAAATCGTTCTTTGGAACAATTCCTGGCGGGACAAGAGAATCAGCGAGCTTTCCGAAGGGACCCAGCTTTTCCTGGAGAAATACATCAAGGACACCCTTCCCCCCCATAGCCGCCCCTACACCCTCTTCGACGTCTACGACATCGAAGAAAAGCGTCTGCCATCCTTGATCGCTCTCTCGGATTGACGCTTTCTCCGGCCGTTCTGCTAGAATCGGAGCTTTCGCATTCGATCGAAGAACGGACGAACCATGATTTATCTGGTGGGAACACCGATCGGCAACCTGGCCGATATCTCTCTGAGAGCGCTCGAAATCCTGAAAGGAGTCGAGAGGATCCTGGCCGAGGACACCCGCCAGACCGCGAAGCTGCTTTCTCACTATTCCATCGAGACCCCGCTCGAAAGCTACCACGAGCACAACAAGAGGATGAAGACGCCGCGCCTGGTTTCCGAAATGCTCGAGGGAAAGAACTTCGCCCTGGTTTCGGACGCCGGCATGCCCGGGATCTCGGATCCGGGCCAGGAACTGGTGGCCGCCGCCCTCGAGGCGGGGGTCAAGGTCGAGGCCATTCCCGGCCCCTCGGCCTTTTTGGTGGCCCTGGTGATCTCGGGACTGCCCTCGGATCGCTTTCTCTTCGAGGGCTTCCTTCCCCGGGAGGGCAAGGCCCGTCGGAGGAGGATCAGGCAACTAGCCGCAGTTGAGCAAACCCTGGTATTATACGAAGCGCCGCACCGCGTCCTCG
>DOBT01000218.1:2121-6999 GCA_003503675.1 Cyanobacteria bacterium UBA8530 | reverse complement strand
CGCGGAAATCCTCGGGGTTTCCAGGAAAATCGTTTATCAAATCGCCATAGAAGGGATCGAGGATGGAAAAGAAGACGCTGGTTCTGATTGACGGGCATGCGCTCGCGTACCGGGCTCATTTCGCCCTCCTGAGCCGTGGCTTCACCACCAAGGACGGCGTTCCCACCTGGGCGGTGTTCGGCTTCACCAAGATCCTGCTCGAGGTGATCGAGAAGCTCAAGCCGGAGCTCTTCGCGGTGTGCTTCGATTGCGGCAAGCCCACCTTCCGACATGAGGCCTACACCGAGTACAAGGCCCATCGCAAGCCCATGCCGGATGGCCTGAGGGAGCAGATCGACCTGATCCGGGAGGTGGTCCGCGCCTTCGGCATCCCGGTCTACGAACTGCCCGGCTACGAGGCCGACGACGTGATCGGGACCATCGCCCGCCAGGCCGAGAATGCCGGCTACTGCGTGAGGATCGTCACCGGCGATCGCGACGCCCTCCAGTTGGTCGACGAAAACGTGGCCGTCCTGCTTCCCGAGAGCGGGGCCGGGGACCTGAAGAAATTCGGCCCCGAAGAGGTGGTGGAGAAATACGGACTGACCCCTTCGCAGATCGTGGACTACAAGGCCTTGAGAGGGGATCCTTCCGACAACATCCCCGGAGTCCCCGGCATCGGGGAAAAGACCGCCACGAAATTGCTGCAGGAGTTCGGGGATTTCGAAAAGCTTTATTCCGACCTCGAGAAGGTGGAGCCCCCCCGCATCCGCGAGAAGCTGCGGGAGAACAAGGAGATTGCCGAAAAGAGCCGCTTCCTGGCCGCCATCGATACCGAGGTTCCCCTCGAAGGACTCGACTGGATCCACTGCGAACTCAGCATGCCCGATCTGGGCCGCTTGACCGAATTGCTGACTTCCCTCGAGTTCACCACCATCCTCCGCCAGTTGCCCAAAACCCTGGCCAACTTCTGCGGCCCCTCGGAAAAAAGCGAAGTGCCCGAGCAAGCAGAAATAAGGGATCAAAAAAGCCTCGACCTGAACTTCTCGATCGTGCGAAGCGAAGGGGACCTGGCTTCGCTCGAAGAGAAGCTGAAAAAAGGGGAAATCTTCGCCTTCGACGTCGAGACCGATTCCCTGCGCTCGCTCGATACCAAGCTGGTCGGCCTCTCCCTCGCTATGGGCGGCGAAACCGCGACTTCCTGCGATTCCTTCTACGTGCCCGTGGGCCATCAGGAGGGCGAACAACTTCCGATAGGCGTCGTCCTTTCGAGGCTGCGCCTCTTCCTGGAGGATAAAAACCATCCGAAGGTCGCCCACCACGCCAAATTCGACGTCAACGTCCTTTCCCAGTACGGCATCAAGGTGCAGGGCCTGGCCTTCGACACCATGGTGGCCGACTACCTCATCCATGCCGGCCGGGAAGGCCACGGCCTCAAGGACCTGGCCTGGAGCGTCCTTTCCTACAAGATGACCCCCATTTCCGAACTGATCGGCTCGGGGGCGAAGGCCATCACGATGGACAGGGTCTCGATCGAGAGAGCGGCTCCCTATGCGGCGGCCGACGCCGCGGTGACCCTCGAATTGGCGAGCGTCCTCCAACCGCAGTTGGCCGAGCTCGGTTTGGCGAAGTTGTTCGAGGAGGTCGAACTCCCCCTCATCGAGGTCCTGGCGGGAATCGAGCAGCACGGGGTTCGACTGGACACCGATTACCTTTCGGACTTCTCGCAAAGGCTCGAAAGAAGCATCGGGGAGGTCGAGGAGGAAATTTATCGTTCGGTCGGCGAGAGCTTCAATTTGAACAGCCCCAAGCAGTTGGCCGTCATCCTCTTCGAAAAGCTCGGCCTTCCGGTCGTCAAGAAAACCAAGACCGGTGCTTCGACCGATGCCTCCGTGCTCGAGGAGTTGGCCGGCTCTCATGCCGCCGTGGTTTCGATCCTGGAGTACCGCCAGTTGACGAAGCTGAAATCGACTTACGTGGATGCCATCCCCCTGCTGATCAACCCCCGCACGGAATGCGTCCATACCTCCTTCAACCAGGCCGTCGCCGCGACCGGGCGCCTTTCCTCTTCCGATCCCAATCTTCAGAACATCCCCATCCGCACCGAGTTGGGGCGCGAGATTCGCAAGACCTTTCTGCCTTCCGATCCGCGCAACCTCATCCTGACGGCCGATTATTCCCAAATCGAGTTGAGGGTACTCGCCCACCTATCCCAGGATCCGGCCTTCCTGGAAGCCTTCCGCCTGGAAGAGGACATCCATACCGCCACCGCGGCGGAGATCTTCGGCGTGGAACTGGAGGAGGTTTCTTCCGAGATGCGGCGCATCGCCAAGACCGTCAATTTCGGGGTGGTTTTCGGTCAGGGCCCCTTCGGGCTCGCGAAGGTGCTGGGGATTCCCCAGAAGCAAGCCAAGGCCTTCATCGAAGCCTTCAAAAAGCACTACCAGGGGATCGATCACTTCGCGATCCGCACGGTGGCCCAGACCCGCCGCGACGGATTCGTCTCGACCATCCTGGGACGCCGCCGGGCCTTGCCGGAGATCAACAGCGCCAGCCGAACCGCCAGGGACTTCGCGGAAAGGATGGCGGTCAACACCCCTATTCAAGGAAGCGCGGCCGACCTCATCAAGGTGGCCATGGTCAACATCGGGAAAAAAATCCTCGCCGTAAACCTCAAATCGAGAATGATCCTCCAGGTGCACGACGAACTGATCTTCGAAGCCCCGCCCGAAGAGATCGAGGAATTGAAGAAGATCGTCCTCACGGAAATGGAGGGAGCCATCGAACTGACCGTCCCCCTGCGGGTCTCGATCGGAGTCGGCCGCAACTGGGGCGAGGCGAAATGACCCGGAGAAGCGGAAAGAGGCCACTTCGCTGACGAGCGTTTTGGCCAACCTGTCCCGACTTCAGCTCCATTGCACCCGGCTATGAACCATGCGAACATGGCTTCCATGCATCAACCGGAGAAGGATTCTTTCGAAATCAGCTACCAGGAACTCGCCAATGCGGTGCCGCAGATGGTCTGGACGGTCAAACCGAACGGCGAAGCCGATTACTTCAATCGGCGCTGGTATGAATACACCGGTCTCCGGCCCGACGGAAGTCTTGCCTGGGGTTGGCAGAAGGTGGTCCATCCGGATGACCTGGAAAAAACGAGGCGAAAGTGGACCCAGGCACTTCGGACTGGCGAACCTTTTGAGGTCGAGTATCGCCTGAGGCGTTTCGATGAAGTCTACCGCTGGTTCATCGGACGAGCCCTGCCGGTGCGGGACAAAGAGGATCGCATCTTGAAGTGGGTCGGCACCTGCACCGACATCGAAGAAAAAAAGCGTGAAGCGGAAGCCTTCGCCGCGCGCGCCGCCATCGTCGAGATGCCCGACCACCCGCGCTGGCCGGGCCTGAAGATGCAGAATGTCTTCCCAAAGCTGTCGCGGACGCCGGGCGCGGTGCGCAGTCCCGCCCCCCAGGTCGTGGGGCAGCACAACGACGAGGTCCTGGGCGAGCGCCTGGGGCTCGACAAGGACGCCCTGGCCAAGCTGCGCCAGGACGGCGTGATCTAGGAGCGAGCCGATGCGCCTGACCCAGACTCTTTTGCGGGCCGTGCTGGTCCGCCCGGACGCCGCCGCGACGATCGACGGCGACCGCGTGCGCACCTGGCGCCAGGTGCACGAGCGCGTATGCCGCCTGTCCGGCGCCCTGCGCGGTCTGGGCGTGAAGGCGGGCGACCGGGTCGCCGTTCTGGCGAACAACTGCGACGCCTATTACGAGGCCTATTTCGCGATCCTGTGGAGCGGCGCCTGCATTGTTCCGCTCAACACACGCCTGGCGCCGGCGGAGACCCGGTTCCAGCTGGAGGACGCGGGGGCGACCGTGATCTTCTTCGGCGAAGAGTTCGCCGCCGTAGCCGCGGAACTAAAGCCCCAACTGCCGCAACTTAGGACCTGGATTGGCATGGACGGGCCCGCCGAGCCTGCAGACCACGCCGTCGAGGCCCTTATCGCCGACGCGGATCCTGCGGTCGAGATCGAACGCAAGGCCGACGACCTGGCCGGCATCTTCTATACCGGCGGCACGACGGGCCTGCCCAAGGGGGTGATGCTGACCCACCGGTCGCTGAGCGCTATGGCGGTCAACTTGACCATGTCGCTCAAGGTCGACGAGACGATCGTCAACCTGCACTCCGCGCCGATGTTCCACCTGGCCGACATCGGCACCTTCATGGCCACCATGGTCGGCGGCGCCCATGTGTTCGTCCGCCGCCTGGACGAGAACGTGATGCTCGACCTGATCGAGCGCTGGGGCATCACCCACATCTTCACGGTGCCGGCGATCATCGACCGCTTGGCCCGCCATCCCAAGGCGGCCGCCGCCCGCAGGCTGAAGGTCCTGGGCTATGGCGGCGCGCCTATGCCGCTGGGCACCTACGACGTAGCGCGCGCGGCCTTCCCCGAGGTCGATTTCGTCCAGGGCTTCGGCATGACCGAGATGGGCGCGCATACCTTCCTGGCCGCCCAGCACCACCGGCCGGGCGCAGACCCGGAGAAGATGAAGTCGGTGGGCCAGCCCTGCTACGGCTACGAGATCAAGGTGGTCGATCCCGAGGGGAACGAGGTCCCGCGGCGCACGCTGGGCGAGATCATCGGCCGCGGCGACAACATGATGGTCGGCTACTGGAACCGTCCCGAAGAGACCGCACAGGCGCTGCGAAACGGCTGGGTGTGGTCGGGCGACGCCGGCTTCATGGACGAGGCGGGCTTCGTCTACATCACCGACCGGCTGAAGGACATGATCGTCAGCGGCGGCGAGAACGTCTACTCGATCGAGGTGGAGAACGTGGTCTCGCGCCATCCCGCCGTGGTGGAGTGCGCAGTCATCGGCGTGCCGGACGACAAGTGGGGC
>DOBT01000218.1:0-2011 GCA_003503675.1 Cyanobacteria bacterium UBA8530 | reverse complement strand
CAGGTGATGTAGGTCAGCTCCAGGATCTCCTCGTCGGAGAGGAAGGTCTTGAGCTTATCGAACACCTGGTCGGGCGTGCGGCCGTTCTGCAGGGTCAGGCAGTCGGCATAGGCCAGAACCGCCCGTTCCTTCTCGTCGAAGCAGTCGGCGACCGCCCAGTGCGGCACCGCGGCGATCTTCTCCTCGCCGACCTTCAGGCCGCGCAGGGACTTGCAGTGCTGGGAGAAGACGAACTGGCTGGCCTTGTTGAACCCGGCGCGGGTCTGGCCGAGCTCGCGCAGCACCGGATCCAGCTTGCGCTTGGGGCTGCGATAGAAGCCGAAGCCCTGGACGGCGTGCTCCAGGCAATCGGGCACCAGGGCGAAGACCGTCCACCAGTCGCCGGGCGTGCCGGTGGCGGTGCCCGGCTCGGCGACCGGGTCGCGATCGCCGAAGAGCAGATTGTACATGCGCAGGCCGACGCCCTGATCGACTTCGGCGCGCGGCACCTGACGGAGACGGGGCATGGCTCAGACCTCGACGGTTGCGCCCTGGGGCGCATGGCGCACGTCGGCCTCGGTGAAGGCTTTCGTGCTGGCGGCGAACTCCATCATGATCCCGTTCGGATCGGTGAAATAGACCGACTGGACAAACACCCCGTCGTGCATTTCGGCGCAGACGCCGGCCGCGCTGTCGTCATGATTGACCACGACGGGCACGTGTTCGACCCCGGCCGCCTTCAGCCGGGTCAGGCAGGCCGACAGCTCGCCTGGGGCGACGTTGAAGGCCATGTGGTTCATCGAACCGACCGCGGTCTTGGAATCGGAGGGGAAGTGGCGCACCGAGGCGACGCCGGGCGCCGCCGCCGGCGTCTGCGGCCACCAGAAGAAGGCGACCGCCGTCCCGCCTCCGCAATCGAAAAAGAAGTGCTGGCCGCCGTCAGGCAAGGCCACTGTCTTCACGAGCGGCATGTCCAGGATTTCAGTGTAGAACTTCACCGTCTCCTGCATGTCGCGGCAGACCAAGGCGACATGGTTGATGCCCGTCGTTCGCACTCGTTCACTCCTGATGACCCATAGGGGAATTTGGAGAACACCGTACGGCTTTCGCGATAATCGTCAACTAAACTGATAAAATCATCGACGAGCGCGACGGGGGATACTTCTTTGAGGTGACCGTTGCGGCGCCTAATGTGAGGCTTCCGATTCCGGACCGGAAAGTGAGATATGATCGGCGCTGACACCCTCATCGTGCCGCTGCTGCAGGCGTTCTTCTGGTTCGACGACGGTCTCCAGAGCTATCTGCAGTCCAAGGGCTGGCACCAGGTGACGCGTCCGCAGTCGATGGTCATGGCCCATGTCGTCATGGGCGTTCACAATCCCTCCGAGATCGCCCGCAGCCTGGGTATCAGTCGGCAGGCGGTGCACACGACGATCAATCAGATGGTCGAGCTGGGCATGCTGGAGCTGCGCGACGACAACAACGATCGTCGGGCGAAGGTCGTGGCCCTGACCGGCCGCGGCCAGGAGATGCGCGAAGACGCCGACCGGGTGATGAGCGACCTGAAGGCCGAGCTGTGCAATCGCATCGGCAAGCGCAATGTCGACAATCTGATCAAGGCGTTTTCCGCAGATTGGGGCGCGCCCATCACGACATGGCCGCAGGCCGACGCGGAGCGTTGATCCGCTCGAGCGTCCCGGGCGATCGTCTATCCAATTGACAAGCGCCGCGATGGGCGAGACCCGCATCGCCGCCCTCTCTCGGCAGGTCTGAACGTTGCATCGCGGGCACAGGTCAGCCCCTTCCGTCGCCCTCTCAGGCAGGGGGCGATTTCGCCACGGCGTTTCGGCCTTGTCGGCGTTTGCGCCCCTAACATNNAACGAAATTTTGGGGAGAATTGCCATGCGCCGGTCGGCGAAAATCACACTTCTGGCGTCAGCCGCGAGCATGGTCCTGGCGGGCGTCGCCATGGCGCAGGACGGCGCTGCTCAGGTCGAAGAGATCGTGGTCACGGCGCAGAAGCGCGAACAGA
>DOBT01000212.1:8006-8253 GCA_003503675.1 Cyanobacteria bacterium UBA8530 | reverse complement strand
GGTTCCCCTCGACGCGAACTGCGACTTCGAGATGAAGAGCGTCAAGAACTTCACCATCGACTTCCGCGGCCAAAAGATCCTCGACGTCAACGCGAACCTTTCCTTTTTGGGCATCAGCCTTCCCTTCCGGGTGAGGGTTCAGGCTCAGCGTTTGGCCGCCGGCCAGTACCGCTTTCATTTCTCGGACGCCCTCATGGGCAAGAGGGATACCCGCATCCCCAAATTCATCACCGCCTTCTGCTTTTGG
>DOBT01000212.1:0-7968 GCA_003503675.1 Cyanobacteria bacterium UBA8530 | reverse complement strand
CTCTCGAGTTCGGGGGTATCCGCCTCGAAGCGGCAGTTCGGGGTCACGCTTTTGAAGACGGTCTCGATGAGCAGGCCATCGGGGAAATCCCTCGCCAATTCCAACAGCAATTGAGTCTGCCCCGGGTTGAACTCGTGGAAGAAGCCGACGCCATCGATGCGGCGCGCCGTTTTCTTTTCGATTTTCTTGGTGGTGCTTTTCTTTTCCATGGCGATGCCCCTTTCGGAAAACATTGGGAAATCGCAGCTGCAGTGTCACCATAGGTCAAAAAAGCGGGGAAAACAAATGATCCTCTCCTACCTCAAAGGCAGTGGGCGGGGGGCTTAGCCGTTTTTTTTCAGGCGCAACGATGCTCTCAATTTCCTTTTCCGAGGGGGTAGGCCCTCTCAGCAAGTGGATTTGAGGGCGATCGCCCCCTTCTTAAGAAGGGTGAACAAATGTTTTCGAATGCAAACAAAAGGGGAGCCTGTATTCTTTTTTGGCTTCCGCCCTTGGTTTTCGCGTCCCTCGCTTGCTAATATAGAGAAGCTTTCAAAGAATCGGGCCGAGAGGAGAAATTTCCAAATGCTGCATGATCCCACCGTCTTGAAGATGGCCAAAACCATCCTGAACTACTCTTTCAAAATCAAGGCGGGGGATTTCCTCTTCGTGGAGTGCGAATCCGTCTCCCAGCCTCTCTTGGCCGCGGTCTACGAGGAAGCGGTAAAAATGGGGATCAACGTCGATTACCACGTCAACCAATCGGCTTTCGAGGAGACTTTCTTCCAGAATGCCTCCGAGGAGCAGGTCAAGTTCCAGAACCCCCTTATGATCAAGCGCTTCGAAGAGATCACCCACCTCCTGACGATCTGGGGCACCTCGAACGCCAAGTCGCTCGCCTCTATCGACCCGCGCAAGCTGCAGGCCTACGCCCTGGCCAAGCGCCCCTGGAAGGAGATCTTCTACCGTCGTCTGGGGGAGGGCACGATGGAATGGTGTGGAACCCAGTTCCCCACCTTCGCCGAGGCCCAGGAGGCCGGGATGTCCATCTCGGACTACCAGGAATTCCTCTTCCAGGCTTGCATGGTCGATCGCGAGGACCCCATCGCCGCCTGGAGCGAGTTGGAAGAACGGCAGCAATCCCTGGTCGATTCCCTGAACAAGTGCGATGAATTCGAGATCGTGGCCCCCGATACCCACCTCACCCTGAGGACCGGCGGGCGCAAGTGGGTCAATTCGAGCGGGCATGCCAACTTCCCTTCCGGCGAAGTTTTCACCAGTCCGGTCGAGACCTCGGTCAGCGGGAAGATTCGCTTCTCCTTCCCCGGCATCTACATGGGAAGGGAGATCGAGGACATCCGCCTCACCTTCGTGGACGGCAAGGTGGTCCAGGCAGAGGCCGCCAAGGGTCAGGACCTGCTCCAGACCTTGCTCGAGACCGACGAGGGCGCCTCGATGGTCGGTGAGTTCGCCTTCGGTACCAACCCCGGCATCACCCGCTTCACGCGCAACATGCTCTTCGACGAGAAGATCGGAGGGACCATCCACCTGGCCCTGGGCGAGGCCTTCGCGGAAAGCCTGGGGGTCAACAAGTCGGCCATCCACTGGGACATGCTCTGCGACATGCGGAGTGAAGGCAAGGTCTATGCGGACGGCCGCCTGATCTACGAGAACGGCGCCTTCCTTCCTTCTCTACACCAGTAAATAAAACGAGGCCGGGGTCTTTCGATCCCGGCCTAAAAAAAAGCCCGCTCACTTTTCCGATGCCCGCCTCATCCCACGCTTCGCATAAACGGCCTCGAAGGGCCCCGAACGGGTTTGGCTGATCAGATACGCGCCGGGCTGGTATGTCCTTGCTTTCCTACTCTTATCTTACCCAATGTCGATTAAGAAGTGCGTAAGAACATTTTTCCCCTTTTCTAAATTCTCCTTAAGATCACTTTTTCTCTCTCATCTTCTTCAACCAGGCTTTGAAGCCGGCTCCTTGGGCCCAGTTGGCCGCGAGGAGGAAGATGAAGAGGCCGAGCAACACGGCGCCCAGGAAGGGGCCTGAAGAGTGCAAGAGGCCGGGGCTCTTTCCCGGTTGAAAACCGACGAAGGCCAGGCCGAGGAGAATTAGGAAGTAGAGAATGGATCGAATGTTGCGCATGACCCTATGATAACACAAGGCCGAAAAGGAAGCTTTCCGCCGCTCAACCCGTTGTTTTTTACCAGACCATATGGTAGTATTACATTCCAACAGCTGGAGAGGTGGCTGAGTGGTCGAAAGCAACGGTTTGCTAAACCGTCGTACGGGCAACTGTACCGGAGGTTCGAATCCTCTCCTCTCCGCCATTAATGGCGATAGCTCAGTGAACTACGCAACTTTAAAGTTGCTTTGTTCACTGAGCTTCTTTTTATAAATGTAAAGATTTCGGCTCACATCTTACATCAGCCGGTAAATCGAGGCGGGTCCGGAATAGATGCTTCTCGCACCCTGCGCGTCGTAGGTTTGGGAAAGGCGCGCCGTCGCGTCGGAGATGAAGCGCTGGGCGCGCTCCTGATTGCCGATCGATTCCTCGAAGCGAGCGGCTCCGGCCTCGTGGATGCCGGTCCGCGGCTGAGCCAGCGTTTCGGAAGCGGCCTTGAAAGCGGCGGCGGCTTGGTCGGGCGAATGCTTGGTTATCGTTGATTCTCATGGTTCCCCCCCACTATACCCCGCTTGCTTAATTTTTGGAAATCAATCGATGAGAAGCGCCCAAATGGTCGAATTCAATGGGTTTTCGTTCCCCTTCGGGGCCTATGCCTGTTATAATGCGGAACGAGAGATTTTTTCTATAGAAAGAAGGAGGCCCGTTCAAAAATGAGTATCCATATCGGCGCAAAAGAAGGCGACATCGCAACGACCGTGCTCATGCCGGGGGATCCCCTTCGAGCGAAGTTCATCGCCGACAATATGCTTGAAAATGCCCATTGCTACAACGAAGTGCGTGGGATGTACGGCTATACCGGGACTTACAAGGGGAAAAGGGTTTCGGTCCAGGGCTCGGGCATGGGCGTCCCCTCGATCTCCATCTACGTGAACGAACTGATCCAGAGCTACGGCGTCAAGAACATCATCCGGGTCGGCACCTGCGGCTCGATGCAGCCCGACATCAAGATCCGGGACGTCGTCCTGGCCATGAGCGCATCGACCGATTCCCACATCAACCGGATTCGCTTCAACGGCATGGACTTCGCGCCCACCGCCAGCTTCAAGCTTTTGCAAAGGGCCCATCGCATCGCCGAGGAAAAGGGAATCGAGACCAAGGTCGGAAGCGTTTTCACTTCCGATACCTTCTACGGCGACGATCCCGAAGCCTGGAAGCACTGGGCGAAGTTCGGGATCCTCGCGGTCGAGATGGAAACCGTCGCCCTCTACACCCTCGCCGCCAAATACAATGTCGATGCGCTCACCATCCTGACCGTCAGCGACAGCCTCGTCACCCACGAATTGACCTCGTCGGAAGAGCGCCAGAAGACCTTCGCGAAGATGGTCGAAATCGCCCTGGAAACCGCCGAATAAACGACATTCCCTCTAAGACGAGAACCGAGGGGTTCTTCGAAAAGAAGAACCCCTCGATTTTTACGATGGGCGAGATGGGACTTGAACCCATACGCCTTTGAGGGCGGCGGATTTTAAGTCCGCTGCGTCTGCCATTCCGCCACTCGCCCGGAGAACTCAGTGTACCTTAAAGGCCGCCATTTTCTCAAGGGTGGCCGCGAAGCGCTGCTCGAAGCGACCCTCGAAGATGGAAACCCGGATCTCCCCCATGAGGCGGATCAAGGTCCTGATGTTGTGCAGGCTGAGCAGGGTGTGCGCGAGCAACTCTTCGGCGCGCACCAGGTGATGGACGTAGCCGGCGGAATAGTTGCGACAGGTATAGCAATCACAGCCGTCGACCAGGGGGCCCGTTTGGTGTTTGTACATCGCTTTTTTGATGTTCTGGCGGCCTTCGGGGGCGAAGAAGGCCCCGTGACGGGCGACTCTGGTGGGCATGACGCAGTCGAACATGTCCACCCCGTGGTAGACGCCGTAGATCAGGTCCTCGGGAGTCCCGACCCCCATGAGGTAGCGCGGCTTCCCCTCGGGCATCAACTTCACGGTTTCGTCGAGGATGGGGATCATGACTTCCTTGGGCTCGCCGACCGAGAGGCCGCCGATGGCGTAGCCGGGGAAATCGAGTTCGAGCAGTTCAGAGGCGCTTCTTTTCCTGAGATCCACGTAGGTGTTGCCCTGGATGATCCCGAAGAGGGTCTGATCCTCGCGCCCGAAAGCGTTCTTGGCTTCCAGGCAACGACGGGCCCATCTCGAGGTTCGTTCGACGGCCTTCTCGGCGGCTTCGAAGGGTGCCGGATAGGGGGCGCACTCGTCGAAGGCCATGATGATGTCGGCTCCGAGAGCGGTTTCAATCTCCATGGCCTTCTCGGGGGAGATGAAGTGACGGGAACCGTCGATCGAGGAGCGGAACTCCACGCCGTCCTCCCCTATCTTCCTCAGTTGAGTCAAGGAGAAGACCTGGAAACCGCCCGAATCGGTCAACATGGTGTGGGGCCAGTTCATGAAACGGTGCAGTCCCCCGAACTCCTTCACCAGCTCGTGGCCGGGGCGCAGGTAGAGGTGATAGGCGTTCGAAAGGATGATCTGAGCCCCTTCCGCCGCCACCATCTCCGGCAAGCAGGCCTTGACCGTGGCCTGCGTCCCCACCGGCATGAAGATGGGGGTATTCACTTCCCCGTGCGGGGTCCTCAGTTTTCCGGCTCTCGCCCGGCCATCCCTGGCCAGGACCTCGAAATCGAACATTTTCATTTCCCCTATACCCATGTCGGCATCCAGATGTGAAGGCGGTAGAACTCCCAGGTCATGGGGAAGGCCGTGAGCATGGGATAGAAGAAGAGGAAAAGGCAGGCGACCAGGACCAGGTAGGAGACGGCGATTTTTTTCTCCCGCTCCCAGAGCCAGTCGACGATGAAGGCGATCGCCAGGACCATGAAGGGGATGGCCTCGAACATGTAGTGCATGAAGACCAGGGGGCGCGGCTGGACGGCCCAGGGAAGGTATAAGCCGAGGGCCATCGCCACCACGAAGAGGCTGTTCCAGGTAAAGCCGCGCTTCAGCCAATAAAGCAAGAAGCCGATAGCCGGAACTCCGAGCCACCAGATGGCGGGGTTCCCGATGCAGTCGATGCCGGAGAGGGTCCCGTTCTTCCAGTCATGGAAGTAGTACCAGGTGGGCCGGATCATGAGGGGCCACTGCCACCAGGGGGAGGCGTAGGAATGGGAAGCGTGCAGGTTGGCGTGGTAGCCCCACATGTTCTTCTGCATGTCGAGCACTTCTCGCCAGACGTGCCCCTGCTGAAGATAGGGGATGTAGGACAGGGCATAAAGAAGAAGCGGGATGCCCAGGAAATAGACCAGGCAGCGCAGCATCCAGAAGGAAGAGCGGAAGGCGCTCCACTGGGGGCGCAGGACGAAAAGCCAGAAGGCGCCCAAAATCGCCATCATCGAGCCCCAGGCGTACATGGCGGACCAGCGCGAAGCCAGCGCTCCCCCGAGGCCGACCCCGACGATCAGGAGGAAACCCTCTTTCTGTTCCTTGAGGTAGGATATCAAGCCGTAGGCCGCGAGCAGGATGAAAAACAGCACGTAGATGTTCGTCATGGCCACTCGCGACTGAACGAAGAAGACTCCGTCCAGGGCCAACAGAGAAGTCGCGATGGTCGCTATCCTTTTTGAACCGAAGGTCTTTCTGGAAAGGGCATAGAAGACCAGGAGCGACAGGGCTCCGAAAAGCAGACTCGTGATGCGCCAGCCGAAACCGTTGGCTCCGAAAACCATGATGCCGACCGCGACGATCAATTTGGCGAGGGGCGGATGGGTCCATTCGTAGGGGTTGATGCCCTGGATGTACTCGATGGCGGTACGGGCATGGTAGACCTCGTCGAAGATCTTTTCGTTGGGGATCCCCAGCCTCCAGAGCCCGACCAGAAAGAAGAGGGAGGCGATTCCGAAGAGGATCCTCCAATCCCACTTATCCCAGGGCTCGTAAAAATCGAAACGCGGCAGGGGCAGCTTCTTGATCCTCTCGAAGAAGGGATTCGGCTTTTGGGTCTCGACTTCGTTCGGGGAGCGACCGGCCAGGTAGCCCATGAGGTCTCCGAACAGCCACATGTTGGCGAGCACGATCAGGGTCCGTCCGCCGTTTTCGACGAGGGAGTTGATGCCGGAGAACCAGCTGTTGGTTTCCTTCATGGTGAGGTAGTAGAAGAAGACCCAGAGGACGTTGAGCAGGGAGGTGATCGTAAAGCCCCAGTAGACCGTCTTGAGGTTGCGGTTGATGGCGGCGGTGATGGCCAGGAAGGCGATCGCCGGGAGCATGTAGCGCTCGTGCATGCGGGTGGGAAGGAGGTAGAAGCCCATCAGGAGCAGAGAGCCCGCCAGGAAGAAGGAGAAGTTGAAGCTCTTCTCGAGGTTCCGGTACAAGTAGATTCCGACCCCGACGATGAGGGCAAAAAGGAAGATCATGCCCCAGATCCGGTGAGGCAGCCCCAGCATGAGCCGGCTATCGGGCTTCCAGTTGCCGGTCATGGCCCAGACGTTGAAGGCATTGACGGTGGAGTAGGGGTAAGTGGCGGCGGTCGCCTGCATCTTCTCGAAGAGGAAGAGGAAGNNCGAAGGGGCGCAGGAACAGGCCCAAGTTCAGGCTGCGATCGGGGACCATCGGCCAAATGATCGCCCAGGCCAGGGCGATGCTGGAGAGGCCGGCGAAGAACCAGGTCTGAATTTTCTGGCGGTTCCACTGGGTCAAGAGGAAGAGGGGCACGATGAAGAGCCCCTGCGGCTTGATCAAGACGGCGACGGTCGTCAAAAGGGCCGCCGGAACCATTTTTTTCTCCAAAAGTAGCCCTGCGACCCCGATCAGGGCGCAGACCAAAACGGCGTCCATCTGGCCCCAGATCGCGCTGACGAAAATGACCAGGGGGTTGAAGGCGTAAAGGAGGGAGGTGCGGTAGGCGGCCCTTCTGGTCACCCTTCCCTTGAGGAGGGAGTAGATGAGGGTCGAGGCGAGGATGTCCGCCAGGATGGGGGGCAGCTTGATCCAGAAAGTGAAGAGCATGCCGCCGGTCGAGGCCAGCGCCGGATCGAAGAGCAATTGGTAGAGCTTGCCCCAGAACCAGAGGAAATAGAGGTAGACGGGGGGGTAGTCGCACCAGATTCCCCCGTAGAAGTTTCCTGGTCCCTTTTGCACCAGGGCCACCGTCCAGGCCTTGAAGGTTCCGATGTCGATCCAGAAGCCGGCGGGAACGGCAGCCAAAACGAGGCGCAGGAGCAAGGCGGCTCCCAGCCAGAGCAAGAGCCGCCTGAAGAGTTCATCGGTCGGCTTTTGGCTTTCTTTGTTTATTTTGCTTTCTTTATTCGGGGATTCATTTGCAGCCATGGAAGATCGAGACCTTTCATTGGGGTGTGGAAGCGAGATCGGGACGCAGGACCGCGGCTTGCCTCAGATAGAGATGGCGAATGGAATCCGGTGTTCGCTTTGTGTACAGGTGGATGAGAACGCGGATGCAGTGGGGCAGGCTCCCCTGGACCGGGATCTCCTGGGAGCAGAGCAGGGGAATGTGGTTCCATCCGAGACCTCGGGCCGCCACGGCCGGGAATTCTGCGTCCAGGTCGGGGGTCATGGTGAAAAAGGCCGAGACGATGTCCTCGATGACGAGGTCGTTTTCGAGGGCGATTTTCTCCAAAAGCTCCCTGGAAGCCGCCAGGATCTCGGAGCTCTCGTTTTTTTGAACCGTCGTGGCGCCCCGGATGGCCCGCAAAAGAGGCTCAGACACGAAGCGCTTTCTTTTGCAGGGCAATCAGATCGAGGATGCCCTTCTGGGCCAGATCGAGCAAGGAGTCGAGGTCGCCGCGCCGGAAAGGAGCTCCTTCCGCCGTCGCCTGCACCTCGACCAGCTTGCCGGACTCGAA
>DOBT01000231.1 GCA_003503675.1 Cyanobacteria bacterium UBA8530 | reverse complement strand
CACGAGGCTATCCGCTTTCACGATTACAGCCGGCGCTCCAAGGATTGTCGTTTGCTTTCATAGGCCCTGCCCAGGCCCAACTCGAGGGCCTGGTCGCAGAGGGCCAGGGCTTGTTCTATTTCTCCGGAATCCGCCAGGAGACCGATGCCCCTTTCGCAGAAGCGCAACTCTGGCAGGTAGTCCTGGATCTCGCGTCCGGTTTCCTCTTGCGCCGAGGGCAAGTAGCGTTGCGCGGCGGCGATCGCCTCCAGGCACCGCTCCGCTTCACCCGCCAGGTAACTGGCTTCCACCAGGAAATCGTAGGCGAAGAACTTCACGGCGTTGGGCAGGCTGTGCTGGGAAGACAAAACTTTTTCGAGATAGCGTTGCGCCTCGACGGGGCCCTGACCGGAGGCCTCCTGATGACCGTCCCGAAGGTCCCGAAGGATTTCGAGGGGCGTCTTGCGTTTGGGTTCGATGCGTTTTGACATGGAAAAATCCTTTTTCTTTGCTCATCCCTTTTTCAACAGTATATCAAGGAGAAGACGCGGTTCAGCGGGACCTGTTCTTTCTTTTTGGGCCGATCTTCCCTTCCTGCTCCTCCTCCCTCTTCTCGTGTTCGATCCATTCGAGGCTTTCGGAGCGAACGGTGTCCGAAATCGTTTTTTCCTCGATGTCCTGGACCTTGCGGATGATGATTTCCTCTTTCACGAAGGGCTCTCGCTTGACCACCGCTTCTTCGCCCATGAGGGGGATGCGGATTTCCTCGGTCGGATCGAAAGCCTTCATGTCCTTGTATTCCGTCTCGCTGAGGGGCTTATTGATTTGACGACGCTCGATTTTCAGGTGCTCCCTCTTGAGACTCACCTTTTTCTCGACGGGATGGCTGTCCACCCGCTTGCGAACCACGGCTTCGCCGACCTGATCCTCGCACTTCCCGGTGATCAGGTGCTCTTCGAGCAATCGCACCCGCTGCTCCCGGGCAAACTCGGGCCGCTGGTAATGCCGCTCGCTCTCTTCGGTGATGAAGGTCGCGAAGAATCGCTGCTCCCGGGTTTCATCGAGATCTTCGCCTTTATATTCGGGAAATCTTTCGAGTTTCCTAGCATCCTCTCGCATGGTCACCTGATGGTGTTCCTCGTCGAGATCGATCAAGCCGACGGGAAGCAAGCAGCAGCGCTCCTCGGAGCGGACCGAGAGGTAGCGGACGAACAACGTGTTGTCGGCTTCGATGTTGGAATCGACGAGCATGTCCTCGACGTAGCCGACGTAGTCGCCTTTTCTGTCGTAAACGTCCCATCCGCGGAGATCGGGACTTCCTTTGGCCATTTCATATTGCCGAAGGTCCTCGAGCCTCTTGAGCATGAAACCCTCCTTCCGCAGCTGAACGGGCCCTTTCGCGAACAATATAGGCGAGAAAAACGAGAGAGTAAACAAACGAGAGGGATTCCCTCTTTCAAAGAGAAAAAAGCACCCTATCGAAGGCGTCGGGGGGCAAAGTCAGCAAGCTATCGGCCAAAAAATCGGCTTCGAGATCGAAATGGGCGGAGCGAATCCCGATCGTGCGCATTCCGGCCCGTCTCGCCGCCTCGATGCCGGCGGGGGCATCCTCGACCACCACGCAACGGTCGGGGGAAACGTTCAATTTTTTTGCCGCCGCTCGAAAAACCTCGGGATCCGGTTTTCCGACGATCACGTCGTCTCCGGCGACGATCGCCTCGAAAAAGGAGGCGATCCCCAGTTTCTCGAGGGTGGGCTCGATGACGTTTCGAAGCGAGGAGGAGGCGACGGCCTGGTGCCAGCCGGAATCCTTCAATCTTTCCAGCCACTCCCTGGCACCCGGAAAGAGCCCCTCATGTTCGGTGAGGTCCCGGTAGCGCTTCCGCTTTGAATCGAGAAGCCTCGTTTTTTCCGGCTCTTCGAGAAAGGGGAAACGAAGATCGAGGATGGCGGGGCTGCGCTGCCCGAAGGTATCCAAAAAATTTTCCCGGCTCAAATCGAGATCGAGCTCCGCCAGGGCCCCGCGCCAAGCCTGCCAGTGGTTATCGGCAGAATCCAGCAGGGTGCCGTCGAGGTCCCAAAGGACCGCCCGTTCTTGCCTATTTTTCATTTTTCCTCGACGATCCCACGGCAGGAATTCACTCCGTCCCGGCGCCAGCGAACGCAGCCGAACCCCTTACCCGAAGGGAATCTCCGGGTGGGCGCTCCGCAGATCGGGCATTTGGGGTTGATCATGTCGGTCGCTTCCATGATGAAACCGCACTCCTCGCGCCCCTTGGAGCAGCAGAGGTATTCTTTCTGGTTTTTTTGGGAAACCACGCGGCGGGTGGGACCCCCGCAGAAGGGGCAGGGGATGGTGCCCACCAGAGGCTCGAAATCCAGCCAGAAGGTGCCCATGAAGTCACGCCAGGCCAATTTCGAAGCGGCGATCCGATCGAGCTCTTCTTCCAGTTGCTTGGTGAATCCCTCGTTGATGACGGAGCCGAACCCCTTGCGCAGCTCGGCATCCAGTCTTTCCCCCCGGGTGGTGGGGGCCAGATGCTTGCGATCCACCTTTTCCACGAAGCTCTTGCGGAAGATGAGGGAAACCATCGAGGCGAAGGTGCTGGGACGACCGATGCCCTTCTCTTCCAGGTATTTGATCAAGGTGGCGTCGGTGAAGCGATCGGGCGGTTTGGTCCAGTGCTGTTTCACCTCCGCCTTGAGCATTTCCGGTTCTTGGCCCACCTCGAGCTTGGGCAACTCCTTCTCCTTGGAGTCGCGGTCGTCGAGAATGTTGAGATAGCCCTTGAATTTCATGACCCTGCCGGAGGCCTTCAACTTGAACTCGCCGGCGGACAGCTTGACCTCGGTGGCGTCGAAAAGGGCGGGCAGGCACTGGCTGGCCAAAAAGACGCGGGTGATCAAGCGATAAAGCTGCTGGGCGCCGGTATCCAGTGAAGTCAGCGCGGGCGGGAATTCTTCCAGGGAGGNNGTGGGCACCCTGGGCATTGGCTGATTTCGCCTTGTGGATGTTGGCTTTGGCGGGAACGACCTCCTTGCCGTAGCGGTTCTTGAGAAAAACCAGGGTTTCTTGCTGGAATTCGGGACTGACCGAGGGGTCGTCGGTACGGATGTAGGTGACGAGGCCCGCTTCGAAGAGGGTCTTGGCGCTTTTCGTGGTTTGGTCGGTATCCATCTTGAGCTGGCTGGAGGCCAACTGCAGCATGGTGCTGGTGATGAGGGGGGCGGGGGGATTTCGCTTCGTTTGCTTGGATTTGATCTCGTCCACGCGATGCTTTTCGCCCCGGAGCTTTTCGGCGATCGCCTCGGCTTCGCTTCTTTCTTTCAGTCCGTTTTTGGCTTTCAAGGCCAGTTCGGCCTCGAAACCCTCGTAATGGGCATGAACCGAAAAGGATTCCTCCGGCAGGAAGGCTCGGATGACGATTTCCCGATCAACCACGATCCGCAAGGCCACGGATTGCACTCGACCGGCGGAGAGCTGCTTTTCTTCGGGGATGCGGCCCTGGACGATGGGAGAAACCTTGTAGCCGACCAGGCGATCGAGGATCCTCCTGGCCTGCTGGGCGAAGACCAGGTCCATGTCGAGGGGACGGATCGCTCCCAGGGCGCGCTTCAGGCCTTCCGGGGTGATCTCGTGGAATTCCATCCTCTGTACCTGATCGATCTCCAATCCGATGGTCTCGGCGATGTGCCAGGCGATCGCCNNAGAGGACCCGCCGGACTTCGGCGGGGGGGGGCGCCGCTTCCCCTTTCTTCCTCTTCCGGCCTCGCGCGCCGCCTTCCCGGATCGCCTCGGCGATGTGCCAGGCGATCGCCTCCCCTTCGCGGTCGGCGTCGGAGGCGATGAAGATTTTTTCGGGGGAATAGCGCTCTTTGACCGATTTCAGCCTGAGGGCCACCTCCTGCTTGTCGGGTTGAACCACGTAGGTCGGCTCGAATTCGCGCTCGACGTCCACCCCGAGCTCCCGCTGGGGGAGATCGCGGAAATGGCCCACCGTGGCCAGCACCTCGTATTCTTTTCCGAGGATTTGACGAATGGTCTTGGCCTTGTTGGGCGATTCGACGATGATAATCGAAGTGGACATGAGATAATTTTACAGGATCGAGCGGACGAAGTCTCTGCGGTTGACTTATTTTGAAAAATGGGGTCGGAAATCTTCCAGTGTGCTATAGTCGATAGATCAAGCGGAAGGATGAGGAAGATGAAATCATTTATTGGCTTCCAGGTTGGGCGAGCTTACGTCACGCAGGATGGCCGCCACAAGCGCTGTCTCGCAACCGATCGGATCTGTGGATTGAGCGAGAATCCGGTCGTGCTCCTCGACCTCGAAAGCGGCGCGGTCACCATCACCAGTCTCAACGGCGGCGCCGCCTGGGATAAGACCCGAGTCGTCGGTGAAGAAGAAGGGGTCGTTGCCGTCTGATGGCAGGGGGAATGAGGCCGGGGGCCGGTCGCAAGCCTCACCCCACCCGAAAGGTAAGAGTTTACGAAGAGGACCTGCCGCGCCTGGACGCGTCCAAAAGGGCGGGTGAAAGCGCGGCCGACGTCCTTCATCGCGCCCTCGACTCTTTGGAAGGGCAAGAGAGCACGAGGCCCGGCCCGGGCGTCATGCAAGACGTTTTCTTCAATCAGGCCTGACGGGGCAAAAAAGAAAAGCGGGGTACCCTTGAGGGATACCCCGCTCGCTCTTTTTACTTTTGTTTCATCGCCAGCCGCAGGAGTTTTTGCTTCTCCTTCAGCTCCATGATCTCTTTTTCCAGTTCCTCGGGGTTCATCGAAGCCTTGAGTTCCTCGACCTGAATACGCTGTTTGTACTTTCCTTCCAGGGCCTCGATCTTGGAGTCCATCTGTTCAAGCTTCTTCTCGCTCTTCTCGGCCAGATCCAACCGCTTAGCCTTTAGATCCTGCAGCAGTTCGAAGGGTGAGCGGCGGTTGCGAACAACCTTTCCAACAGCGGGCTTTGCGTTCTTCTTTTTGGGCGCTAATTTTGCTTTCGGCATAATTTCCTCATTTGAATGCGTTCCATCTTTACAAGCTGATCCATTTTCTTCAACCATTATACATCGCTTTGCAAAGTTGAAAATTAAATTTTATTGACGAGTGTGATGGAGATTTGAGCAATGCGAAATTTATCAATTTTTCCCGATTCAAGGGGCTTTCGTTTTTCCTCTTCGTCCATTTGCCGGTAAGCATGCGAGCCTCACGCTGCGAACCCATTCCTCGAACCATCATTCGAACGTTTTAAGAGGGTGACAAGCCCCTCAAAGCCCCTCGGACACTCGGATGAAGGAGGCTTGAGCTCACCGGGAATCAGTGGAGATCGCCTTAAGCGAGCGGGGATCTATCAAAAGCTTGCTATGAAAATCAAATTCGCCCTCCGGGCGTGAAGCTCTGCAAGAAATCGATTGGAGGCCTTCGAAAAAAGGCGAGAAGAAAGTTTTCTTCCCTCTTCCCCCATAATGAAAAAAGCGCCGTCAACTAGAAACAGAGGACTTTTAATGACTCAGATCGGGAAAGGACCGGTTTCCGCCCCCCCCATCCAACCGCAAACGCCCACCGAGACCTATCAGAAGAGTACTCTCGGCAAGGTGGTGCAGGGCTGGGAGACGACCATCGGGGACATCCCGACGGCAGTGAAGGACACCCTGGTGAAGACGGCCCACAACGTCCTCCATCCCATCGAGTACGTTCGGGAAGAAATAGACACCATCAAGAAGAACCCCCTGGCCTTCATCAAGCGCCTGGCCATCAAGGCGGGGACCATCGGCATCGCTTTCCTGTCCCCGCCCCTCGGGGCCATGCTCGGCGCGGCCATGACCGCCGCCATGTTCGTGACCCCGACCTACCAGTTCGCCGTCGCCAAGAGCGAAAGTGAAATCAGGACCACCGCTCACGGGACCGCGCAACAACTGGTGAGCTATGCCGCCAACTACGCGGTCGGTAAGGCCAGCCGCTTCGTCATCGATGCCGTCAAGGCCAGAGGCAGCGCCTCGATCGGCGAAACCCATGCCCGCAAACTCAAGGAACCGTTGATCCGGAATAAAGAACTCAACGTCGAGAACTACAAGCGCTTTCGCGGGGTCGCCCAGGAAATCCAGCAGGAGGTCCGCAAGCAATATGGGGAGGTCCTGGCCAAGAACAACCTTTCCCCCGCCGATATCGAACTGGCCCTCAATCAAAAGGACATGCGCCTGAAGATCAACGAGGAGACCTTCAACATTTTGGAAGGGATGGCCCTGAAGCAGATGGGCGGCTTCGATTCCCAAACCGTCCAGTCGCTGGCATTGCCCGACATGCGCACCATCCGACGCTACACGGGGAAACTCGGCAGCGCCTACGATCTCATGGACGCCAACAAGGCCATCACTCGTGGGGTGAAGAAAAACGTTCTCGACGGCAAATCGCTCACCTTGAAAGCCGAAGAAGCCCTCGCCTTGCAGAGAGGACTGGGGAAGGACGACTTTGCCGCTCTCACCGAGGCCGGTCTCGGAGCCGACGAGATCCAGAGCGTCCGTTCCTTCGCCGACCGCGCGGCCACCGCCGAGGGAGGCAAATACTTCCTCTTGGCCTCGAAAGAGGTTGATCGCCTCAAGACCGTCCCGGCCCTCAAAAGGGCCATGACCGGCGAGATGATGAAGGATATGGGCTTCCGCAACTTCGAAGAGCTGGATACCCGCAGCATGCTCATGCTGATGCAGGACACCCGGATGGAGGAAATCTCCTCGGTGGAGGCCTACGTCAAGAACGCCAACCAGCTCCTCGCCAAGGGGGTCAGGGACTACGCCACCATCGATCGCACCTTCGAAAAGGGCTTGCTCGGGAAACTGGGGGTTTCGAACGAAACGCTCGACAAGATGCAGGCCAATGGCTGGGAAAACAAACCGGATACGGCGATCGAGCAATACCGTGGGGTCCGCGACGTCCTGCGGGTTCTGCCCGAGGATGCCCGCTCGGGCGCCATCGACCTGCTCGATAAGGGGCCTGCCCCGGAAGCCTTCGCCGAGAACCTCACGCAGTTCCTCGACGAAAAAATCTCTTCCTCCTTCGAGGAAAAGGGAATCGCCGAAAGTTTCCTCGCCACCTTCAAGGGGGACGTCGAGAAAGCCAATTTCCTTTCCTCCTATGCCCGCCTCCCCGCGGAAGTCAAAAAAAGCATCTTCACGGGACTGGACGAGACGGGAGCGCTCGACAAGCAGATCGTCGATCGCTTCCAGGGGGTCATCGAGGAGCGCTTCAAGGTCAAGATGAACCGGCAGGCGGGGGCGATCGCCGACCGCCAGGATCCGAACGTCGTCGACTGGGATCCCCACGGCTCGCTCCAACTCTTCAACGGCCTCGAAAAGATGTCCGTCAAGGGCCAACTCCCCGAGAAGCTGGAAGGCACGACCTATTTCAGGACCTCGGGGGAATACGGCACCTTCGGCTACCAGTTCTCCAAGAGCGGCAAGGATTACGTCACGATCGGCGACTTCGCCCTTGCCGCCCCCAACCGCGACGAAGGAATCGGCCTCCCCTCGGGGGAGGGCACCATCGTCCATGAATCTGGGCACGCCATGCAATTGGGCGGCCCCCATTTGGACTGGAGTGCCAAGAGGGAAGACAAGCTCGATGCCGAGGTGATGAAGAATTGGTCCAGGCTCTCGGACTGGCGGGAAACGAACCGCAGCCTGGCCGATGGAAAAACCAGGGATCAATCGGGGAAATTCGTTTCCTATTACAAGGATCCGGCCACCCAGGTGGGGAACCGGGGGCTGGTCGCATCGGATTACGGAGCGACCGATCCCGCTGAGGACTTCGCGGAGTTCGCGCGCTACTTCTATTCGGAGCCGGTAGCCGCCATGAAGCTGTCCCCCGAGAAATACCTCTTCTTGAACGATTTCGCGGGCGGCAAGTTCTCGCCCCAACAAGTCATGGCGCACTCCGAGATGGCCGGCCTGGGCAGCGGCACCGTTCAAAAGGCGGTGGACGGCCTGCGAAGCAAGTTCGAGAAATTCGGCCTGCCGAACGAAGGCTCCTATAAAATGAACTAAAAAAGAAGGCCTCGGTGATTTCACGGAGGCCTTCTTTTTTAGAGGCGACAAACGCCTGCAAGAAGCAAAGCATATCGTGCAATTCACCCCGGCCGTAGAGACGCCCCGGTGGGGCGTCTCAGAACCCATGGTCCAGTCGTCGTGAATTCCTCCGTTTTCCCGGGGATTACGACGGGGAAAGACGCCCCAACGGGGCGTCTCTACGGGAAATACCCGCTTTTTCCGGGGCTCGTTTCTTTTTTTAGGCCTTATTTTCCTCGCGATCGCAGAAGAGGTTCATGGCCTGGCGCATGAATTCGGCCAGACCGATCT
>DOBT01000260.1:3136-19915 GCA_003503675.1 Cyanobacteria bacterium UBA8530 | reverse complement strand
ACGATGCGGTCCTCGAGCGAGTGGTAGCTGATCACCACCAGCCGGGACCCAAAGCCGAGCAGGCCGTGAGCCCTGGGCAGAGCCTCAACCAGGCTGGCTAATTCCTGGTTCACGGCTATGCGGAGGGCCTGGAAGGTCCTGGTGGCGGGGTGGTTTCCCGGCCAGGGCACCAGGCCGGCGACGAAATCCGAAAGGTCCTTGGTGTTCTCGAAGGGCTTTTCGCTTCGGCGAAGGGCGATCGCCCGGGCGATGCGGCGGGAGAATCTTTCTTCCCCGAACTGGTAGATGATGTCGGCCAGCTCTTTTTCCTCGTAGGTGTTGACGATTGTGGCGGCCGTCAATTCTTGCCTCGGATCCATCCTCATGTCCAGAGGCCCCTCCTTCTGGAAGCTGAACCCCCGCTCCGCGTTGTCCAGCTGATGGGAAGAAACTCCGATGTCGAGCAGGATCCCGTCGAGCAAGGGCAGCTCCGCTTTTCCGAGGAAAGTCGAGAAGTTGATCGAATCCAGCTGGAAACGGTCGGATATCGCGCAGAGGTGTTTCCTGGCCTGTTCCAGGGCGAAGGGGTCCTGATCGGTGCCGTAGAGGAAGCCCCCGGGCAGGATCCTCACGAGGATTTCTCCCGAGTGTCCGCCTCCCCCGACGGTGCCGTCGAAGAAAACGTTTCCGGGCTGGGGGTCGAGGCCCAGCAGGGTTTCTTCGAGGAGAACGGGGCGGTGGAAATCTTCCTCAAACAAGCTAATCTCTCCTAAACGCGCGATCTGTAATCGGCGTCACAACGAAAATGAAAGAAGGGAGGAACGTCCGAGGGTCGTTCCTCCCGCAAGTGGGCCTGTAAGCCGAGTTTTGTTCCCCCTCGGGGGCGATGATCATCTATCTGGGACGCAAGTTACCTTACGCCTCTAGCGACCGAACCCGGGGAATGGCGGGCCACCTTAGCTCCCCTGTTTGGTCTTGCTCCGGATGGGGTTTACCTAGCCAATTGGTCACCCAATTGCTGGTAGTCTCTTACACTACCTTTGCACCCTTACCCAGGAAATCGCGTTTTTTGCCTTGTTCTGCGCCGAGCCTGTTCGAAAAAGGTTTCCCTTCGTCCTTGAATGGGTTTTTTACGGCGTTTCGGAGGGCAAAAATCCCGGGCGGTATATTTCTGTGGCACTATCCTCGGGGTCTCCCCCACTGGGCGTTACCCAGCATCCTGCCCTACGGAGCTCGGACTTTCCTCAGTTCCCCTTGCGGGAACCTGCGATCACCCGTCCCACTTGCTATGCCCAGTATATCAGCGGACACCGGGGTGGTCAAGGAAGGGCGCGAGACGCCATTCGTCACTTTTTCCTTGACAAAAACGACCCTCGGTCGCACAATACCATACAGATGTATGGATGGAGGAAAAATGCACCGATTGCCCCCTCGCCAAAGAGAGGTGCTCGAGATCCTTTTGAATAGCCAGCAAAAAGAGGGACGGATTCCGACCGTGCGCGAAATCGCCCTGAAGCTGGGAGTAAAGGCGCCCGGCACCATCACCGACCACCTGAAGGCCCTGGAAGAAAAGGGTTTTCTGGTCCGAGAGCCCGGCAAGAGCCGGAACATCCGCCTGCTGATCGAACCCGAAAGCGAGCATCGCCTGCCGGTCGTCGGGAGAATCGCGGCCGGGAGGCCCATCGAGGCGATCGAAGACGTCGAGACCTTCTCCTTCTTCGACGACCTGGACCTCTCCGGGGTCTTTCTCCTCAAGGTGAAGGGGGACAGCATGATCGAGGACTGCATCGCCGACGGCGACCTGGTCGCCATCAAGCCCCAGAATACCGCCCGCGACGGCGAGATCGTGGTGGCCTTGCTGCCGGACGGAGAGGCGACCCTCAAGCGCTTTTACCGGGAAAAGGATCGCATCAGGCTACAACCCGCCAACAGCTCCATGCAGCCCATTTTCGTCCCCGAGGTCACCGTCCAGGGACGAGTGGTGGCCTTGATCCGACGCGTCGATTGAAAGGGGAAAGGATGTCAATTACGCTTCTTTTGAAACCGGAAGAAGAAAAAAAGGTCTTTCTTGCATTGAGGAAAACCCGTGTGCGTCCCGGGAGCATCGCCTACTGGGTCCTGCGCTTCTTCGACCGAAGAGACCTCTTCGAATTCAAGTTGTTCCTGTTTTGCCTTGTCATGCTTTGCGGGGGGATGCCCTAAATAGCCCTGGGAATCACGACACAAGAACTCCAGTCAAGGGTTTCGTTGCTAAACGGGACCCTCGGCGTCGCTGCCCTCCATGACCTCATCAACTGCGTTCGAAAAGCCGTCGATGCCAGGGGGGCCTCGTCCTCGGCGATTCGGAGCGGGAGGACTACCAGGAGGCTTTCGCTCTCATGAAGAGAAGGGCTTCAAAAAGCTCGATTTCTGATGAAGTACAAAAGATTTGGGGCACCTCTGGCACAAAGGGTCGCATGATGGCTTTACATACAAGCTCTGAGATTACCGGGAAGCTGAAGCTGAACAGGCAGTTGGGTGGTAATAGTGGTAGAATGGTGCAAAAGAATGATCGACTCTTGGTAAGGTTAAGATGTAATCAGGTCCTACCATGATGAATTATCCGGGTTAGGTCCTCGCTCAGTCTATTGCCCTGGAAGGTTGTGAAATATCATGCTGAGTTCGATCGCATCATCGTTCACCTTCTCCGTCTATTCGACACCGGGAGTTCGGCCTGTCAATGAGGATTTGGTTGTTGCGGATCCGTCACGGGGCTTACTCGTGGTTGCCGATGGTTGTGGTGGGCCTGGAAAGGGAGATCGTGCAAGCTCCATCGTTCGCGATTGCATCCGTTCGGAGCCCGATGTTTCAAAGGCCCTTGCCAAAGCGAATATGGCCATTTATAGCGCGATTCAAGCCAATCCGGCTTTGAAGGGGATGGGCGCAACCATTGCCTTGGCCCAGATCCAGGGCCAAAGGGTGAACCTATACCATGCAGGTGAAGTCAGGGGCTGTCTGGTAAGGGGTGGGACGGTTAAGCAACTTACGGAAGACCATACCCTGGCAAGTCAACTGGTAAAAACCAAGCAAATCACTCCCGAAGCGGCGACCACCCATCCCGGTCGTAAAGCCATCCTACGGTATCTTGGGAAGGCGGAGAACGTAGCACTTGAACACCACGAGATTGAACTTGAGCCGGCAGATGCCTTGATTTTGTGTTCGGATGGTCTCTACTCGGCCATCCCTCCGGAGGCCTTGTCGACCCTGATGGTGGGGAATCCCGACCAGGCAACCCTCGATGAGCGCCTGGCCCAAATTGTCCGTCAAGCCCAGGCCAGCGGGAGTGATGACAATATCAGCATTGCAGTACTGCGGGCTCCCTCTTCCTTCAATAGTGCCCCCCATCCCGCTTCGGATGGCTTTTATCAGCGTTTCATTGAACGTGCGAGCGCTAATTGGGATCTACAGGAAGCGCTCAGGTATGTGCTTGAAGAGATGGCTGCTCAGGCCCGAGCGGAAAATGCCTTCATTTCCCTTTTCGATGGAGAGGGACAGGTCGCTCGCTCCATTGTGCTCAAACGAGAGGGTGACCCCAAGTTTCTCTTTCCCCATAGCCATTTTGTGGTGCAGCAGATACAGGGGAAAAAGGAGTCATTGTGGATCACCGATGCCAAGACCGATCCTCGCCTCGCAGGCCGCAAAAGCGCTGTTGCTGCAGAACTGGGCATGATCGTGGCCCTGCCACTGGTGCTTGGATCAGGCCTTGCGGGGGTGATCTACCTGGAAAGCGCGGTGCCGCGTTCTTTTTCCGCACAAGAGGTCAAAGGGTTAGAAGGGTTGGGCATTTGTGCCCGCTTCGCCATCGACAATACCCAGTCCCGGGATAATCTCGCCGATCGCATCAAAAAGTCCGAGATCATCAACGACGTCTCCTTGGCCATCAACGCCACCATCAACCTGGAACAGCTGCTCACTTTGATCCTGCATCATTCCTTGGGACTCTCGGGTGGGGATCAAGGGTACATCCTCTTGGGGAGTGGTGAAGATCTGGAATGTTTTGCCAGCCTCAACAAGGAGGAACAGCCGATTCAGGATCTCCAGATCTCGCGCAGCATTATCCAGCGCTGTTTGAATGAGAATCACAGCATCTGCATCCTGGATACTCAATCCGGCGAAGAATATCAAACCAAGAGCGTTATGGCGTTCGATCTCCGCTCGGTGATGTGTATTCCGCTGATCACCAACAAGGATCGGCTAGGAGTGCTTTATCTAAGCAGCAATGCCATTACCAAGACCTTTTCATCCCACGATCAATCGCTTTTGGAGTCGATCGCCACCCAAGCGGCCCTGACCATTCGCAATGCTCAGCTCTTAAGGGAACAGGAACGCCAGATTATCGAGCTGGAGCGGGCACTTGAACTGTTCCGCCAGGCCGAAAATGCCGCCAGCACCGATATGCTTACCGGGTTGCACAACCGCCGCTACTTCGAAGAACACTCTCCTGGCCACATCGCCCTTTGCAAGCGCCATAACCGGGCCCTTTCCCTGATTCTTTTGGATGTCGATCATTTCAAGCAGTTCAACGACACCTATGGACATGGCGTGGGTGATCAGGTGCTGAAGTTGGTGGCAGCCNNCATACCGACCTGGCAGGGGCCTTGATCTTGGCCGAACGGATCCGTCGCTCCATTTCGGAGGTCCAGCTGCAAGACTCGGAAGGCAAGCCTGTCCGGCAGATTACCGTCTCATTGGGGATCGCTTCCTGGCAGGTCGGTGATGGGAACATCACAGAAGCGCTGGAACGTGCTGATATCGCCCTTTATGCATGTAAGGCCCATGGGCGCAATCAAGTTCAGATATGGACCCCCGAGATGGTTTCCCAGGAGAAAAAACAAGAACAAGAATCCGGTCATTAGCTTGATAAGGAAAGGTTCCCTAACGTAGAGTCGCGAGCCCTCGAATGGCATGATCCCATTGATTCGAGGTATCTGCTCACCAAGGGATTGCCTGATTTGATCTCCTTGTTTACAATTACTCCAGGGAGATTAGCCCTGAGCTTGCCCGGAATCTTCTTCCGGAGGTCCTCAAATTAATTCAAGACCTCGTTGTTCGAATCGAGATTGGATACCTTGCAAGCCTATCTCTTGGCTCTGGCTCATCCCGGCCTATCCTAGCCTTCGTTGATCCCGGTCACCAGTTCAAACGGTCGGTGAGCAGGAACGAGTTTAGAAAGGAATCTTCATGGAGCAGTTATTGGTGAATCGCTTTAGGGTTCTCTCTGAACTCGGCCGCGGTGGGATGGGCACCGTCTATCGAGTGGCAGATACCTTGCAGGGCGATCGCGAAATGGCCCTGAAGACGATCCGTGTGGAGGGGGGATTAACCTCCGACCTGATGCTTCGCTTCAAGGAAGAATTCCGCGCGATGGTGAAGCTCCAGCATCCCAACACCATCGAAGTCTACGATTACGGCCAGATGGATGATTCCACGCAGTACCTCACCATGGAAATTGTTCCGGGTCATGAACTTACGGATCTCATTCGCGGACAGCAGATGCCCTATGAGGATATCTACCGCTATCTCATCCAGTTACTGCAAGCCCTCGGTTTTATCCATTCTCGCTTGTATGTTCATCGTGACATCAAAGCAGAAAACATCCGTACCAAGTTGGATGGAACCCTCAAACTGATGGACTTTGGTCTCATGGACCGGCTGGGGATTCCCTCTTCCGGGAAACTTACGGGAACTCCCGGCTATTTGCCTCCCGAGGTACCCAAGGGTGGGGTTATCGATGCTTCTTCCGATTTGTACTCGGTAGGCTGTCTTGCCTACGAAATGGTCACGGGGCAGCTGCCCTTTTCCGGGGGCATTCTGGAGGTAGTCAAAGCCCACATCAATCAGCCAGCCGATCCGATGTCCTTCTATCGGCCGGATGTACCGGAACGCCTCGAGGCTATCGTTGCCAAGCTGTTGCAAAAAGACCAGAAGTTCCGTTATCAGGATGCTCCGGAAGTCATCGATGATCTCGCGGATCTCGGCGGGCTGAATGTTGCACGGTCTAATATCGAGCAGCGGAAGTCCTATCTCACCAGTAGTGTTTTGGTCGGAAGGGACAAGGAACTCGGGATCCTACAGGAGGCTTTCCAGGATATCAAACAGGGCAAGGGGCGTTCGGTTTTTGTCGGGGCTCCTGCGGGTATCGGGAAAACCCGTTTGGTCAAGGAATTGCTGCTGCAGGCCAAGCTGGACGAGGCCCCGGTTCTGCATGGACAATGCCTGGAGACCGAGATGGCACCCTATGATCCAATGGTTCAGGCCCTTCGTTCCATCATTCCCCATTCCACGTCTGAAGAAATCAAGCGGTTTGGCCCCTTTCTTGCGAGGATCCTTCCAGAGCTTGTCCGGCATGGGGTCCAGCCCGCACCGACCCTGGAGCCCTCGCTAGAGAAGATGCGCTTCAACGAAACGGTTCTTGCCTGGTTGAGTGCCGTCTCCGAGCGTACCCCACTCGTGCTCTTCTTTGATGACCTGCATTGGTGCGATCTTCAATCGTTGGATGTTCTCAACCACATTATCCGTCAGCTCGCAGATCTACGGTTGCTCTGTGTTGCGACCTTTAGAAGCGATGAAGCCCCCGTTGGGAGCCCCCTCTGGTACACGATCGAAGAAGGGGGCACCCGGTATCTGAAGCTCAATGCCTTCAACTTGGCCCAGGTGATGATGCTATTGCAGGCGACCTTGAAAGAGATCCGGATCAGCAAGGAATTCAGCGAATTCCTCTTCGATTCTACCGCCGGAAACGCCTTCTTCCTCACCGAAGTCATGCGTTACCTCATGGAAGAGGGGGTCCTGGTCTTCAAAGAGGGAGCCTGGAACTTCCCCAGCGACCTTGGAAACCTGGAATTGCCTAAGAGCGTGGAGGCGACGGTAGTGCGGCGTTTGTCTCAACTGAGCAAGGCTGCCTGTGACTTGGCCTCGGTGGCCTCCGTTTTGGGTCGTTATCAAGAGAGGGAAATGTTTTTATCCGTCAGCGGCTTGGATGAGGATTCCTTGTTTGCCCGGCTGGATGAGTTGTTTGAGCGTCAGTTCATCGTCAAGGATGGCGATCGCTACACCTTCCCACACGACCGTGTGCGTGAGGCCCTCTATGAGTCCATGCCGGCGGAGCAGCGCTGCACGATTCACCAAAAGTGTGCCGAGTATCTCGAGCGGCTCGCTGCTGGAAACCTCGACGGCCTCACCAGCGAATTGGCGTACCACTTCGATCAGGGCCGGGATCGCAGCAAAGCCTACCGCTACTTGCGCAAAGCGGGAGATCAGGCCATGGCGACCGGAGCGCTCGCCAAAGCCATCGACCTGTGGCGAAAAGCAGACACGGCGCTTGCTGAAATCGATTTGCCGGACAAAGAAGTTCACCAGGTCAGTCTCTGGTGGGTCATCGGGGGCTCCTGTTTTGAATTTTGGCCCGCCGTTGCCATTGAAGCCTACCAGAAACTCATTCCGGTTTTGGAGGCGCAAGCCAATGTGGATGCCATTTGCGCCCTGCTCAAAAAAGTGGCGGGTCTTATTAAAAAACTCCCCCCTACCTTGCGGGATCCCATCCTTGCCCAGTTAACCAAACCTGTCACGTACAAGCACCAGATGGCGCAAAGACTCATCAAGTTTAATCCCCTTCAGATCCCGAGCTGGGTTCCCAATATCATCGAATCGCATGCCTTTTTGAGTGCCGCTTACGGCTTTGGCGGTCGGCCGATGGAGGGGCTAAAGACCATAGAACGGGTTTTTTCCCTGATGCCGTTTACGGAAACGCCTCTGGAGGGCGCATTGTTTATTGGAAGCTGCGTCAGCCTCGTGCCTGCCGGGCACTTCGATGAGATTCTCCGCCAAGTCGAGCTGGCTCGTGATTTGCTGCTCAACAACGACCTGACCGGTCAGCCGGCCGCATTGGCTGCTAGGGTTGGGGTTCCTGGCTATCCACCCGTGGTCTGTTTTCAAGGAAATCGCTTTAAGCCTGAAGACATGGAAGGTTGCATCAAGTACGCCGATGCCATTCCAGCCCCTAACCAAAAGAATATCTCTTGGAACTACCTCACCATCTATTACGCTTGGACGGGACGCTACGAGGAGGCCATGCAAATCATCGAGCTTAGCCTCGAGAATTGCCGAAAATATGGAGCTCCACCCTACCAGTGGACCTTGTATACGCGTCCCTACCTGTTGTGGCAGCGAGGCGAGTTTGAGGAGGCCAAGGCACTTATCAACCAGGCGCTCCGCTACCCGCACCTCAATCGCGATGTTTTTGCGGAGCAAAGCGTCCATATCCTGAAGGGCCAGCTTCATCTCTCGCTAGAGGAGTGGGATGATGCTCAAGCCGAGTTCGATGCGACCGAAGAGCGGGGCAAAAATGATGGGCTTGACCTCATCTATATACAATCGTTACTGGGGAAGGGACAACTAGCCATCCTGCGGGGCGACTTTGCCTCGGCGCGTGAGCCTCTGGTGCGTGCCGGGCAGATCTCTGCCAGTGGGGATGCTAGGAATCCTCTCCATCAGGCACTCGCCTGTCGTTGGCTTGGAGAGCTCACCCTGCGTGAGGGCGATCTGGCGGAAGCTCAGCGGTTCTTTGATCAGGCCTTGGCGATCGTCTCGGAACCCGAACAAGATAATATTTTCGAGCAGGGTCAGCTGCACCTCTCATCCGGAGCGCTTGAACTGGCGCGCGAGGATAAAAACGCCGCAAAGGAAGCTTTCAAGAAAGCCGGCGAGTTGTTCCATCAAATCAAGAACCGCTACTGGATCAACAAGGCCGCCCTCCAGATAGAAGCCCTCAACAAGACCGCTTCTCCGACTCTCAAAGTCGGGGGTCCGGTTCAGCTTCAAGGGCATCCCAAGAATCACTTGCTCTCCGATCAATGGCGTGAACGCTTACTGGGAGCTCGAGGAAGCGCGCTTTTTCCAACGCTGGTGAGCTGTGGGATGGAGGCATTGCAAGCCGATGAGGCTAGCCTCTACGTGATCGATTCGGAATTGCGCTGGGTCGCCAGCACGAAAAAGACCGCAGCCTGCGAGATGCTCAAGATCAACCGAGGCTATCTCGAGCAGGTCCAGCAACAAGGGAAAGGTCTCCAAGCCATCGATATGCCCGAAGAGATGGCCATCGGATTGTCCTCCAGGCTTGAAGTTGAGATTCCCTCGATCCTGGTTTCGCCCATCGTGAGTGATGGTCGGGTCGCGGCGATCCTATACCTGACTCGGTGGGATATCAGCGACCCCTTCTCCGAGGAAGACCTTGAGTTGCTGGATGCTTTCTGCCAAATGTCCTGCGATCTTGTGGCGCAGCATTTTTCACGGCAAACGTTGCCCCTTTCGGAACGCCAGGACCTCTTGGTAAGTCAATTAAGGACGACCCTGAAAAACCAATCCTTAAGCGGTCAGAAAACCGAGAATATCTTGATTTCCATTCTCGGAGAAGTCGCAACGAAGCTGGAACTTGATGAAATATCCCTGCTTTCAGGGGATGATTCCCGGTGGATCGCGAGTTATCCCGTGCGTTCCAGCGCACCGGAATTCAATGCGAGCTTTGTCGCCCAAGCCTTCTCGACCCAGCAGAGCCTCTGTGCCATCGAAATGCCAGAGGAACTCAGCTCGGGATCCAACCTGGATCTTGAAGTGCCATCCGTGGCCGTGACTCCGGCCGGACCCTGGCTAATGTACTGTGTTCGCAAGAACCTCGATGCGGCATTGAATGAAGAGGATTTACCAGCCCTTGAGGCCTGCGTTCAGGTCCTGGCTGAGGCTATGGCCGATTTTCAGCTACGCGAACCTCAACTCGACCTCGAACGACGTCGAGAGGGATAAACGCGGCTACAGGAAGAGTCAAATTCAGGTAATTGGCCTTTTCGATCAGGTCGCGGCGGGGCAGGGGCATCGAGAGGTGACCGCAGTTGCTTTGATGCTGGTAAACCTTCTCGGGACGACCATCTCGGAAATCCCGGTGGAATTGGGGGAAGGCGTGCTCCGCGAACCCGATCCTCACGCCCGCCGAGCAACCCGTAGGCGCCTTTGATGGCGACTAAAGAAACTGATTGCCGAGCGAGTATTGCGAAGAGGCTGTGGGAGGGACCGGTGAACTCTTCATTTTTTAAGGGGTGCCTTCCGCATTGCCGCCCGCCATGTCGGCCCGGATGGCCTCGAGCCTGGCCTGGACCCTCTCGATCCCCTCCTGGGCGGTTTCCGCGAACTCGGATACGTCGAGCAGTTTCTGGTAGTTGTTCATGGCCTGGGTGAACTGCATGGCTTCTTCCTGGAGCTGGGCCGCCAGGAGGACCGCGTTGTAGCGATCGGGAGCGAGTTCAAGCACCTTCCGCAAGGCGCGCAAGGCCTTGCGCTTTTCTCCCAGGGCCAGGAGGGCCGTGCCGTGCTTCCAGTGGAATTCGGCGTCCTCGGGCCTCAATTCGACCGCCTTGCCGTACTCCAATATCGCCTGCCGCAGATCCCCCAGCTTCTTGTGGATGTCTCCCTGGAGCATGAGGGTGTCGGCGGTGGTTCCCTGAAGGCCGGAAATGTAGTGAAGCTGGGCCAGGGCGCGCTTGAGATCTTCCTCCTGAATGCAGAGCTGGGCCAGGAAGAGACGGGCCGGAACCGAGGTTCGATCCAGGTAGATGGCCTGGTCGAAACAGCGGAGGGCGTCCTTCGGACGATTCGTTTCCTGGTAGAGCAGGCCCAGCCTGAGTTGGGCATCGAGCAGTTTTCGATCCCCCTCGATCGCTCTCTTGAAATGATTCTCGGCTTCGATGAACTCCCGCTGGTTGAAATAGAGGTCGCCCAGGAAGTAGTGAATGAGGGGATGGGATACCGCGAGGTCGAGAGCCGTCAGGAGGTGTTGCTCCGCCTCGATGTTGTCGCCGATCAGGGCGGAAATCCGGCCCAGGTAGGCGAGGGCCTGGTGGTTGCCCCGATCCTGGGCGATCGCCTGCTCCAGGACCTCCGCGGCTTCGTTCATCTTTCCTTCCTCGAACAGCTTCAGTCCCTGCTGGAAGAAGCTTTCGGAAGGGTTGGCCTTCTGGCCGAAGATGGCTCCCAATGGCGCCGTACCCCTCGCCATGAGAGGGGCGGTGAAGGACATCTTTTGGCCGCAATCGGGACAGCTACGAACCATCATCGGATTGTTTCGGCCGCAATTCGGGCATCGCATTGGCATACCTCCTTTATCATGATAGCATGCCCCCTGATTATCAGTGAAATTCAAAGGGTGGGCGCTTTGCTACTTCTCCGGAAGGGGCTATGTTTCGTACGTGACCAAATGGGAGTCCTCGCCATCCAAAAAGATGTCTGATTTCGGCGAAAGCGAAGCCGAGTTGAAAAATCCCCGGCTTTGAATGGTAGAGCCGATAAACGAAAAACGATTTTCCTTTCGGGTACCGCGCAGTCAAGGTAATAGATGATGAACGCCAGTTGGATTGATTATTTTCCACCCTTTCTCCGCACCAAACTCGATGGGCGCCCTGACCTGCAAGCAGCGCTAGGCAATGGCGGATGGCTGTTTGCTGACAAAGTCTTGCGCATGGGCCTGGGGTTGGTTATCGGGGTATGGCTCGCGCGTTACCTGGGCCCGGAGCAGTTTGGCCTATGGAACTACGCTACGGCCTTTACCGTGCTGTTTGCCGCCTTCGCGACCTTGGGGCTGGACGCCATCGTCATCAAGGAGTTGGTCAAAAATCCTGAGCGTCAAAACGAGCTCTTGGGCAGCGCCTTCGTGCTGAAACTCGTCGGCGGTGTGGTTGTACTGATGATGGCCATCCTTGCCATATCGATGGTACGCACGGGCGATATCCTCACCCTCTGGCTCGTCGGACTTTCCGCTGCGGGATTCGTTTTTCAGTCAGTCAACGTCATCGACTTTTATTTTCAAGCAAAAGTGCAGTCCAAATACATCGTCTTGGCCACCAATGGCGCCTTCGTCCTCATGGCGATGGTCAAAGTCGCCCTTCTGATGAATACTGCTCCCCTCATGGCCTTTGCTTGGATTGGGTTTTTCGAGGTGGCTTTGACTTCCCTTTTTATCCTTTACGCTTACCATCTGAACCATGGCAACCTACGAGAATGGCGCTACGACGGGCTTGTGGCTTNNGGCTATTACAGCGCGGCGCTGAAATTGAGTGAGGTTTGGTATTTTATTCCCACCATCGCCTTGAGTTCGGTTTATCCAACACTGATCAAGCTTTACCATCAGGACGAGAAGCGTTATCTGGATAAGCTTGAAAAGATTATGTGTTTATTTTTTTGGGGCGAGTTGGTCTTCGCCCTGCTGGTTGCCAGTTTGTCTTCGGAAATTATTTTCCTGCTTTATGGCAGCCATTACGATCGCTCTTCAAGTGTTTTGGCCGTGCACATCTTCTCAGGCATCGTCGTCGGAATGAGCGTGATCTTCAGCCATCGATTTATATTGAAAGGCGATCAGCGCCTCTCCCTTTATGGAACAATATTTGGGGCGGTATGCAATGTTGCCTTGAATTTCTGGTGGATACCCCGCCATGGTATGGTTGCTGCAGCCTGGGCGACGCTGATCAGTTATTCCGCCCCTGTTGTTTTGCAGTCTCTCTTATTTGATAGATCGATAGGAGAAATCTTCTTCAGGTCCATCCTCAGGCCTATCTACCGAATGAAATTGTTAGGGAGGGTTAAGTGAAGCCCGAGACCAAGTACGATCACCTTGGAAGATTGAAGATGATCCTTCACAATCGCTTCTTTCGGGTGGAGAGGCCGAGCGCTCTTCGGGTCGAATATCTCAAGGCGCTTTGCCTGGCAATAGATGACGCTCTCCTTTATCTGGAGGTCTCGCTCGACGACTTTTGGGTGCTCGCCAAGGATTGGGAAAAAACGGAGCCGAAGCTGTTCGAAGATTCGGGCAGTCTGATGGATTTCTACCAGTCCTGGAATGATTCGTTTGCGAAACAAAATATCTGTGCCAATACTTTGAATCAACTGCTTTATTTGGAAGTATATAGCACGTGTGCTTATTTTTCGCGGAATGCCTCCAGTACGATCGATTTCGGCTGCGGAACAGCGGCCTTGTCCCTGGGGCTATTGCTAAACAAACACCTCTCTGGCCAGCTTCTCCTGCTGGATGTTCCCAACGACGTGAGCCGCTTCGTGGAATTCAGGAAATCCAGGCATGCCCTCGAAAATGTGCAGCTTCAGGATGCCCTGGAATTCCATGGGGATGATCTTGCTGATTTAGTCATCTGCATCGATGTCCTGGAGCACATTGAAAATTCTACCGAGGTTTTTTGCAAGAAGATCTATCCGATGCTAAAAAAAGGAGGCCTATTGATCATGAGGGCTCCTTGGCGCGGACAGTTGACACATATCGACAAAGCGGCCGAAGATTTTTATTTGAATGGTGGAAGAAAGTTGTTGTCGAGGAATTTCAGGGAAATATACCGGTTTGGTAGTCTGGATATCGCTTGCGTCTACCAGAGGATGTCTTGAGCATGAATAAGGTTTTCCTCGCTGCAAACACAACGAAGGCGATTTGATGAACAACCCGAATGTGAGGTAAGGGCATGCGCATCGGTTTTTATTTGAAATGGGAAAAGGGCTCTCTCGGCCGCAGCAAGGGCAATGTCTTGGGGGACGAGTTGTATGCCGAGTCGCTCGCCAAGGAGTTGAATCTGCTCCCGGAGGTAACCGGGGCCGAGGTCTATTCGCCAAGTCATTTGCCGGAGCAACCGCTCGACGTGATGATTTACATGAACGACACCGCTCCGGATGAAATGCTGGCCCGTAAACACCTTCTTTATCTGCAGAATGCTTATGGAAACGGGTCCGATCTGAAACTCGAGGAGCTTCGCGCCCATCGCTATGACGGCTATGCTTTTATTTCGCAGACTCTCTTGTCTTTGCATCGCGCTGCCGGGTACGAAGGACTTTTCCTTCCTTTCGGAGTCGATGCGGAGAATTTCTCGCCTCGCCCGGTCGATCCGAAATTTTCCTTCGAGGTCGCCTATGTCGGCAACGACATCAAGGGGCCCGAGCGAACCAATGCTTACTTGTTCCCTGCCCTCCCCTTCGATTTCGGTTTGTTCGGCAACTGGCTCCTTCCCAGGTCGCGCTTTAGGATCTGGAAAAACTGGGGACAACCCGAGTATCGGAAGCGCTTCGCGAAGATCAGCCGGGGGAAGATACCCCAAGAACAAGTTCCGGTCTTGTACAGCAGCGCCAAGATCAACTTGAACTGCACGGCACAGGACTGCGTCGACTGGGACGTGATCACCCTGCGCAGCCTGGAGGTCATGGCCTGCGACGGATTCCTGATTTCGGACAGGGTGCCCTCTGCAGAACACCTGCTCGGTGATTACGCGGTCTTTACGGACGGGGGCGATGATCTCGGGCGCAAGATCGATTATTATTTGCTCCATGAAGGGGAAAGGCGCTTGCGTGCCGAAGCGGGAGGACGCTTTGTGCGGGATAATTTCTCGATGGGATCGACCTCCCGGAACTTGCTTCGCTACTTGAAGGAGCTGTAGATGAGGGTTTTGTTCGTGAATCCCCCCGTCGTTCGCTCCCGCGACTCCTCTCCGGAGAACGGTTTCAAACTCGATGGCCTTTTGTTTTCTTCGGCTCTGCGTCGAATTCCCGGCGCCCAGAAAGCCTGGAGGGCTTTGAAATTGGGAGGCACGATTCGCTACGGCGTGCGCGCGGGTTCCCGCTGGCCCTGGACCCTGGATATGCCGACCCACGGCAGTCCTCATTACCCCTTCTTCATGGGGTATGCAGCCGCGTTGCTTCAGGCCGACGGACACACCGTCGACATCATCGATGCGGTCGCCGATGAAGAGTTCCGTTATGAGCGGTTCCTCGAACGTTTGAGGCGGTGGCATCCCGATCTGATCATCCAAGAATGTTCGACTCCGACCATCGCCATCGATCTTTGGATGGCGGAAAAAATGTCTCGAATCGCCGATGTCGCGGTGGCAGGTCCTCATTTCTCCACGGAAGAGATCCTCAGGGACCTCCGAAAGAACCATCCCTCCGTCAAATACGTTCTCAAGGGCGAGTATATCTACGGCGCGCGGGAACTCGCAAGAAAGTTAATGCCCGGTATTTACGAAGCGCAGGTCGTGACGGAGGTCGATTCCATCCCTTTCCCCTTCAGGAATTACCCTGCGGCGGTAAAGTACTGGGACACCTCGATGCCGACTCCCCGGCCTCAGTTGCAAATCTACGGCAGCAAAGGCTGCCCGTTCCATTGCACCTTCTGCGCCTGGCCCCAGGTCATGTACCAGAAAAAAGTGTCGTTGCGTAAGCCGGAGAGGATCGAGGAAGAGATTCGAAAAGCGGTAGAAATGAACGGTTACAAGAGCATCTTTTTTGACGACGACACTTTCAACATGGGCACGGATCGCATCAGTGAACTGTGCGATCGCCTCAAGGCCATCGGGCTGCCCTGGACCATGATGGGGCGCCTGGATATTTCACCGGATTGGCTGTACGACAAGATGATCGATGCGGGCTGCGTCGGGATGCGCTTCGGTATCGAAACCTTCAACCAAGAAGTTCTGGCCCGGGTGAAGAAAGGCATCGAACGCATGGATTTTCGTCGTTCGCTCGAGCGGTTGTGCGCCAAATACCCTCACCTCATGGTGCACGTCACGATGATGAAGGATTTGCCCGGCCAGACCGAGGAAATGCATCGGCTCGACCTGGAGATCATCCATGAAATGGGCTTTACGACCGACGATAGGCTCCGAAGTTATCAATTGTCCCATTGCGCGCCTTTTCCCGGCACCGAGTTGTACGAGCAAATGAAGGAAAAAGGAGAGGCCGCGGTCCTGCAGGACTTCGACAAGTACGACGGTGGTCAGGATACCGTGATGAGGAGCCTGAATGGCTAAGCGAATATTGATCATCGGCGCCAGCGGTTTCATCGGGACTTACCTCACGGAGCACCTTTCGGCAACCGCCCATTCCGTGACCGGAACTTTTCACAATCATCCCCGCGCCGGGCTCGAACACCTGGATCTTCTCGATCCGGAGGGGGTGCGCGCCATCCTTTCTCGACTCGACCCCGAACTGGTGATCTTCCTGTCGGGGACCAAGGACGTCGGTCGGTGCGAAAAGGAACCGGGATACGCCATCGACCTGAACGTGGAAGCGGTACGTAACTACATCGCCGGCTGCGATCTTCTCGGAATCCGGCCCAGCACCCTTTTTTGTTCCACCGACTATGTGTTCGACGGAGTGAGGGGGCATTACCGGAATAGCGATGAGGTAGGCCCCCGGACGGTGTATGGGGTTACGAACTTGCTGGCGGAACGCCTGCTCCTGGCATCGGGGCTGCCGGGCCTCATTCTGCGTGTTTCCGCGGTGATGGGGCGGCGAGGAGGATTTTTCCGCTGGCTTGAGGACAACCTGCAACGTGAGGTATCATTGGCCTTGTTTGACAATACCTACTTTTCCCCCACGTCGATCGGGTGCTTGTGCCGCTACGTCGGCAATGTCGCCGAGCATGGCCAAGGGGAGGGTATGGCGATTGCCCATTTGAGCGACGGTTACCGGTTGTCTCGGTTTCAGTACGGCCAAAGGCTCGCCCNNCCGGGAGGTTGAAGCCTGGAAAGAACTGAGTGACATTTATTGATGGAACTATATCGACGTATCGACCGGTGCTTTGAGCACTCTGATTCCCGCGGAAATATTCATGGCTTGCTTAACGAGGGCGCTTGGCGGGAAATGAATTTGATCGCCTCCGACGCCGGCGCCATCCGCGGCGGTCATTATCACAAGCTGACCGAGGAATGTTTCGTGATCCTTTCGGGCGCC
>DOBT01000260.1:0-3101 GCA_003503675.1 Cyanobacteria bacterium UBA8530 | reverse complement strand
TTCTCGGTTCCCATCTCTGCGAGCGCCTTTTGAAAGACGGTCAAGACGTCCTCTGCGTGGACAACTTCTACACGGGGTGCAAGCAGAATATCCTCCCTTTGATGAACAGCCCCTATTTCGAGCTGCTACGCCACGACGTCACTTTCCCGCTTCACGTGGAAGTCGATCAGATTTACAACCTGGCCTGCCCCGCNNCACCTCGGAAGTCTACGGGGATCCCGAAATCCACCCGCAAACCGAGGATTATTGGGGGCGAGTCAACCCGATAGGCATTCGGAGCTGTTACGACGAAGGCAAGCGGTGTGCCGAAACGCTGTTCTTCGATTACCATCGCCAAAACCAGGTAAAAATCAAAGTGGCGCGCATCTTCAATACCTACGGCCCGAGGATGCACCCGGACGATGGGCGCGTCGTCAGCAATTTCATCGTCCAGGCGCTGCGGGGGGAAGACCTCACCATGTATGGTTCAGGCCAGCAGACGCGCAGCTTTTGCTACGTGGACGACTTGATCGATGGCCTGGTGCTCCTGATGAACACCCCCCCGGATTTCACCGGACCGATGAACCTCGGCAATCCCAGCGAATTCACCATGCTGGAATTGGCGGAGATGGTCTTGAAGCTGACCGGCTCGAAATCGAAACTGACTTTCAAGCCGTTGCCGCAGGACGACCCGAAACAGCGCCAGCCGGATATCTCGATTGCCAGGGAAAAGATCGGATGGCAGCCCAAAGTCCCCCTGGAAGAAGGCCTGAAAGAAACGATCGCTTATTTCGAGAAGGTGCTCGATGTCTGAGTGGAAGCGGGCGACTCCGGTCGCTTTCATCCTTTTCAACAGGCCGGACACCACGGCGCGGGTTTTCGAAGAGATAGCCAGGGCCAAGCCCCCCAAGTTGCTCGTGGTCGCCGACGGACCGCGCGAGGAGCGCCGAGGCGAGGCGGAAAAATGCGCCGCTGCCCGCGCCGTCATCGACCGCGTGGATTGGGACTGCGAAGTGCTCACCAATTTTTCGGAAAGGAACCTCGGCTGCAAGCGCCGCGTCTCCAGCGGTCTCGACTGGGTCTTCTCTTTGGTCGAGGAAGCGATCGTCCTCGAGGACGATTGCCTGCCTCACCCGAGTTTTTTCCGCTTCTGCGAGGAACTGCTCGAAAAGTATCGCTACGACGAGCGAATCTCTCAGATCAGCGGCGACAACTTCCAATTCGGCAGGAAGCGCACCGAGGACAGCTATTATTTTTCGAGAATGAACCACATCTGGGGATGGGCCTCCTGGCGCCGGGCCTGGAAAGCCTATGACGTCGATCTTTCGCTCTGGAGCGAGGTGCGCGACGGCGCTTGGCTGGAAGACCTGCTCGTCGATCCGNNTCAACCTGGTATCCAACATCGGTTTCGGGAGCGACGCGACGCACACCGCGGGCGCCAGCAGCCTGGCGAACCTGGAAGTGGAGAAGATCGCCTTTCCCTTGAGGCATCCGAAGATGGTGTTGAGGGATGCGAAAGCCGATTCCTTCACTTCCCGAGGCCAGCTCGGAACGAGGACCTTGTTCGATCGGATTATCGCTCGATTGAAGAGAGTGGGGAATTGATTGGCTTCCTCGGGTGAGGGCAAAGCTTTGGCTTTAACCATCGTCTACGATCACCAGATCTTCAATATCCAGAAGTACGGCGGCATTTCTCGCTACTTCTGCGAGATCGCCGCTCGGCTTTCGACCAGGCCCGGCAACAAGGTCGAAATCATCGCTCCCTTCTACGTCAATGCCTACTTCGCCGAAGGCTGCGGGTTGAAGCCCTTCGGAATCAAGGTTCCCTTCACTTCTCGCCTGGTCAAGGAAGTGAACAAATATCTGCCGAGACTTCTTTTGAAGGGGCGGAGGGACGTGGATGTCTTTCACGAGACCTATTACGGCCCGATCGACAACTGCCCGCCTTCGGCGAAAAGGGTGGTCACCGTTTACGACATGATCCACGAAAAGTTCGCCGAATCTTTTCCGGTCGGCGATAAAACCAGGCAATACAAGGCTTTGGCCGTAAAAAGAGCCGATCACGTGATCTGCATTTCGCAAAGCACCAAAAAAGACTTGATGGCGTTGCTGGACGTGCCCGAAGAAAAAATATCCGTCGTTCACCTGGGCTATTCCCTCCTTTCGGGGCAGGCGGCCTCCTTGGCGCCTCCCCCGGAGCGACCCTATCTCCTTTACGTGGGAAACCGCGACGGCCACAAGAACTTCGTCGGCCTCCTGCATGCCTACGCCCTTTCCGCCCGCTTGAGGAAAAACTTTTCAATCGTATGCTTTGGCGGCGGCGGGTTCAGGGAGCAGGAGAGGGCGACCATGCTGTCTTTGAAGATCCCGGAAGACGTCGTGCAGTGGTCCGGTTCGGACGACGTCCTGGCCAATCTGTACGCTTCCGCGGCGGCCTTCGTTTACCCTTCGCTCTACGAAGGCTTCGGCATCCCTCCCTTGGAGGCGATGTCCTTCGGCTGTCCGGTCGTTTGCTCGAACACCAGCTCCATGCCCGAGGTGGTCGGGGAGGCAGCGGAATCGTTCGATCCCGGGAACGTGGAGGAAATGTCTTCGGCCATCGAGCATGTCCTGTTTTCCCCGGAAAGAAGAGAAACCCTGGTCAAGCTCGGGCTCGAACGACTTTCGCGTTTCTCCTGGGAGAAGTGCGCCCTGGATACGCTCGAGGTTTACGAGAAAATAGTTTGAGGTCGGAAGAATGAAGCGTGCATTGATCTGCGGTGTCACCGGTCAGGACGGTGCTTATTTGGCCAAGCTTCTGCTGGACAAGGGGTATGAAGTGTTCGGCACCTCTCGCGATGCGCAGATTTCCAGTTTCGGGAACTTGCACAAGCTCGGTATCTTCGAGCGCGTGCAGACCCTCTCGATGGCCCTGAACGATTTCAAGAGCGTCTTGTACGGATTGAGCAAAGTCGCTCCCGACGAGGTCTACAACCTCGCCGGCCAAAGCTCTGTCGGCCTTTCCTTCGAGCAGCCGGTCGAGGCGATGGAGAGCATCAGTCTCGGCACGCTCTACCTGCTGGAAGTCATCCGGTTTCTGGAGAAGCCCATCAAACTCTACAACGCCGGCTCCAGCGAATGCT
>DOBT01000026.1:15336-15643 GCA_003503675.1 Cyanobacteria bacterium UBA8530 | reverse complement strand
GGGCATCAGCTACCTGGCCGACAACATCGTCTTCATTCAGTACCTCGAGCGCTTCGAAGGACGGAAAGTCGAGTTGCGCAAGGCGATCGGGGTCCTCAAGAAAAGACTCTCCTCTTTCGAGCGAACGATCCGTGAATACGAGGTGACCAGCTCTGGCCTGCGGGTGAGTGACCCCTTGCCAGACCTCGACCACATCATCGGTGGTCTGCCTCGTTGGGCGGTTTCCTCGGAAGGAACAGGGGGATGAGGATCCAGCCTCCGATCCTGCTCATCGGACGAACCCGTCAAAACCTTATCCTGCTCGCCC
>DOBT01000026.1:0-15293 GCA_003503675.1 Cyanobacteria bacterium UBA8530 | reverse complement strand
GCACGCAGCGTCCTCGTGAAACCTCTGACGGCCAAACAACTGGTCGGGATCGTTTCGGCCCTCCTGGAGAGTGACGAATGAAAATACTTCTGTTTCTGAGCAACCGGGAAAACAGGAAGCTGCTTTGCGAGTGGCTGAAGCCTCGCTACGATTACGTCNNCACGCACTGGGAGTGGATTCAGAGCCGAAGAAATACCGAAAAGGGCGTATTCCTTCCTTTCCTTCTCATCGCGTTGCGACAGGATCTCAAGCTGGCCACGCGCCATCTCTGGAAGAGCATCGATGAGTTGCTCCTGATGCCGATCGAGAAAATCGAGTTGCATGCCCGGATCGAGGTTCTCTTGAGAGCCCGTCGGATTTCCCTCCAACTCGAACGGAGCCGAAAGGCCGTTTTCCAGGGCATGGTGGAGCAATCCATCGTCGGGATCTACGAAATCAGCCGCGATCGCCTCTCCTGCTTCAACGAGGCCGGCGCTCAGATCTTCGGCTACCCGGTGGAAGAACTCGTCGGGAGTGAGGCGCTCCGCATCGTGCACCCGGAAGACAGGGAATCGGTGGTCAGGTTGCGACGAGCAACCAGCGTGCATTTTACCTTTCGAGGCAATCGCAAAGATGGGGTTCCCCTCCTATGCGAAGCCTTCGAACGGGAGGTCCACCTGCATGGGAAGCCGGTCGTGCTGGGGACCCTCCTCGACATCACCGAGAAAAAGCGCCTCGAAGATGAGCATGAGAACCTACAAAGAGAACAAGTGGAGACGCTCCGCAAGGCCGATCGTATCAAGGACGAATTTCTCTCGGTCATCAGCCATGAGCTCAGGACGCCGCTCAATGCCATCACGGGCTTTGGCTCCATCCTGCAGGACGAAATCCCAGGCCCGTTGAACCCGCAACAGCTCAATTACCTCGATAAGCTCCTGGCGGGAACGAATCGAATGCTCTTCCTGATCGATGACCTGCTGGACTATGCCCGGATCCAGGCGGGAAATTTCAGCATTCTTCCCGCCGAGGCGGATTACGCTTCCGTGGTGGAAGAGACGATCGCCCTTTTCGAGGCAACCGCTGCCGAAAAAGGCATTTCCATTCGCCAGGAGATCGACATCGCGACCCCGGTCAAGCTCGATCGAATCCGCATCACGCAGGTCCTGGCGAATTTGCTCTCGAACGCGCTCAAATTCACTACCCCGGGAGGTCGGATCCTGATCCGGGCCTGGATCGAAGGGGACGCCTTGAACACGAATGTACAGGACACGGGTATCGGAATGTTACCGGAGGACCTTTCGAAAATTTTTCAGCCTTTTAAACAACTGGACATGGGATCGACCCGTACGGTTGGCGGCGTGGGCTTGGGACTCTCGATTTGCAAGGCCATCGTCGGGGCCCATGGGGGAACCATCGAGGCCCGGAGCGAAGTAGGAAAAGGCAGCACTTTCACCCTCAGGATTCCCGTCGAAAGCAATGAATAAGCGACTTCGACAGAGTCTCATAGGTGGGATTTTCCTGCAGCCATTCCCGCTCGGAACCACACCTTTTAAGACAACTACTCAGATCGATTTTCTGATGACCTTGTCGATCTCTTTGCGGACCTTGGCGGGGTTGCTTTCGCAATCGTTCTTGAAGCGCAAGATGGGGACGCGGGCGCTCTTGAAGATTTGGTCCTTTTTTTCGTCGTTGTACTGTTGCCGCTTATCGAGGTGGCTTTCGCCATCCAGTTCGATTCCGGCGACGATGGCGAAGTTGTCGGATTTCACCAGCAGGTAATCGACGTGCATGTTGCCGTAGCGATGGAACTGGCTCTTCGCTCCGGGGGCCTCGGTGACCACGTCCGCCAGGCGGACCTTGGAAAAGATGAGCAATTTGTGCTGCTTCGCTATCCCCTCGAGAAAAGAAAAAAAGTTCCTTTCCGATTGGGTGAAAAAAGCCTGGCGCGAGACGAGTTCGAAACCGTGCTTCGGCTTCTTGCCCTTCCCGAAAAGCAGGCGAAAGGGAAAAACGAGCAGAGCGACGAGGCCTCCTCGGATTCTCTTGAACTTGAGAACCGCGAGGAGGACGAAGAAGAAGGCGAGAAAGAGCAGGTGCCAAATCGGATTCGGCAAAAAACTATTTCTTCTTTTTTTCCTTGAGGCGAGGTTTTTGAACCCTGCCGGCCCGGACGACCAGGATCTTGGTCAGCAAGGCGAGGGCTGACCCGTTGCTGATGGGCATGTGGATCCAGGCCGGATCTTCCTCGCTCTCGAGAGCTCTTTCGCGCAAGTCGGAAAGAATCGCTTCTTCCTTGGGATTGCTGGCTTTGACCGCCTCCCACTCATCCTTCTTCAAGTTGAAGCTCACCTCGAAGCCGCCGTCGGTCAGGGTGAGAGCGGCGAAGAAGCGATCGCCGGCCAAATAGGAGCGAAGGGACCATTCTTCCCTTGATTCCGAATAAACCCATTTCCAGGTCGCACCGATCTCGACGGCGGTCTGGCGTACTTCATTCCAGCGGGGCAGTTGGTCCTTGAGGAGGTTGGCGAGTTGGTCCAGGTTGGGCGGATTTCCACGGAAATTGGCTTCGTTTTTGTTCTTCATGAGTGGCTTCCTTCTTGAGGGCGAGGCAACGGCCACGCCTTTTCCATTATGGCATCGAAAGACCCTGCAGTCTCTTCTTTATTTTTTAGACATGGGCTTGAAGCCGGGCGCCAGGTAACGCCGAAAGGTTTTGGTGTGATTGAACTCGAAAAGCCTGCGCGTCGGCAAGAGCTGGAGCAGGAAAAACGCCTCGTCCAGGAAAAAGGCGAAAAAGATCAACATGAGCAGCGAGAGACCGATTCGGAGCAGGGGATGAGGGGCGAGCGGACGGCTCCATTGTTCGAGCGGCAGCACCATGAGAGCGAGGACCGCGGCGAGCCGGATAAAGGAGGTCTGGATGGCGCTTTTCGGACAAAGGTTGATGCAGCGCATGCAGCCCTCGCACTGGAAGTTCCAGCGGGGCTTCCCCCTCACCAGCTTTATCGCTCCGGCGGGACAGCTGCTCACGCAGGCCCCGCAGCCGATGCAGGAAGAATCCGCCACGTAGAGTTTTCCCATCGCCCGGCGGCCCACCAGGGAGAAGAGGATGCCGAAAGGCCAGGAAAAAAGTTTGATCAAAGGATGGCAGGGTTTTAGATATTCTTCTTCGCTCAGCATCCTATTTATCTTTTCCTCCAGCTTCCCGTCGGCCCGGAGAATGATTTCATTTTTTTCTTCGGGAGTGTCGAACATCGCGGTGATGTTCACGGGATAGCCGATCGCATCGGCATAAGAGACTCGATAGCCCTTTTTTCGCAGAATCCAGGCGGCGTCGGAGAGGGATGCCCCCTCGTGGCCCGGGAGCGTCCCCTTTTCGTCGACCTCCCCGTAAACGGCGAAGAGGGCAATTTTCGATTTTCCGAGGGGGAATCGATGCAGGAAGCGTCCCATGCGGATCGGCAAGGAACAGGCGTGAACGGGGAAGACGATGACGGCCAGCTCGCAGGCGGAAATGTTCGAAAGCTCTTTCTCGATCTCGTAGCCGGCCTCCTTCAGTCGGTCTTCGATTCGATCGGCGACGCGGGCCGAGTTTCCGGTTCCCGTGTAGAAACAAAGGAAAGCAGAGGGCATGGGACCGCCTTTCTGTCGACCCTACCATCATATTTCATTTCGACCGGGCTACTCAATATTTAAACATATCGAGATGAAGTATAATAAAGAAGGGAAGGAAGAGACAGGATACGATGCCGGAGAAACAGGACGGAATCGTGACCCAGGTCCTCGGCCAATTCGATTCTCCGTCTTGCCGCTCATTTCCGAACTGCTCCAAACGAGTAGCGGGGCCTTCCTCGAGGTTGCCGATCTGCTTTCCGAAAATGAGGTTCGGGCGATCGCCTGATCGCGCCCTTTCTCAAGGGGGGCAAGGTCGGGTTGTTCGGAGGAGCCGGGGTGGGCAAGACGGTGATCATCNNCACTTCGGCCATCTACCAGGGGTTCTCGGTATAGGGGAGCGCAACCGCGAAGGAAACGAACTCTGGCTCGAGATGCAGCGCCTCGACATTTTGCCCAAGGCCGTACTGGTCGAACGAAATACCGGGGGCACGCCTGAGAGTCGGCCTGACCGCAGCGAGCAATCCGCGAGATTGGGCACGGTCAGCGGAGCGGAAGATCGGATCAAGCGTCAAATCGAAGAGCTGATGCGAGAATACCAGCACCAGGAGCAGATCACGGAGGAATTGATCTTTCTCACTTCCCGCTGAGCGCATCTCGGGGATAACCGGATTGACGAAGAGGTCTGGCGAGGCTTACGACCTCGACGCCCGAAAAAAGATCGAGGCATTCTAGTTTTGCGGTCGGTAGTCCTGATCATGCGCCAGCGCCTGAGGGGGGTGTTCTCGAACGAACTCTTCGATGCTGCCGCCGATGGCCCAGCCGATCAAGGAACCGGCACTCGCTTGGCCGACCCTTGACCCCACGAAGCTTCCGATGATTCCGCCGAATTCCCTGGTTTCTTTCTNNTCACCGGATTGGAGGGTGAAAGGGACCCCTTCTCGATCTCGTAGACGAGGAGGGAGATCAATTCGAGCTTCTCCTGGTAGCTCGCTTCGTTGATGAAGATCCCGAAGAGGGCTTTCCCCCCATGAGCACGAAAGCTTTGACTCAGGGCGCTCAGGTACTCATCGAGCCAAGCTTCATTTTCTCCACCCATTGAAAGCCTCCTCTCGATAAAATATAAATTAATGAACTTATATTAATAGTACTTGCCCGTTTAAGTCAAGGGAGGGGGGGAGCGTCGAGCCGTTACTGCTGATCGTTACTGTTTCTCGATCACTTCGGTCAGGATCGAGGGCGCCATGAGCAGGGTGTTTTTGATGAAGCACCGATCGGCCGTGCGCTGGATGCCGAGGCGGTCCTTCTCGCTGAAGCGGGCGGGCATGAGGACCTGGACGACGATCGATTCGATGCGGCTGGGGGCTTTCGTCTTCTCCGCCGTGACCTGGATCTCGATCCCGCTGGGATCGAGATCTCGGGCCTTGCAGTAACTGGCGACGTTCATCCCCGTGCAGGAGCCCAGCGCGGCAAGGAGGGTTTCCGCGGGGGTGGGGGCGGTATCCTCTCCCCCTTCCAACTGGGGCAGGTCGCAGAGGATGGTATGTCCCCGCGATTCGCTGCCGAACTTCATTCCCCCGAGATGCTTCGTTTCGACCTTCAATGCCAAGATTCCTCCTTTTAAAGCATTTTCCAAACACCCACCGCCATTCCCGCACCAACCGTCAATCGCTTCAGGTTTCGGGCTTGTAAATTCCGATTACGAGGGCAGCCAGGGAAATTCCCGGCCTCAAGAGGACCCGCCAGGTCCGATCTCCGACGTACGCGGCCTCCAGGTATTCCCCCAGGTCGTCCTGTCGATAGATCTTGCAGGTGTATTCCCCGTCGATGGAAGCGATCACCTTGCTTCCGCTGCGCGGTCGCTCGCCGTCGAGGCGGCGCACGAAAAGAAGGTCGCCGTCTTGGAAACCGACCCCTTCCATCGAGGTCCCTCGAACGATCAGGATGCCCTCGGCCTGCCTGGCCACGAGTTCCGGCCAGCTCTGATATTCCTCGGGGTGATCTTCGATGAAGGTGGGCGAACCGCAGGAAGCGAAGCCGTAGACGGGGCGAAGGATCGAAAATTTTTCATCTCGATCTTCTGAAAAAATTTTTTCGCCGCAGGCCAGGTGGATCAGGGCATCGGAATCGACTTGCAAGCCGCCGGCGATGCGGTTGAGCCTTTCGACGCTCGGATTGGTTTTTTTGCCGGTCGCGTGGTCGTAGCCGCGCTCCAGGTTGGCGATGTAGCCGTGACTCACGTCGCTGCGCGCGGCCAATTCCCTTTGGGAAAGGCCGAATTCGCTTCGCTTGGCCTTGATGAAGTCGCCTAGTCGATTCTTCTTTTTTTCCATCGCAAGCATCATAGCATCTTTGGACAGAATTCTGGAACGAGGCCGTTCTTTTTTGACAGAAGCGGTTTTTGTATAGTATTCTGTACAGCAAACGGAAGCCCGGTCGATGAGCGAGCGGAGGCCAGAATCTTGAGCGAGATCGCCCACCTGCAAACCCATTCCCACTATTCCCTGAGGTACGGCATGTTCAGCCCGACGGACCTGGTGGAGGAAGCCGTGGCCCGCGGTCATCGGGCGATCGCCTTGACCGACCGGAATGCCCTCTACGGGATGGTTCCCTTCGTCGAGGCCGCCCGGAAGGCCGGGATCAAGCCCATCGTGGGGGCCACGATCTTTCTGGAAAGGGCGGGAGCGTCCGGTCAGGTCCTTCTCCTCGTCCGCGACGAAATCGGCTACCGCAACCTTTCGCGTCTGCTCACGCGCTTTCATCTCGGCGGAAGGATCGGCCTCGCTCCCTCTGACCTGCTCCCGGCAGCCGAGGGCCTCATCCTGTTGACCGGCGGAAAAGACGGCTTCCTTCCGCGTCTTCTCGCCGCGGGCCGGGAAGAGGAGGGCAAAAATATTTTTTCCCTTTGGCAAGAAGCCTTCCGTTGTTTTGTCCAGATCGGACCCTGGTGGCCGGTTTCCCCCTTGCTCCGCCTCGCCGGGAGCCTCGTCGCCGTCCAGGAGGCCTGCTATCTGAGGCCCGAGGACGCCAAGTCCTGGGAGAGGTTGCAGGCGGGACATGGCCTCGGTCATTCGGCGCCGGGCCCTAGGCACCTCGCCTCCGACGAGGAAATGACCAGGCTTTGGGGGGAAATCCCCCAGGCCCTCGCCAATACCGCCGAGATTGCCGATAATTGCTGCTTCGAGCCGATTTTCGGGGTTCCGAAGCTGCCGGTTTTCAGGAACGGCGAAAACAAGGAGGATAATTTCCTGCTTTTCCGGCGTCTCTGCGAGGAAGGCTTCGAAAAAAGGTATCCCGCGCGCCGTTCCGAGGCTCGATTGAGGATGGAGCTGGAGATTTCCGTCATCCGGGACATGGGCTTCGTCGATTACTTCCTGATCGCCTGGGACCTCGTTTCCTTCGCCAAAAGGGAGGGAATCCCCCACATGCCCCGCGGGAGTGCGGCAGGCAGCCTCGTGCTCTACCTCCTCGGCATCTCCCAGATCTGCCCCCTGGATAATCGCCTCTGCTTCGAGCGCTTCCTCAACCCCGAGCGAAAGGGCTTGCCCGATATCGACATCGACTTCGACTGGCGGCGGCGGGACGAGGTCGTCGACTATTGCTGTCGAACCTTCGGAGAGGACCATGTGGCCCGTATCGCGACGCATCAGCACCTCGGCCCCCGCGGGGCGATCCGTCTCGCGGGGGCCGTCCTCGGCCTGGAGGAGAGCGTGATCGACGAGGCTGCGAGGAAGATGCCCGGTTGGGCCGGCTCGGCCACCATCGCGGAAACCGTCGCGAAGAACCCCTTTTTCGAGAGAGAGCCCTACAAGAACTTGAGCGAAGTGGCCCAAAGTTTCGAGGGAATTCCCGATCACCTCGGCTTGCATCCCTGCGGCATCGTGGTCGGCCGCGAGCCCCTTGCCGAGATGGTCCCTCTCGAGGTCTCCGCCAAGGGACCGATCGTCACCCAGTTCGAGATGAAGGCGGTGGAGGCGGTGGGCCTGCTCAAGATGGATCTGCTCGGCAACCGCAACCTCGCCATACTCAAGGATGCCGTCGAGCTCATCGAAAAAAAATTCGATCTTTCCCTGGTTCCGGAGGACCTCCCTCTGGACGATAAAGTTTCTTTCGCGCTCTTGCAGAGCGGGCGCACCTTCGGGATCTACCAGATGGAGTCGGACGGGGTGCAATCCCTGTTGCGCCAGTTTCGTCCGACCACCCTGGAGGACGTCACCGCCGTCACGAGCCTCTACCGTCCCGGCCCGATAGACGGCGGCATCACCCCCAGCTACGTCGCCCGCCGCCATGGCAAGGAAAAGGTCGTCACTCTCGATCCCTGTCTGGACGAAACTCTTGCCCATACCTACGGCTGCATCCTCTACCAGGAGCAGTGCCTCCAGGTCGCCGCGGTCTTCGCCGGGATGGGATTGGGAGAGGCGGACAACCTCCGGAGGGGCATCTCCAAGCGCCGCCCGGAAGAGATCTCCTTCCTCCGCGATCGCTTCTTCGCCGGCGCGGAAAAGTTGAAGAGGAAGAACGTCGAGCAGGTCTGGAACCTACTCAGTCATTTCGGGGGCTACGGCTTCGTCAAGGCCCATGCCGCCTCCTGCGCCGCCCTGGCCATTCGGGAGGCCTACGTCAAGGCGCGCTGGCCCATCGAGTACCTTTCGGCCGTCCTTTCCGCGGGCATGGGCTATTATCCCCCCAGGGTCTACGTCGAGGACGCCCTTTCCTTCGGCGCTCACCTTGCCCTGCCTTGCATCAACCGCTCCCAATCCGGCTACACGGTCGAAAAGGAAAATATCCTGAGGATCGGACTGGCGCACATCGGGGGGATCGGGCCGGCCGGGGTCCGTTCGATCCTCTTGGCCAGAAAGGAGCGAGCCTTTTCGAACCTCGAGGATTTCCGCCGGCGCACGAACTTGTCCCGCCTCGAACTGGAGGCCCTCATCACCGTGGGCGCCTGCGAGGATTTCGGGGTTTCGCGCCCCGTCCTGCTCTGGCAACTCGAAAGAAAGAAAGCCTTGGGCTGCGGCCAGGGCAGCCTTTTCCCCGAGTTGGCCCTGGCCGTGCCCTCCGATTTTCCCGACCTTCCGGATTACTCCGTGCCGCTGCGCCGGAGCTCCGAGGTGGAGAGATTGGGCTTCGCCGTGACCGAGGAGCGGCGGGAGAAGGTCGTGGGCACCACCACCATCGCCGAGGTCAAAAAATCCAAAGCCTCTTTTTTTTCCGTGGTGGCCGAGGTCGTCGGGCGGCGCTCTCACCGGACCAAGCAGGGTGAGAAGATGGCTTTCCTGACCTTGTCCGACGGGCTAGAGCAGCTTCCCGCCATCCTCTTCCCCGAAGCCTACCGCAAGTTCTCGGGCCTGCTGAGGGGGCGGAACGTCTTTTCGGGAAAACTGAACGAAGAAAAATTGCTCATCGTGAATGCGGTCGAGGCCTGCCCTTGAGCGTCCGTTCCATCCTGCATGTCGACATGGACGCCTNNCGAGGCGCGCGCCTGCGGGGTCCACTCGGCCATGCCGATCTTCAAGGCGCTGGAGTGCTGCCCCAAAGCCATCATCGTCCCGGTCGAAATGGGCAAGTACCGGCGGATCAGCGCCCAATTGATCGAGATCTGGGGGAATTTCAGTCCCCTGGTGGAAGCCCTGGGCTTCAAAGAGGCCTACCTCGAACTGACGGGCTCCGAATTGCTGCTGGGACCGGTACAGATGGTCGCCTACGCCATCCGGAAAGCCATCTTTCAGGAGACGGGGTTGAGCGCCAGCGTGGGGGGAGGAACGACCAAGCTTTTGGCCAAGGTCGCTTCCAAGACCGCCAAACCGGCCGGGATCTGCGTCATTCCGCCCGGCGAAGAAGAAGCCTGGCTGCATCCGCGACCGATCAGCGTCATCCCCGGGGTAGGCCCCCGCACGGAGGAGCGCCTCCTGCACCTGGGCATCAAGACGGTGGGGCAAATGGCGCAGATCCCCTTTTCCTTCCTCGTCTCGCACTTCGGGGCGCAGGGGGCGGACTTCTTCGCGATCGCCCGTGGCCAGGACCCCCGCCCCGTTTCTCCCGGCGGTCCCCCCAAGAGCATGGGAGGCGAGGAGACCTTCGACGAGGACAGCAGTGATCCCATCTTCTTGCGCCGTTTGATCCTCAAGATCGCCTGCGAGCTCGGTTACCGCCTCAGAAAACATGCTTTCCTGGCTTCCACGGTCTCCGTCAAGGTCCGCTACGGCAAGACCTTCGAGACCGTGGAGCGCAGCAAGACTTTTCCTTTCCCCCTGGACGACGACGAAGCCTTTTTCGAAGCCGCCTGGAAGCTGGTCGAGGTGGCCTGGGACGGGAGGAGGCCCCTGCGGCTGATCGGGGCGACTTTGTCGAACTTCCATCCCAATTCTCAGCTCTCCCTCTTCCGCCCGGAAAAGAACGGTCGCTTGAACGAGGCCCTGGACAAGGTGCGCGATCGCTACGGCCTGAAATCCGTCTTGCGCGCTTCCCTGCTTCCCTTGCCGGACGAGCAGAGCTGAAGCTATACTGCAAAAAAGCTTTTTTGGAGGGAAGGAAAAATGGAAAAGTCTTGGTTCCAGGGGTTTCCGGGGGGAGTCACGGTCTGCGACAAGGACGGTCTCATCCTGGAGATGAACGAGAGGGCCTGCAAGATTTTCGAAAAGCAGGGCGGCGAAAAGCTGATCGGGGGCAACGTCATGGATTGCCACCCCGGCCCGGCCCGCGCCAAACTGAAACAGCTCATGGAAGAAGAAGGGGTCAACGCCTACACCATCGAGAAGAGCGGCGTCAAAAAGCTGATCTACCAGGCCCCGTGGTATCATGAGGGAAAATGCGGCGGGATCGTCGAACTATCCTTAGAGCTCCCGGAAAATATGCTTCACTTCGTCCGCACCCCGTAGAATTCATTATTGCGAGGAAACTTTTTGTCCAGCTTCGAAGAACTCCAGATCGCCCCCTTCCTTCTCGAGAAAACAGCGCATTTTTCCCATCCGACCGCGGTGCAGGAAAAAGCCATCCCGCTCATCCTCGAAGGGAAGGACGTCATCGTTCACTCCCAGACCGGGACGGGCAAGACCTTGGCTTACCTTTTGCCCATCCTGAGCCTCATGGCGAAGAACGAGGCGAAGGATAATTCCGTGCAGGCCATGATTCTCGTTCCTTCCCGCGAACTCGGGATGCAGATCCTCGAGGAAATCAAGAAGTTGACCGAGGGCACGGTCTTTTTCGGGCAGCAGCTGATCGGGGGAACCAACACCCGGCATCAGATCGAGCGCCTCAAGAAGAATCCTCCCATCGTGGTGGGAACCCCCGGGCGGATCGCGGAGCTGATCCACGGCGGCCGGCTGAAGATCCAAGCCCTGCGCTTCCTGGTGATCGACGAGGTCGATCAGGTCCTGGCCCTTCGGGAGGACCTGGTGCACATCTACAAGGCTTTGCCGCGCGAGCGCCAAACCCTCTTCGTCTCGGCGACCATTCCCAAAATGGCCGAGGAAGCCGCTTCCCGCTGGATGAAGGATTTCATCCACCTCCAGAGCGCGAACTTCAAGCTCGCCCTTCCCGAATCGATCGAACACTTCTATCTCCTCTGCGAGGCGCGGGACAAGATCGATTCCTTGCGGCGCGCCATCCATGCGGCCGACACCAAGGCGGCGATCGCCTTCCTCAACGAAGGTCGCCAAATGGAAGAGGTTTACTCCAAGCTGACTTTCAAGGGAGTGAAGGTCGCGGCGCTGCAGGGGGAATCCGGCAAACACGACAGAAAGGCCGCCATGGAGGCCTTCCGCTCGGGAGAGGCCCGNNACCTCAAGAACCTGACCCACGTCTTCAACCTCGACCTTCCCACCGATCCGGAGCACTACCTCCACCGGGCGGGCCGCTGCGGTCGAATGGGGCTGCCGGGTAGCGTCGTTTCGCTGGTCACTCCTTCCGAGCGCTTCGTTTTGGAGAAATTCTCCAAGGCCCTGGGCGTCCCCTTCCATCCCGTCGATCTGTCTTATGGAAAGATCGTAAAAATAACGCAGCCGTAATCTTTCTGCCTCAAGGGCGCCACCCTTTTCGCCGATGATTATCTTGGGAAAGGGGGGCTGAAGATGCACACCGCACATGCCTGTTGCAACTGTGGTTGTCCGACGGTCTCGAGAGTTCTCTTGCTCGAAGGAAAGGTTGGAGCGCGCCATCTCTGCCGCTTATGCGATCGCAAGCTGATTCATCTGGGCCGCATCGTACCCGGTGAACTGAAGGATACCCGCTATTATCCGATCGGAGTGGCTTCCATCGAGGGCAAACCCCTGTGGATTTCCTGGATCGCCGCGAAGACGCTGGATCTCATTCTTTCGGAGGGCTCACGGTTCCTCGCTCCGAGCCATTGAGTTCCGCCGANNCCGCTCTCAGGAAATTCGTGGCCCCCATGATCGGCGCCTTCGCTTTCTTTGCACCCCGCAAGAATCCTTAACAACGCTTTACGTTTAATCGCGGAGCCTCCCCTCTGTCAGGAAACGAGGGGAGGTTTTCTTTTCGGAGTTGACTCGGTCGGTCGCTTTACCTAGAATTCCGCTTAACGAGATATTTCGTTGATCGAATGAGGGAAAGGGGCAGGCCATGGAGCCGAACACCAAGAAAACCTGGCAGTTCATCGGGGCGACCTATCTCATCAGCTTTCTCATGGTCGGCCTCTTCGCCCTTTTCGGAGGCGGATGGAAGAGCCCCAACTTCATGTTCCTGGGTTTGGTCTACATGTTCGTTCCCATGTCGGTCGCCATCTTCATGCAAAAGAGGATCGAAAAAAAGCCGCTGCGCGAACTCGGCATTTCCTTCCGCTGGAACCGCTGGTTCTTCGTGGCCTGGTTCTTGCCGGTCCTACTCGCCATCGCGACCTTCGGGGTCAGCCTTCTTTTCCCCGGCGTCGTCTTCTCACCGGGGATGGAAGGAATGTTCGCGCGTTTCGGCGCTAACCTGGAACCCGAGCAAATCGCCCAGATGAAAGCCATGCTGGTTCAGGCCCCGATCCATCCCTTCTTCATGGGCATCGTTCAGGGCCTCTTGGCGGGGATCACGGTGAACGCGATCGCCGGTTTCGGCGAGGAGCTCGGCTGGCGGGGTTATTTACTGAAAAAGCTTTCTTTCCTGGGCTTCTGGAAGAGCTCCCTTTTGATCGGCCTGGTCTGGGGCATCTGGCATGCCCCGCTGGTCCTTCAAGGCCTCAACTACCCTCAGCACCCCATCCCTGGGGTCTTCATGATGATTGCCTGGACGATGCTTCTCTCCCCGCTCTTCAGCTACATCCGCCTCAAGTCCCGCTCGGTGATCGCGGCCGCCATCATGCACGGCACCCTCAACGCCGTCGCCGGTCTGGCCATCATGGTGATCGCCGGCGGCAGCGACCTCACCGTCGGGGTGACAGGATTGGCCGGCTTCATCGTCCTTTTGGTCGTCAACCTCTCGATCTTTCTTTTCGATCGGAACCCGGAAATCGGCGTTCTCGCTTGAAAAGATGAATCTGACCGATTATCGGCGCTTCTCGAACCAGTTGGCCGCTCGTCTCTTCGCTGAAAATCCCCAAGACATCCTTTAGGAAATCGTCGCCGCCTTCATTTCGCGACAGAAGGCTTCCACCGCTTCGACCATGGCCGAAGCATCCCCGAGGTTCTCCTCGATGCGGCCGACGATGGCGGAGCCGCAGATGGCGCCGTCCGCTCCCAGGCGCAGCACTTCGCGGACCTGTTCCGGCTGGGAGAGCCCGAAGCCGGCGAAAATTCTCAATTCGGATTTCTTCTTGAGCCTTTCGATGACCTCGAAAAGGTTGCCGCTCACCTCTTTTTGTTGGCCGGTGACGCCCAGGCGCGCCACCAAATAAAGGTAGCCGCGGGCTTCTTCGAGGATCTTGTCCAGGCGGTCCTGCGAGGTGAGTTCGCTCACGATGAAAATCGGGGCGATCCCGCATTTCTTGGCCGCCTCGAGGGCACTTCGAGCTTCTTCGACCGGCAGATCGGCGATCAGGATGGCGTCCACTCCGACTTCGGCGGCACGTCGATAGAATTCCTCCACCCCGTAGCGAAAGACCAAATTGTAATAAAGCAGAAGGGCGATGGGGGCCTCGGTTTTCGCGCGCACCTTCTTCAGGAACTCGAAGGCCTTGTCGGTGTCCATGCCGGCAAGCAAGGCCCTCTGATCGGCTGCCTGGATGACCGGGCCATCCGCCGGAGGATCGGAGAAGGGAATGCCGAATTCGAGAAGATCGGCCCCGCCACGGATCAGGCCTTCCGAGAGCGCGAGGGAGGTCTCGAGGTCCGGGTCGCCGATCACCAGGAAGGGCATGAAAAGTTTATTCGAGAGGGAAAAAAGTTTTTCGAGGCGATCCGATTTTTTCATGAGATCACTTCCCCTTCTCTTCTAGGCAGCGCGCAACGTGCGATAAATCCTTGTCCCCCCTGCCGGACAGGTTGATGAGCAGGATGTCTTCCGCTCGGAGTTTCATCTTTTTGGCCTGGGCGACGGCATGGGCCGATTCGAGGGCGGGGATGATGCCCTCGCTCCGGGCGAGCCACCGGAAGGCGTCGAGGGCCTCCTCGTCGGTAATCGCGGAGTACTCGGCTCTTTCGGTGTCCTTGAGCCAGGCGTGCTCGGGACCTACTCCGGGGTAGTCGAGCCCCGCCGAAATGCTGTGGGCTTCATGGATCTGGCCGTAGGAGTCCTGGAGGACGTAGGAAAGGGAGCCGTGAAGACAGCCGACGCTGCCCTTTGAGAGGGTGGCGCCATGGAAAGGGGTCTCGAGACCCAGACCTCCGGGTTCGACCCCGATCAATCGGACGCCCTCGTCGGCCAGGAAAGCGGTGAACATTCCGATGGCGTTGCTGCCGCCGCCCACGCAGGCCAAAATCGCGCTGGGCAGTTTCCCTTCTCTTTCGAGGATCTGGGCGCGCGCCTCGTCGCCGATGATCCGTTGGAAGTCCCGAACGATCATGGGATAGGGATGGGGCCCGGCGGCGGTGCCGAAAACGTAGAAAGTGTCGCGGACGTGCTCGGTCCAGTAGCGAAGGGTCTCGTTGATGGCGTCCTTCAGGCTCCGCGAGCCGCTTTCGACCGGCCTTACCTTCGCCCCGAAGAGTTCCATCCTCTGGACGTTGGGCTGCTGCCGTTCGACGTCCTTGGCCCCCATGAAGATCAGGACGTCCATCCCGAGCAGGGCCCCCACCAGGGCCGTCGCGACTCCGTGTTGCCCCGCCCCCGTTTCGGCGATCAATTTTTTCTTTCCCATCCGTCGGGCGAGAAGCCCCTGGCCAATCGTGTTGTTGGTCTTGTGGGCGCCTCCGTGGAGGAGGTCTTCTCGCTTGAGATAGACCTTGCAGCCGAGTTCGCGGGAGAGGTTGCCCGCGAAATAGAGGGGGGTCGGTCTCCCGGCGTAGTTGGAAAGCAAATTGGATAATTCGGCCTGAAAGGCGGGATCCTTTCTTGCTTCGAGGGTGGCGGTCTCTAGTTCCTCGAGGATGGGAACGAGGATCTCCGGGACGAAGAAACCGCCATAGGGCCCGAATTTTCCAGCTTCTTTCAATACGACCTCCGTTCGGAATGCAGGCGAGTCAATTTGACAACGGCGCCCGGTCATCCGTCAAGAAAAAGGCGCGAGCGATGCCGCTCGCGCCGGGGAAAAGAGCCGGGATGAACTATTTGCTCATCTTCTTCGCATCGGTGGCGGCATAGGGAGCCGTCTGCTGGGTCACGTCGGG
>DOBT01000208.1 GCA_003503675.1 Cyanobacteria bacterium UBA8530 | reverse complement strand
ATCGCATCTCAGCTCCGTCAATCCCTTGGGAAGGGTCCCCAAAAGCGGGATCCCCAGGAGGCGAGGCAGGGGAAGGTTCCCTTGCATCCGTTCCCGCAGCCAAAGGATGATGAGGAGGAGGAGGGCCAGGAGCAGGGTCGCGAGCGAGAGGAGGGGGAAAAGGTTCGGTTGTTGGAGGGGATAGGGCGGGGTGATATCGAGGCGATAGCTCGATATCTGCAGGCGCCCGGGACGGATGGCGTTCGCCGAGTCGACGAGCGGTTGTGACAACTCTTTGGCGATCCGCTCGGTTTCAGGGGAATTGCCCTCGATGCTCAAGCGGATTTCCACCCCATCGGCAAGCGAGCCGAGAGCAATCGAGCGAACCTTAGCCCGTTCCTCCGGTGGAAGCCTTGTCAAGGATTGCTGGAGAGATGCGGCATTGACCCGGGCCTTGAAACGCTCGACCTCGGCGGGNNGGGTGTCGCCTCCGGGAGGGTGAGGGAAATCCGTACTCCCTGACTTTCCTGTGCAAAGGCCGGGGGGATGAAGAAGCAAAGGACAGCGAGGAGAAGGAAAAGTTGCCGGGGAAAGGTTCCGCTTTTTTTCATGTTGCCTGCGAAGTCAAAAAGAAGGGAGAGAAGACTTTCGGGGAAACGAAATTTCAAAGTCTCGTTTCCCCGAATTTTTTTTACTTGGCGGAGGCGAAGGCTCCGGATAGCTGGCGGATCTCCTCGACCTTGTCGGTTCTTTCCCAGGGCAGGTCGAGGTCGATTCGGCCGAAGTGGCCGTAAGCGGCGGTTTGCCGGTAAAGCGGCCGTCTGAGTTGAAGGGCGCGGATGATCCCGGCGGGCCGAAGGTCGAAGACCTTTCGGATGATTGCTTCGATCTCCTCATCGGGGATCTTGCCGGTCTTGTTGGTGTCGACCAGGACCGAAATCGGGTTGGCCACACCGATGGCGTAGGCGATCTCGATCTCGCACCGACTGGCCAGGCCGGAAGCCACGATGTTCTTGGCTACGTAGCGGGCGGCGTAGGCACCGGAACGATCGACTTTTGTGGGATCCTTGCCCGAGAAGGCTCCGCCGCCATGGCGAGCGAAACCGCCGTAGGTATCGACGATGATCTTGCGGCCGGTCAAACCGGTATCGCCCTGCGGGCCTCCGACGACGAAGCGGCCGGAGGGATTGACGAAGAAGCGGGTGTTGATGAGCAGCTCGGCGGGGACGATCGGCTTGATGACGTGCTCGATGATGTCCTTCTCGATGGTTTCGCGGTCGACCAGGGGGCTGTGCTGGGTGGAAACGACGATGGTGTCAATCCTGACCGGTTTGCCGTCGACGTATTCCACGGTGACCTGGGTCTTGCCGTCGGGACGCAGGTAGCAGAGGGTTTCGTTTTTGCGGACTTCGGCGAGGCGGCGGGCCAGCTTGTGGGCGAGGGCGATGGGCAGCGGCATCAGTTCGGGGGTCTCGTCGCAGGCGAAGCCGAAGACCATTCCCTGGTCGCCGGCGCCGATGGCGTCGATGCAGGCGTCGATCTCCTTGTCGCTGAGGTTGTCCCTTTCTTCCCAGGAGCGGTTGACCGCATCCGAGATGTCGGGGGATTGCTCGTCGATGGCGGTCATGACCGAGCAGGTATCCGCGTCGAAGCCGTACTTGGCCCGCGTGTAGCCGATCTGCCGGATGGTTTCGCGCGTGATGCGGGGGATGTCGGCATAACAGCTGGTGGTGATTTCACCGGCAACCAGGACCAGGCCCGTGGTGCAGGTGACTTCGCAGGCGACCCGAGCCATCGGGTCCTGCGCGATGATGGCGTCAAGAATGGCGTCAGAGATCTGGTCGCACATCTTGTCGGNNATCCTCTAGGAATTTGTAACATACCCCCCGTCCGATGTCAACGAAGGGGAAGGGGACGCCATGCGCGCCCCCTTCCCGAAGAATCAGAACCTCCAGCTCGTTCCGAGTCCCAGAGAGCTCACCGTGTTGCTGGCACCGCGGGTCACGAAGCTCGTCGGCATGGTCTTCACCCCCAGGAAGAGATCCGCCGTGATGAGCGGGGAGAAGGCATAGCGGACCCCCAGCGCGGAATCCGAGATGAGTCCGGCGGTGGGGAATCCCAGGTTGCTGTCGGCGATGAAGAAGAGGTTGTCGGTGATTCCCAGGCTGGTCCCCAGCCCGAAGCCCAGGTTCGCGACCAGGCCGGCCGGTATCTGGGCGCTCAGGTTGCCGCTATTCCAGCCGATGTTGTATTGAGGCGCCACCGTGAGAACCAGCGGATTGCTTCCGATCATGAAGGCGCTGGTCAGGGGTGCCCCCACCACCAAGCCGATGTTCACCAGGCCGTTGGGATCGGCGGTCAAAGCCACTCCTCCGAGACCGGAGATGCTCAGTGGCTGGTTCTGGATGAGTGCCCATTTTCCGGTCATGTTCAGTTGGCCCATCCAGGGCGTGGTGGACATGTAGGAGAGGCCGGTTCCCAGCTCGAAGTTGGGACTGAGCCCCATGTCGGCCCTAAGGTCCAGGGCGTTGGCGGTGACGCCGAAATTGACCCCCGGCGCCCTTCCTCCGATCAAGCCGGGAGAGGCTCCTAGCAGGAGGTTGGTACTGAAGAGGTTGACCCCTGCTCCCAGGACATCCGCCCGTGGAACGGACTTGTATTGGGTGGGTCCCGGCATTTCGATGGTCGTGGCGACCTCCGCCGGTTCCGAGGTAATCATCGGTTCCTGCGCCGTCGCGGCCGTTCCCTGGAGGCTTACCCCCAAGGCGACCGCCAATCCCAGCGCCAGGATGGCTTTTCTTTGCATTCTATCCCTCCCTTGGCAATAGCCATAAAAGAGTTCATCAATGAATGTTAAGATAGCACTGGCGGGGGGGATCGACAAGGTCCGTTCGCTGTGATTCAGTAGGCCGGGAGCCGGGCTCCGTCGAGCAGATTGGAATCGAGCCAGGGATTGTAAGGTTCTTTGCTCGGATCGATGGATTCGATTCGAACCTCACCGGCCTTTGCAGAGGCATGGAGAAGCGCTCCCTCGCCCAGGTAGATACCGACGTGTCCGGGGAAGAAAACGAGGTCGCCTCGTTCGAGGGACTCGCGCCCTATCCTCGGCAAAAAAGCCTCCTGTTGGTCGGCATCGCGGGGAAGCTCGATGCCCGCCAGGTGACCGGCCAACTGGGTCAAGCCGCTGCAGTCGATCCCCCAGCCGCTCTTTCCCCCCCAGAGATAAGGGGTTCCGACAAAGGAAAGCGCGCAGGTGGTGAAGTCGGCCCTCTCGCTCATTCGGAGAATCCCCTTTTGAAGGGGGTAGCGCTCCTTGAGGGGGGAAAAAACTTCGTCGCCCCTGAGCAGGAGGTGGCTGCCGCAGGAAAGAGTGCGGTTTCCCAGTCTGAGCAGCGGTTCGACGACGACGGCCTTTTCCCCTTCCGCCCATTCGGCGAGGAGGTCCGGGTCCACCGAGACGTTGCCTTCGCGAACCCAGCCGAGGTAACCGTCGGGGGTCTGGACGTGAAACCAGGTCCCTTCCTTTTCGAGAAGGAGAAAGCGGGTTCCCAGCAGAGCCTGGCTGACCATTTCGGAGGAATGCCTCGGCTCTCGGCGCAGGTGAACGAGGGGGGCGGAAACGATTCCCTCCCCGATGGCGTTCTCGAGCCTGGAAAGCGGGCGAATCAGTTCGAGCGGATCGTAATGCCGGACGATCGCCTCGGAGAGGCGGCCGATGACGGTGTTGGCCTTTTCGAGATTTTCGGTGAGGACGGCCAGGAGGAAGGAGTTCGTCGCCTTGATTCTTCCGACGTCGTGGCGGATGTTCGGAATTTCCCCGGTCTTGTGGGCCAGGTCGAGGTGAGGCAGCCTGCGGGCCATCTTGGTCTTATCCCTCTGATGGGTCAACAACCCCCACATCTCTTCCTTCCAGGCGGAAGGAAAATCGTCTCCCCGCTGGAGTTGAAGCAGGAAGGAAAGCATGTCTTCGGCGGTGGTCGTGTTTTCCCGTCCGACGCGCCGGGATTCCCAATCCAGCATCTTGCGTTCAAGCTTGGTTTCCTTGAGGCCCCAGGCATCGAGCAGCTCCCGAACGGGTTCGAAGCCGATCCGCTCGAGAAGGGTGTTGGTGGCGGTATTGTCGCTTTCGGTGATCATCCGGTCGATGAGCTTGCGCAGGGTGAAGTATTCGCCGAGAGGGGCGTGGGCGAGGTCGTCGAAGGGCTCTTTGCCGTCTCCGACGGCTTCCGAGAGGAGGACCCTTTCGTTGAGAAAGATTTTTCCGGCCCCGGCCAACCGGTAGCAGGCGGCCATCAGGGGCAGCTTGATCAGCGACGCGGCCGGAAAGGTTTTCTCGCCTTCGAAGTTTCTCCAAGCCCATTTTTCGCCGCTGTCCAGGTGATGGAAGGCGATCGACACCCTCCCCCCCCGGTCCGCGATTTCCGCCAAACGAGCGAAGAGAGCCTCCCTCATTTCCCGCGAACGACCGTGATGGGCCTGAAATGGGCCAGATCGAGGGAAAGGCTGGCCGGTCCGAAGGGCGAGAGGGAGAAGAAGCTGTCCAGGATGTTCGAGCCTCCGACCCGGATGTCGCCCTCGAGCAGGGGAGGGGTCACGAGTTGTCCCACGTCTTCCCATACCGTCTCATGGATGGCCTGGTTCCCGGCCGGGTAGGAGCGGGCGGCCCCTTTCCGGTGGACCTGGAAAGCCTCCCCATGGATGACCTCGGGAGAAACCAGGTTGTGGCAGTGATCGGCGAGCAGCCAGGAATTGCAGCCCCACAGCCGGCGGGCGGTTTCCCTGACCTGGTAGAGCATGAGGAGGCGGTTGACGATGGCGAAGTTGGCGGAGGCGTGGTGGCCCTTCCGATAAGCGTTTCCGGCCGGACTGTCGGCCTCGGCGCTCACGAGTGCCAGGTTGATCTGGCTCTCGGAGGAGAGCTTCGCCATGGAGGCGAGGTGGTGCTCGGCGATCGCCCTTCCGAAATCCCGGCTGCCGCTATGGATGATCACCGCGGCGTTCCCGTCGATGAGGCCATAGCGCTTGGCGAGGGGATCCTTGATTTTTATCTCGACCAGGGAAAGGAAATGGCCGCCCTTGCCCAAGGAGCCGAGCTGGAAAAGGGCGTTTTTCGACCTCGGGGGGCAGTCTTCCCAGTTCAAATCGGTGTTGAGTTGGGGGAATTCCAGGCGATTCAGGTCGTCTTCGGGGAGGAACCCGGCCTTGTAGAGCCAGTTGGCCCCGCTGCGCAGGATGTTTTGCATATCCGCGCGGCAGAACAGGACTCTTCCTTCGCTTCTCGCCGTGCGCTCCGCGATGAGGGAGGCAAAGCGCTCGACCTGTCCTTCTTTGAGGGAGCGGACGGGGAGGTCGAGTTGGAGCAGGGTGAGCCCGCAGCCGATGTCGAGCCCGATGGCGCCCGGAATCAAGCGGTTCCTGGTCAGAACCACCGATGATGGCGGGACGTCTTCGAAGGGGGAAGCCAGGATGGCGACCTGCATCACCCCCGGAAGCCTTTGGACCGCGGCGGCCTGGGCGCAAACGGAGGGATCGGGATCTTCCCCTTCGGCGGGAAAATAGCGAACGGGAGTTCCTTTTTCCGTCGAGGGGCATTCGAGATAAGTTCTTTGAACTTCCAGGGTGCTTTGTGCGTCTTCGAAATCTTTGGGCATGCGTTCCTGCGGTTATCTGGGGGAGCCCTTTAAAATTATCGTTTTTGCCTCGCCTTGTCAAATAAGCTTGCTCGATCCTACCATGGGGGAAGAGCGAGAAAGCGAGCAACGATGAATTTTCCCTTCGTAGACGCCCATGCCGACACCATCGAACGGCTCTACTCCGAGAAGCTGGATTTCGGGGGCGATTCGAGCCTCCATCTCGATTTGCCCCGATTATTCGGCTACCGTGCCCAGGTCTTTTCGATCTGGACCTCTCCCGAATGGACCCGCGAAAGAGCCCTTTTCCACTCTTTGCAAATGATTTCCCTTTTTTCCAGGGTGCGCCGCGAGAAAAAGATTCGCTTGCTGCTCGAAAAAAAGGACCTCGACGATCCCTCCTTCGGGGCGATCCTTTCCCTGGAAGGGGCGTCTCCCCTGGTGGACGATCCCGAGTTGATGGAGGTCTTCTTCGAACTGGGAGTGCGCATGGTCTCTCTCACCTGGAACGAGCGCAACCCCTTCGCCGACGGACTCGATGCCGCCCTCATCCCCGAAGGTCTCACCGACAAGGGAAGGGAGCTGGTGAAAAAGATGAGGGAATTGGGGGTCGTTCTCGATCTGTCCCATATCGCCGAGCCGGGCTTCTGGGATGCGGTGGGGCTTCATCCCGGACCTCTGGCCGTCTCCCATGCCAACGCCCATGCCCTCTGTCCCCATCCCCGCAACCTGAAGGACGAGCAACTGGAGGCGATCGCCGCCAGCGGAGGCGTGGTCGGGATTTGCTTCGCACCCCGCTTCCTCGCCACGGGCGGCGGGGACATCGACGACGTCGTGCGCCACGTCGACTACCTGCGGGAAAAGATCGGGGTTTCCTGCATCGGGCTGGGCAGCGATTTCGACGGCATCACTTCCACCCCGCCCGGTTTGCCGGATCCGAGCGGGTTGCCCCTGCTCTTCGACAAGTTGAGCCAGCGCGGCTACAGCGAGGCCGAACTGCGGGCGATCGCCGGGGAGAACTGGATCAGGCTTTTTCGGGAGGTTTGGAAGGCTCAGGGGATTTCGAAGTCGTAGGTGCCGCGAATCGGTTCGACGGTATCCCTTTTGCTATCGGAGTACCGGATGTCCCGGCCGGTCTTCAAGAAGGAATAGACCTTGGAATCGTTGCGGGAGCTCTTGGCCAGGGAAAACCCCTCCGCCTTGTCGATTCGGTCGTTTCCGTTCGCGTCGTTCCAGGCATAGAGGGTGAAACCGGCATTTTTTCGGGCGCTTTCGAGTTCCACCGAATAAGCGCCGTCTTTCTCGGGAAGAACGACGGCTCCGAAGGTCAGCGTTCCTTCCCTGGTGATGAGGTCGAGTTTTCCCTGCAGGTCCTTGAGCATGGCGGACTGGTCGTTTCCCTCGGCGAGGACCAGCCCCACTTTGGGATGTTTATGGCCCGAATAAAGAAACTTTCCCGAAACCAGGGCGCTCTTTTTCTCCTCGCAGCCGGGTAAAGAAAGCAGAGAAAGGAAAAAAAGGCAGCGAAGGCAGCGAAGAGATCTTCGAAAGGGCATCGGCTCTCCTCCCCGAAATTTAACCGGTAGATCATAGCACGATAATCGATCGAGCGGGAGCGACCTTGTCTGACTTTCGAGGAAATGCTATGATCTCTTTCTTTTCTGGAGGATCAAGACATGTCGATGCGGGCCGTCATCATCGCCGGGGGTTCGGGAACTCGCCTGAGGCCCCTGACCTACAACACCCCCAAGCCCATGGTTCCTTTGTTCAACAAGCCTTTCGTCCAATACCAGATCGAAATGCTTCGTCGGCATGGCATCACGGAGATCATCATCAACCTCCACTACCTGGCCGACGCCATCCGGGCCCATTTCGGCGATGGCTCCGCGCTGGGGGTGAAGCTTTTTTATTCCTTCGAAAAGCAGGCTCTGGGTACTGCCGGGGCGGTCAAGAACGCCGAGGAGTTCTTCAACGAGGAACCGCTGATCGTGCTCAACGGCGACATCCTGACCGACATCGACCTCGGAGAGCTCATTCGCCAGCACCACCAGAGGCAAGCCAAGGCGACCCTCGCCCTCATTCGGGTCACCGATCCGACCAGCTACGGCCTGGTCTTTACCACCACCGAGGGAAAGATCTACCGTTTTCTCGAAAAGCCTTCCTGGGACGAAGCGACGGTAGATACCGTCAACGCCGGGATCTACGTCCTGGATCCTTCCGTTCTCCGCTATGTTCCGCGAAACGAGGCTTATTCCTTCGAACGCGGCCTCTTTCCGCTGCTTTTGCAACTCAAGGAGCCGTTCTACGCCTCCATTACCGAGAACTACTGGCTGGATATCGGAAGCCCTTCGAAGTACATGCAGGCCCATTCCGATATCCTGAAGCGCCTGGTGAAGGTCGATCTGGATGCGCAAGAGGTCAGCCCCGGCATCTTCTTCGGCAAGGGCGTGGACGTCGATCCCTCCGCCGAGTTGAGGGGACCGCTCTTCCTCGGTGACGGAGTCCGGGTGGATCGTGGGGCCAAGTTGAACGAATTCACCATTATCGGAGCGAGGACGTCGGTCGGGCCCGGGTGCAGCATTCAGCATTCCCTCGTTTGGGAAGACAACCAGATCGGTGCCGAGGTCAATTTGAGCCACGCCATCCTCGGTCATGCTTGCCGGATAGGCAATCAGACCCGCATCGACACCCCGACGGTTCTGGCCGATCGAAGCGTCCTGGAGACCGGAACGCTGCTGGGCTAAAAAGAAGACGGATTCTTTCTCCTCTCTTTGGTTGCTCCCCTCCCCCCTGCCGTCTAGGATCGGCGGGGGGGAGAATTTTATGTCGACGTTCGAGAGATTCGGGGAGATCCTGGCCAAGATCGCCCACTACGGCTTCACCGACCTCTTGGAAGAATCGAAGGGGCGCAAAAGGGGCGGTGCGACAAAAAGTCCCGATGCCCTTCGCGCCCGAAACTTCCGCCTTTTGCTGCAGGAGCTGGGACCGACCACCATCAAGCTGGGTCAGCTCCTCAGCACCCGGAGCGACCTCCTGCCTCCCGCCTACCTCGAGGAGTTGCAGAACCTTCAGGATTCCGTCCCTTTCGCCCCCTTCGAGGAGATCGAGAGGGCGATCGAGCTCGAGCTGGGTGCTCCGCTCTCCCACCTCTTCGTCCGCTTCGAGCATCAGCCCCTGGCCGCGGCTTCCCTGGCCCAGGTCCACGCGGGGCGCCTGAAGAGCGGGGAGGAGGTGGTCGTCAAGGTCCTTTATCCGGGGGTCTCGGAGAGAATCGAGAAGGACTTGCCGGTCCTGCGCATGTTGGCGGATTTCCTCTCCCACCACTCCCGCTACGCCGCCGTCTTCGATTTCCCGGGGATCGCCGACCAGCTGGATTCGACCATCCACCGCGAACTCGACCTGGAGTTCGAGCGCAACGCCATGGAAAGGATCCGCCAATCCTTCCATTGCGAGAGAATCGTCATCCCCAGGACCTTTCCCCGATATTCGACCAAGCACCTCCTCACCATGCAGAGGATCTTCGGCCAGCGGGTTTATCCCAATCCTCCCGGAGGAGAAGAACTCGCCGCCGAACTATTGGTCCACACCCTCCACCAGGTGGTCGAGGAAGGCTTCTTCCATGCGGATCCCCATCCTGGCAACTTCCTGATCACGCGGGAGGGCAAGCTGGCGATTCTCGATTTCGGCATGATAGGGACCCTCGACTTCAGGATGCGCCGAGAGGCGATCCTGCTGTTGATGGCCCTGGTCAACCAACAAGGCGATCGGGCGGCGGAAGAACTGGTTCGCATGGGCGATCCTCGCAAGGATTTCGAGCTGGCGCCTTTTCGTCGCGAGGTGGCGGCGACCCTGGGGCAATACCAGTTTCTTCACGGCCCCGGCCCCAAAATCGGAGAGATGATGGTGGCCTTGATCCGAAAGTCCGCTTCCTGGCATCTCAAGTCCCCGCCGGAGTTCATTCTCCTTTCCAAGACCCTGCTGCAGTTGGAGGGCATGGCGAAGGAACTGGACCCGAAGGTGAAGCCGGCCGAGATCATCGCTCCGCATCTGGAAAGGGCTCTCAAGAACCTTTTGCGCGAGAACCTGAACGCCGGGATCCTTTGGCCGCTGCTTTCGGACATCAGCGAGCTCGTCCTCAACACCTCGCGCCGGCTCAATCTCATCGGGGAGCGCCTGATTTCCGAGGACAAGGTCCGCTTCCAGTTCGAACACATCGGCCTGGATCCCCTGGTCTCGAAGCTGGTCGGAGCCGGAAACCGCCTGGCCGTCGCCGTGGTGGCGGCGGCCCTCCTGCTCTTCTCTTCCAACCTCCTCCAAGCCCGCCTGGGAACCCTGTGGGTCGCTATCGCGGCCGCCGCCTTCATCCTGGCCCTCTTCCTGGTCTTCTACATCTTTCTCGCCGTGGCGAGAGGCAAGAAATTCTAGTATGATTCCCTTATGGAAAGATCTTTACTCTTTGAAAAGAAGTCCGATGGGTTGGTTATTTGCGGGGTTTGCCAGCACCGCTGCGTCATCCTTCCCGGCAAAACCGGCTTCTGTCGCAACCGCCTGAACCGGGAGGGCGAGCTTGTTCGCCTTCACGAGGACTCCCTCTCCGCCGCCGCGGTCGACCCCATCGAGAAGAAGCCCCTCTTCCACTTCCACCCCGGCTCAAAAGTCTTCTCTCTCGGAGGGATCGGCTGCAACTTCCGCTGCCGCCACTGCCAGAACTGGAACATCTCCCAAAGCAATTCCGCCACGGGCGAATTTCTTTCCCCCGATGAGGCGGTCGACCTGGCGATTCGGGAAAACTGCGCCGGGATGGCCTGGACCTACAACGAGCCCACCGTCTGGCTGGAGTACGCTCTCGCGGGCATGAGGAAGGCCAAGGAAAACGGTCTTTACACCGTCTTCGTGACCAACGGCTACTTGACCCCCGAAGCCCTCGACCTCCTCGGCCCCCATCTCGACGCCTTCCGGGTCGACCTCAAGGGCTTCGGGGATCGGGCCTACCGTGAACTGTGCCGGATCCCCTCCTGGCGGGGGATCCTCGACGCGACCCTTTCCGCCAAGAAGAAGTGGGGGATGCACGTCGAGGCGGTCACCAACCTCGTCCCGACCATCAACGACGACGAAAGGGAATTGGCTTCCTTGGCGGGCTGGATTTTCGAGAACTTGGGGGAGAAGACCCCCTGGCATCTCACCCGCTTCCATCCCTGCCACGAACTCTCGCATCTTGCCCCCACGCCGGTTTCCGCCATCGAAGACGCCTGTCGCATCGGGAAAGAGGCCGGATTGAAGTTCGTTTACACCGGCAACCTTTTCGGCAGTCCCCACGAAAACACCCTTTGCCCCGGGTGCGGGCGCCTCGTTCTCGAGAGAACGAACTACCGCTTCCTGAATCGGGGAAGCGATCGAGAAGGCAACTGCTCCCACTGCGGAGAAGACCTCGCCATCGCGGGGAAAATGAAAATCTCTCCCCCATAGCGAAAGGAACAAGAATTGTCTCTGCGCATCAGCTGCCTTGCGCCCCATCCCCCGCTTTTGATTCCCGGGGTGGCGACAAGAGAGGTCGAACTCGTCGAGAAGACGACCGAAGGAATGAGGGAACTCGCGCGAAGGGTGGTGGCTTCTTCCCCGGACGTCGTCCTCTTCGTTTCTCCGCACGGCCGCCTCTTCCGCGACGCCTTCGGCGTTTATTCGCGCCCTTCTTTCGAGGGGAACATGGGGAAATTCGGCCAGGCGGGAATATCCTACCGGGCGGAAGGCTTTCCCCGCCTGGCCCAGGCCATTGCGAGCGCTTCTTCGGGAGCCGGCCTTCCCGTGGTTTTTTCCGACCAAAACGCTCCCATTCCTCTCGATCACGGCGTCCTGGTTCCCCTTCACTTCCTCCGGGAAGCCGGTTACGGGGGAAAGATCCTCCCCCTGACCTATTCCTTCCTGGACCGTTCCTCTCATTGGCGATTCGGGGAAGTCATCGCGGAGGTTCTGGAGGAATTCGAAGGTCGTTCCGCCATCGTCGCTTCGGGAGACCTTTCCCATCGCCTCACCCCCGACGCGCCGGCCGGCTTCACCCCTCGCGGGCGGGAGTACGACGAAAAAATCCTTTCCCTCCTGAGGGAGGAACGCTATCGAGAAGTCTGCCAATTGGATGAGGATTTGCTCGAGGAAGCCGGAGAATGCGCTTTTCGCTCGCTCCTCGTGATGCTGGGGGCTTCCCCGAACTTCAAGCCTCGTTTCCCTTCCTACGAAGGGCCTTTCGGGGTGGGCTACGCCACCGTGACCTTTGAAAAAATGGAGGAATGAATGAAAGAGGAGATTATTCCCTTCGATCCGGCGGGATATGCCAGGAGAGTACTCGAGAGTCACCTGAAATGTCTTCCCCTTCCCGAGCCGCCCGAGAACTTTCCCGAGCGCGCCGCCGGCTGTTTCGTTTCCATCAAGAAGCAGGGGGAGCTGCGCGGCTGCATCGGGACCATCCTCCCCACCGCGCCTTCCCTGGGCCAGGAGATCAAGAGAAATGCCCTGGCCGCCGCCCTGGAGGACCCCCGTTTCCCCCGGGTGGAGCCCCTCGAGCTTCCCCTGCTGACCTTTTCCGTCGACGTTCTGGGGGCCCTCGAGCGGGTGACGCAACTCGAACAGCTCGACCCTCGCTGCTACGGGGTCGTCGTTTCGGCCAAGGGACGCCGCGGCCTGCTTTTGCCCGATCTGGAGGGCGTCGATACGGTCGAGGGGCAATTGGCGATCGCCATGCGCAAGGCGGGGATTCCCCACGACACCCCCATCGACATCGAGCGCTTTCGGGTGGATCGCTTTCTCGAAACCCCCTAGGAAAAGGCGCGGAGATCGAATTCGACCGATCTCGGGGCTTGTGTAGAAGAGGCGATCCTGGGTATGATCTCCGTTAGCGAGGATGCGAGGGATCATGGGAAAGACCGGACGGTTCCTGACAATTCTGATAGGCTTCCTGTTTATTTCCGGTTGCAAGGCGGCCCCCGTTCCCACGGGAAGGGCCGCCAACGTCCGCCTGCTTCTCGATCCCGCCTTTTTTCAGCAGATGAGAAGGATACAGGTCGCCGAAAAAGCCCTGTTGGTTCAGGTCACCATGGAAGCCCCCGATATCCTGAGGGGCAGGTACGATGCCCAATCCTATATCAAGGACGACGGCACTCTCAGCAGCGTGACCTTCGAAAACGTTCCGACCGGAAAAAACCGCCTGGTTTCTCTCTATTTCAAGAACTCCGACGGCTTCGCCATTCCGGGCACCACCTTGCGTTCGGTCTTCGACTTGACGGGCAACGCCGTCGTATCCCTCAACTGGCAGACCACCCCCGCCGGGAACGTCTTCCAGCGATTGTTCGATCGAGATCGAGCCCTGGCGGGGCAACTGGATTGCCATGCCCTCCAGGCTCAGATTGAGCGAATCAAATCCGATCAGGGCCTTCCCCATTACGGCCTGATCGATGACGGCCGCCTCTTCGACAGCGTGCGGGAGCACCGTTCCTTCGATCATTTGGTCGATATCGCCCCGCCGCCCGTCATCCAACCCGCCGTCCTCCAGGTGACCCTGAAAGGCCTGCCCGAGAGCGTCGGCGCTTCCGTGCGCATCTGCGATCCGATTTCCCCCCTTCAAACCGACCTTCGCAACGGGACCCACCTCCTACGGCCGATTTGGCCCCTTTCCGGCACGATGGGGAAGAATCCCCAATGGCTGATCCAGATCACCGCCCCCGGCTACCAGATGTATCAAAGGAGCGATATTTCCTTCACCCCCGGGCATACCGAGCTTCTTTCGCTCGACTTCAACGACAACGGCTATTGGAAAGGCTGGCAGGGTCGCGAATACGTCCCGGCCGACTCCGCTCGCGGCGAGATGGGGGCTTTTATCCAGAAGGACAAGCTCTACATGGTGGGGGGGTACAACGACACGACCTACAAGATGGTGCCGACCATCGATTGCTTCGATCCCTTCACCAACAAATGGCTGCCTCACAGCGAGAACGAGGCCACCTTCATGTCCCCCGCTCTCCGCTCTTTCGCCCTTGCCAACGACAACGCCGCGGCGAGCGAGCGCGTTTTCGTGATGGGGGGGATTTCCAGCCTTCCCCCCGGAAGGACCGTTTCCGACAACTTCAAGGTCCTCTACCCCGACGGGGTCTGGGACACCAGGGACAAGGGACCTCTGCCCCGGCCTCGTGCCTATGCGGGCGCCGCCCTCGTCGACGTGATCTCCGGGGGGATCGAATACCGGCACAAGAAAATTTTTCTCGTCGGCGGCATCACCACCGGCAACGCCCTGGTTAGCCCGGTCGACGTCTACGACTGCTTCCTCGCTGCCTGGGAAACGGTGAATCTGCCGAGCCTTCCGCATCCGCGCGCCGATCTCGCCGTTTGTTCCATCGGTGATTTCATCTACGCCATCGGGGGAACCACCGGCTGGAGTTTCGATACCCCGGTGGCTTTTACCGAGCGCTTCGATACCAACGCCAGGACCTGGAAGATTTGTGCCCCTCTCCCCACGCCCCGTTTCGGCCTCTCGACGGTGGTTTTGAACGGCAAAATCTACGCCATCGGCGGGGTGCGCAGCAACCCCTTCAATTCGAGCATTCTCGANNCCTCTCCCGAAAAGGATGCCTGGAGCCCGGCCCCTCCCCTTCACATCGCCCGCGCCCACTGTGCCGCCGTCGCCATCAAGGACTTCATCTTGGTCGCGGCCGGGGAAGACGGGGCCCCCGTCCTCCTGGGCGAATCCTACCGGGTGGTCCCATGAAAACACTTTTTCGCTACTCTCCCTGGCTCATGGTCGTCTCGACCATCCTCCTGACCGGTTGTCCCGGGGGTGAGAATGGCTCCATCCTCACCATTCCCGGATTCCAGTCCCCCTCCAAGAAGGCGACTCCCACTCCGGCCCCCGGTCCCTCGACCCCCGTCTCGACCAAGACCCCGACCCCCGGCCCCAATCCTTCTTCCGGGAATACCCCGAGTCCCGGGCCCTCCTCGCTCTATCCCACCCCCGTTCCGCCCCCTTTCGGGAGCGTGACGATCGACCTCGGGGGGCAGCACAACGCCTGGGGAGTTTCCGAGCCGATGTCCACCCTGCGGGCCGGCCTGATCGCCTGGGTGCGCAACGGGAAGATCTACGCCGCCGACGGCGACGGCTACAGCACCATCGAAGAACGCAACGGGGATTCCTGGTCCGCCAAGCAGTATTCCCTGGAATGCCGCTACTTCTCCGCGGTGGCCCTCATCGGAGGGAAAGTCTACCAGGCGAGCGGCTTCGATGGAGACGGCTATTACCCGAGGGTCCTGGAATACGATCCCCAGAACGGAAAACTCGATCCCAAGGCCGAACTTCCTACCGTGCCGGGGGTCCGCGATCCCGTCGGGGGGGGGGACGTCCAGGGGCGCAGCCACGCCGGGAGCGGCGTCCTTCAATTCGGGGGCTCCGATCAACTCTGTCTCGCCGGGGGAATGGCCGGGGGAAAGGTGCTGGACCAGTTCATCAGCTATCTTCCGGGCAACCCGAGCTGGGATATCCTCCCCAAGCTGCCCGCTCCCCGTACGGCCATGGGTGCGGCGACCCTCAACAACCGGCTTTACCTTTTCGGGGGTTACGCCTCCAGCGGTCAGCCCCTCGCCAGCATGGTCCTTTATGACCCCTCGCTCGGACAGTGGTCCAGCACCACTCCGAACGGGGCCGCTCTGCCTTCCCTGAAGAAGGCTCGCCACTCCCTGATGGGGATCGCCCTGAACGGCAAGATCTATGCCATCGGGGGGGCCGACGGCGCCAACAAGGTGCTCCGGGAGGTCGAGGAGTACGACCCCACCACCAACACCTGGCGCAACCTCTCCTCGATCCCGACGGCGCGGGCCCTGGGAGCGGTGGTCGCCCTCGACAACAAGATCTTCGCCCTCGGCGGCTTCGACGACGGGGGACGTCCCCTCCGCACCGTCGAAGTCTTCTACCCATAGGAAGGGGGATTCCGAGTGAAGCGCTTATTTTTGGGGTTGCTGCTCATCCCCCTGCTCGGCGGCTGCCAGGCTTCCAGGGTCCCGACCCCCTGGGGCGTCCACTTCGAAGAAGGACAGAATGCCCCCGTCTCCTCTTCCGAATTGCTGGACAGCGTCCTTCCCGAGAGAACGTCGTCCTCTCCGGTCGCAGGCCTTATCTTGCGCCTGAAACCCGGTTTCCGAACCTTGGCCACCGATTCCACCATCCAACTCGTCAACCGCTACCAGGCGGTCTCCCTCGAGGGCCGTTCGCTTGACGAGGCGATCGCCTTCCATTCGAAGCGACCCGAGGTGGAGGGGGTTTTCTTGAACCACCGGGTCCATGTCAGCGAGCCCACCGTCACTCCGAACGATATCCTCTTCGCCGAGCAATGGGGACCTCAGGCCATTCATTGCCCCGAGGTCTGGGCCTGGATCGAAAGCAGCCCCCAACTGGCCGCCGCCGTGGGCTCGGTGACGGTGGCGGTGGTGGATTCCGGGGTCGATAAGGATCACCCCGACCTCGCCGGAAGGGTGACCGGGCGCAAGTTCCTCACCGACTCCGACGGAAATCCCCTGGAGGGGACTTCAAACGACTTTTCGGATCTCTGCTCCCACGGCACCCATGTGGCCGGGATCATCGCCGCCTCCCGCAACAACCTCCAGGGGATCGCCGGCGTCGCCAACTTCAAGATCCTGGCGGTCAAGACCATGGACAAGGACGGCGGCGGAAGCGAATACGACATCCTCGAGGGCATCAAGTACGCGGTGGACCACGGGGCCCGCGTCATCAACCTGAGCCTCGGCCTGAGCGAAACCATGGTCAACGCTCCCTTCATGGAAACCCTTGAATATGCCGCCAAGGCGACATTTCCCCTCCCCGCCGGGGGAGTGGCGACCGGTTCCTTGATTCTCGCGGCCGCCGGCAACGACGGAGCCTCGGTCATGGCTCCGGCCACCGACCCCAACTCCATCGCGGTCTCGTCCACCAGCCAATTCGCCGGCACTTCCCCCCTGAATCGCTGGGAGTTCCTGTCCGCCTTCTCGAACCGCGGGAATAAAGTCGAGGTCGCGGCCCCCGGAGGAAGGATTCTGTCGACGATTCCCCTGGGCTTGGCGGCCGTGAAGGGGATCGATGGCCAGCCATATGCCTACAAGAGCGGAACCTCCATGGCCACCCCCTATGCCTCGGCCGTGGCGGCGCTCATCCTGGCCAAGCATCCCGATTGGAGTGCCGAGCAACTGAGAAACAAGCTGAGGGAATCCGTCGACGACCTGGGAGCGCCAGGAAAAGACCCCCTCTACGGCTTCGGCCGAGTCAACGCCCTCAAAGCCATCCAATAAAACGAATAATTTCATTCTTCGGGATTTTTTCTTTCGAGCCTGCTGTCCGGAAGTTCGTCGAGGTGTTGGCCCAGCCAGGCCAGGACGCGCTGTTTTATTCCCTTTTGGCGATAGCAGTTCGCGAAGAGTTTTTGCTCGAGGGCAAAATCCTCTCCCCGGGACGCCAGGGACTTCTTGACCTGTTGAAGGGCGAAAGCGCTCTTCACGGTGAGGTCGGACGCCCATTCCTGGGCCTTCGCCAGCAGTTCGGGGTAGGGGACGATCTCATCGACAAGTCCCCATTCCAGCGCCTGGGAGGCCTCGATCAGGTTGCCGCGATAGAGCAACTCCCTGCTGTGAGAGGGGCCGATCAGGTTCGGGCAGCGCTGGGTGCCGCCGAAGCAGGGGACCAGTCCGAGCTTTGCGGCGGGGNNGGAAGTTGGACCCTTCGCTGGCGATCCGGAAGTCCGCCGCGAGGGCGAGTTCGAGACCGGCCCCGTAGGCTACTCCGTTCAGACAGCAAATCACCGGACAGGAAAGGTTGGATATCAGGGCGGTCACGCTTTGGCCGAGTTGGGAGTACTTCAGAGCGGTCTCGGGGACGAGTTCCGACAGTTCGGTGATATTGGAACCGGTGGAAAAGGCGTAGGTGCCGGAACCGATCAAAATCAGGCAGGAGACGGTTCCCTCCGCGGATTCCACCGCCAGGTCGGTCAGCTTGCGGTGGAGGTTGACCAGGGTCTCGAGGTCGAGGATGTTGTGCTTGTTCGCTCCTGCGATCACCAGCAAGGCGTTCGATTTGTCGCGACGCACCGTCACGCGGGTCGGCATGGCTAGCTTCCTTCGGTGAAGAAGCGAACGATGCGGGGGATGTTGTTTTTATTGGCGATCAGGACCACCTCGGAGCCGCCCTGGATCACCGTGGGACCGCGCGGGATCTCCAGGTTTCCCGCCTCGTCGTAGCAGGCCACGAAGTTGCAGTCGCAGAAGGAGGTTTCCCTGCCGGCGATTTCCTCGACCGTCATCCCGGCGATGGGGGAGGAGGGGGGGATGTCGATGGCGACCACCTCGAGTTCGTGGCCGATGTCGATCAGCCCCCTGACCCTGGGTTGCTCGATATTGGTGAGGAAGCGGTTGATGAGGAGGTCGACGGTGGGCATGACGAAGGTGGCGCCGGCCAACTCGTAGGCCTCCTTGAACTCCACCTCGCGCATCCGGACCAGGACCCTGGGGACGCCGAAAGAGCGGGCGAGCAGGCAGAAGGCGAGATTCTCGGAGTCGTTGCGCATGAGGGCCACGGCGACGTCGGCCTTCTTGATGCCGGCCTCCAGGAGGGTCTGGATGCTCGTGGCGCTGCCGCAGATGGCTATCGCCCCGATTTGATTGTAGATGACCTCGCAAACCGTCTTTTCCCGGTCGATCACCACGACGTAGTGGTTCTCGAGGGCCTCCGAGGAAAGCAGACGCTGGGCCAACGTGACCCCCATCAGCCCCCCCCCTCCAACAACGATGTTCAAAGTTCTTCTCCCGTCTCAGGAATATCGCTCAAAGCGGCGTCGTTCCACGCACCCCGCGGGGCTCCCTCGAAACCAAATCTTCTATTATCTTCTCCTCCGTTCGATCGTCCAACTTGCCCAGCAGGTTTTTCGCGGCTTCCTCCCCGATGACGTGATCCCTCAGAGCGCCCATGATCACCGAGCGCTCGAGTCTCGTCATTTGTTGGGAAAGGGTTTTCAGTTCCTTCTCCTCCAGAACCGGATGCGCTTCGACCAAACTTTTCAGCTTCCGGTTGGCCCGGGCGATGTAGGTCTGATAGCGGGAGCGCAGCTGGTTGTGGATGGCTCGCGGCAGCATGCCCTGCGTGAAGAGTTTGCTCAGTTCTTCCTGAACCGCTTTGGCCGCCAGTAACGCCCCCTGGTTGATTTCGTACTCCTCCTCGAAATCGTTCGCAACGGTGAGTTTGAGGAAACGGATGAAGGGGTGCAGCGACAGCCCCTGGATCACCAGGGAGAAGAGCACCACCCCGTAGGTCATCGCCAAAAGCAAACCCCGGTCGGGATAGGCCAGCGGCAGGGAAAGCATCAGGACCATGGACAGAGAGCCCTTCAGGTTGCCCCAGACCATCACGTGCTGCCAGGGCAAGGGGATCTTGATTTTTCTTTTTCCCAGGATGAGGCAGGTGGGATAAATGGCCAGGGCCCGCCCCAGGAGGACGGCGAGGACTCCGACTCCGATGGCGGGAAGGAAGCGGAAGAGGGTGCCGAGGTTCAACTGAAGGCCGATGAGGAGAAACAAGACCGAGTTCACCACGAAGCCGGCGTACTCCCAGAAGGAGCCCAGGGCGATCTGCGTGGTGGGGGAAAGGGCTTCCTGAATGGCGAAGCGTGCGACGACCAGGCCGGCCACGACCACGGCTATCACCCCCGAGACATGGAAGCTCTCCGCCAGGATGTAGGAGCCGAAACCCAGCACGGTGGTGAGCATGATCTCGATGAGATGGTCATGGGTTTGCCGCATCACCAGGGCGGCCAGCGCCCCCAGGATACCGCCGATCAACAGCCCCCCCGTCACGACCAGGAGGATTTGTCCGAGTTCGTAGAGGGGATAGATGAGTTTGCCCGCCCCCGTGGCGGCTGCCAGGGCGTGGAAGACCACGATGGCGGTTCCGTCGTTGAAGAGGGCTTCCCCCTCCACGATGGCCCTCAGGCGATCGGGAAGCTTGAGGGCCTTGAAGATCGACAGGATGGAGACGGTGTCGGTGGGGGCCATGATGGCTCCGAAAAGCAAGGCCGTCGGCCAGGGGATGTGGGTGAAGGAATGGACCACCCCGCCGATGATCGCCATGGAAAACAGCAGGCCCGGAACGGCCAGGGAGAAGACCGCCACCGAGTCCTCGCGCAAGCGGGAAAGGTTGGTGTGGATGGCGGACTCGAAGAGCAAAACCGGCAAGAAGATCCACAAAACCATCTGGGGGGCCAGGACGATGTTGGGCAGGAGATTGTAGGTCCCCAAGAACCAGCCCCCCAAAACCAGCGCGGTGCTGTAGGGGATGCGGATCCAGTGGACCACCACGGCTATCAAGGAAGCGGCGAGCAGCAGTTCGATGGAGGAAAGGATGGTTTGATGCATGCTAGCGCGGCCTGGAGAAGAAAAGGGTCATGCTCTGGTCCTCGTTGCTGGTGGCGATGGCCAGAGAGCCCGCCACCTTGTCCACCCCGCAGAGGAGCAACTGGGTCTTGTCTCCCACCTCCGCGAAGTTCCCGAAAGAAAAGAGGATGCGGTTCGGGTCCAGGGTATCCAGATAGAACAGCCCCTTGGGGGAGGCGATGAACAAGCGGCCGCCGCTCAGGGTGGAAGTGAACTCCTCGGGCTGGTCCGGGGAAAGGAGCAGTTTTTCGTTGGCCGCTGGAAGGAGGTCGACGGAATTCTTGTTCAGGTCGAAGCAGCCGAGGTTGGGGCGGCCGGCCTTGTCGTAGAGGAAGAAGGCGGTGTCGTGCGAAACGGCCAGGATCCTGGAGTCCGATCCTTCCTGAGGAACGACCGAGGTGTGGTCCCCGATTTTCCAGGCCTGGGCCGTTCCCTGCTTCCCGAGGAGAAAGCGGGTGAGCCCGTCGTCCTTTTTCGAAACGAAGGTGAGGGATTCCCCGGAAAGGTAGGCCGCCTTCACCTCCCCGGGGGGGGTGGTGAACTGGCCGATGATTTCTTTTTTCTCCTTGTAGAGGTTGTATTTGAAGATCAGGACGCTTTCCCCGTCCTGGGGGCGCCGGAAGTAGGCGTCGGCCGGCTCGACGTCGCCTTCCACGGCGCCGTCGCGGTTGATGAGGTTGACTTGCCCCACGGTGTCGAAGGCCTTCTTCCACTGCCCTTCCTTGGGATCGAGGGAAACCACGAAGGAGTTGTAGGTGTCTCCGCCCGTCGAGAGGCTCGCCTTGTAGTAGATGAGCAGCAATCGGTTGTTCACGATGGCGAGGTCCCCGAAGAGGTCGACGATTATCGGCGTTTCCTTGCGGATGGAGTCGAGGCCGGCGGGGTCGTAGAAGGAGTCGGACGGGAGCAGCAGGCCCTGGTGGAAAGGAACCCACTTTCCGTCCTGGCAGCGAAGGATTCTTTGGACGACGAGGGCGGAATCGTTCGGATCCGGCTCGTTCACCAGGGCGTAGGATTTACCGTCGAAGCGCAGCATTCTCAGCAACTGCCGGTTGTTCTCGCTCAGCGGCTTCAGGTCGCAGGCGTCGATGAAGAAGTCTTCGGCGATCGCCCTTTCCGAGGAAGGCCGGGGGAGCAGGTTGGCATCGGAGTTGAGCGCCAGCGGAGGCCCCGCGCAGCCGGCGAGAAAAAGAAGGAAAAGAGCGGAAATTTTGAATTTCTTCTTCATCAGAAGGAAACCCCCGCGTCGAAGGTGACCGCCGGTGGGAGGAGAGGATCGAAGAAGGGGTAGCTGCCGCCCAGGGCGAAGGAAAAGTCTCCCGGCTCCAGACGCAGCCCCAGGAAAGGCTCGATGCTGCTGAGGCCGTAACCCGGGCGGTCGTAGGTGGAAACGAAGGTGTTGGAGTACTGGACTCCGAGATAAAGGGGGCCGAGTGCCAGGCTCAGGCCGATGGGGACTTTCAGGAAGCTGGAGTACTGCGCGATGTCCGAG